>NZ_JBEZMA010000019.1:0-125004 GCF_040652415.1 Streptomyces sp. NPDC048255
ACCGGCATCCTGCCCCACCCCAGGGGCCGATCAAAAGTCCTAAAGGCCTCAAACCTGCCCGCCGGACGACGCGGAGCGTCGGCGACCGACGACAACGCCGCAGACGCGCGTGGCTGGCGCCTCCCCGCAGGCGCCACTTCGGACTCGCTCATCTAATGAGGCGTGTCCGGCTTCGGGCCCGGCTTCGGGTCCTCCGGCGGGCAGGTTTGAGGCCTTTAGGACTTTTGATCGGCCCCTGGGGTGGGGCAGGATGCCGGTGGATCGGAACTCTTGCGCGATCCCGCAGGACCCATGCCGTGAAGGAGATTTCAGTGACCAGTCCGGCCGGCCCTCCCGCAGGCGGGGGCGCAAGCGGGCAGAAGCGCCTGAAGCTGCTCGCCGTCACCGCGTGTCCCACGGGGATCGCGCACACCTACATGGCCGCGGAGAAGCTGCAGCAGGCCGCCGACCGTCTCGGCATCGACATGAAGGTGGAGACCCGAGGCTCGATCGGGGCTGAGAACGTGCTCTCTGACAACGATGTCAGAGAGGCGGACGGCATCATCATCGCCGCCGATACGGAGGTCGCCCGCGAGCGCTTCGCGGGCAAGCGGGTGCTGTCCACCGGTGTCGCGGACGGCATCCACAAGCCCGAGGAGCTGATCGAGCGCGTGCAGAGCGCGCCCGTGCAGGCCGCCGGCGGCAGGGGCCAGGGCGGGGGCGCGAGCGGGGGCGGCGGGGGTGGAGGCGGCGGCGGCCACGAGCGCAGCGCCGCGTACAAGGCGCTGATGAACGGCGTCTCGCACATGATCCCCTTCGTCGTGGTGGGCGGTCTGCTGCTCGCCATCTCGATCGCGCTCGGCGGACACTCCACGTCCGAGGGGATCACGTTCGACGAGGGGTCGTTCTGGTTCTACGTGAACGCCCTGGGCACCCTCGGCTTCACGCTGATGCTGCCGATCTTCTCCGGCTACATCGCCTACGCCCTCGGTGACCGGCCCGCGCTCGTCCCCGGCATGATCGGCGGTTTCCTGGCCGCCAATGCCACGACCATCTACAAGGCGGAGGCCAACGCGGGCTTCCTCGGCGCGATCGCGACCGGCTTCCTGGCCGGCTATCTGGTGGTCTGGATCAAGAAGGTCAAGGTCCCCAAGTTCGTCCAGCCGATCATGCCGATCATCGTGATCCCGATCGTCTCGACGCTCGCCCTCGGCCTGTTCTACATCTATGTGATCGGCCGGCCCATCTCCTGGGTGTTCACGCACCTCACCAGCTGGCTGAACGGGATGACCGGCTCCAGCGCGATCGTGCTCGGCGCCATCATCGGCCTGATGATCGCCTTCGACATGGGCGGCCCGGTCAACAAGACCGCCTTCCTCGTGGCGGTGGGCCTGATCGGCACCAACAACGCGGTCATGGGCATGGCCGCCGCAGCCATCCCGGTCATGCCGCTCGGCCAGGGCCTGGCGACGCTGCTGCGCCGCAAGCTCTACAGCGACCAGGAGCGGGAGACCGGCATCGCCGCCCTGTTCATGGGCTTCTTCGGCATCTCCGAGGGCGCCATTCCGTTCGCCGCCGCGCGGCCGGCGCAGGTCATTCCGGCGAACATGCTCGGCGGCGCCGTGGCCGGCGCGATCGCGGGGCTGGCCGGGGTCGAGGACTCGGTGCCGCACGGCGGCCCGATCGTCTCGCTCTTCGGTGCCGTGAGCGGTGTCGCCATGTTCTTCGTCGCGATCGCGGCGGGCACCCTCGTCACCGCGCTGGCCACGAACGCGCTCATCGGGATCAAGCAGCGCAGGAACGGCCGGGCGGCGCCGGGCTCCCCCTCCGCCGAGCCGGTCCCGGCGGGCGTGGGCGCCGGTGGTGTCGGTGCTGCCGCTGGTGCCGGTGGCCGCGGTGGTGCCGGGACGGCCGTACGGTCGCAGGCCGCGCCCGCCGCGGCTCCGGCCGCAGCCGCAGCCGCGGCCACGGACCAGGCCGCCGAGCCGGAGGTGCTCTCCGGGTACCTGACCGCGCGGACCGTGAAGACGGAGCTGGCCTCGGACTCCAAGGAGGCGGCGATCCGCGAGATGGCGGAGATGCTGGCCACCACCGGGAACGTCCGGGACGTGGACGAGCTCGTACGGGTCGCCCTGGCCCGGGAGGCACAGGGCACGACAGGTCTCGGCGAGTCGATCGCGATCCCGCACGCCAAGACGGACGCGGTGGCCCGGCCCACGGTGGGCTTCGCCCGGTCCGACGAGGGCATCGAGTGGGGCGCGCTGGACGGGACGAAGGCCCGGCTGGTCTTCATGATCTCCGTGCCGGAGGCCGCGGCGGGCGACGAGCACCTGCGGATCCTGGCGCTGCTGTCGCGCAAGCTGATGGACGGCGGGTTCCGGGAGCGGCTCCAGGCCGCGCCCGACGAGGCGTCGATCCTGGACGTGCTGCGCGAGATCCGGTAGCCGGTCCTGTCTCCACCCCGGCGTGCGGTCGGGTCGCGGACCGCGGAGGTACGGGGCCCGGCCGCCGTGCAGATCCGGCCCGCCCATATTCTTCCCGCCACATGCACCGCTGGGAGGGGAACGGATCCATGGAACACAGGCCGGGACGCAGACGGGGGATCTGGGCGGTCGTACTGCTGGTGCTCGGGACGCTCGCCTGGGGCGGCTCCATCGGCTACGGCGTCGCAGCCCCGCCACCGCAGGGCCTGGACATGCTGATGATGGCCGGTGACTCGATGCGGCCCGCCTACCGCCCCGGCGAGCGGATCTGGTTCGTCAGGGGTCCCCTCCAGGACGTCCGGCGCGGCGACGTCGTACTGGTCCGGGCTCCGTGGTTCCCGGAAAAACCGGTGCTGAAGCGGGTCGTGGCCGTCGGCGGTGACCGCATCTCCTACACGCGCGAGGAGTCGTCGCTGCGGCTGAACGGCGAGCCGCTCGACGAGCCGTACCTCCGGGACCCCGCGATGCCCGCGGTGCTCGACTTCGACGTGGCCGTTCCTGACGGCCGGGTCTTCCTGATGGGGGACAACCGGGTCAACTCCGTCGACTCCTCCCTCAACACGGCCGAGGAGGGCAGCGGCACGGTCGAGGTCTCCGCGGTCCACGGCCGGACGATCGAGGCTCCCGTCGGACTGCTGGCGGCCGGCGCCGTGGGCTTCGGCGGGATCCCGCTCGTCCTCGTCGGCGCCGGACTCGGGATCGCGGCGCTGGTGGTGCGGCGCAGGCGGCCGGCGCCTTGGCCGGCCCAGCCCGTCCACGGGGCCGTACACGCCGACTGAGGCGACTGCCCCGGGACACTCCGAAGGCCCCGCGAGTCGCTGCTCGCGGGGCCTTCGTACGTCCGGGGGCTACTTGGTGAGCGGGGTGGCCGCCTCGGGGCGGTAGATGTCCGGCTCCAGGTAGATCACGCGGGCGATCGGGACCGCCTCGCGGATGCGCGCCTCGGCGGCGTTGATCGCGTCCGCCACCTGGGTCGCGGTGTCGTGGCTCTCGACGGCGATCTTGGCGGCGACCAGCAGCTCCTCGGGGCCGAGGTGCAGGGTGCGCATGTGGATCACGCGGGTGACCACGACCCCGTCGACCAGCGCGGCCGTGATCTTCTCGACCTCTTCGGTGCCCGCGGCCTCGCCGAGCAGCAGGGACTTGGTCTCTGCGGCCAGGACGATCGCGATGATGATCAGCAGGATGCCGATGCACAGGGTGCCGATGCCGTCCCAGAGGCCGTCACCGGTCAGCAGGGCGAGGCCGACGCCCACGAGGGCCAGGACCAGACCGACGAGCGCGCCGAGGTCCTCCAGCAGGACGACGGGCAGCTCGGGAGCCTTGGCCCGCTTGATGAACTGGCCCCAGGTCTGCTTGCCGCGGATCGCGTTCGACTCCTTGATCGCGGTGCGGAAGGAGAAGGACTCGGCGATGATCGCGAAGACCAGGACGCCGACCGGCCAGTACCAGGCCTCGATCGCGTGCGGGTGGTTGATCTTCTCGATGCCCTCGTAGATGGCGAACATGCCACCGACGGTGAAGAGCACGATGGAGACGAGGAAGGCGTAGATGTAGCGCTCACGCCCGTACCCGAAGGGGTGCTGCGGTGTCGCCTCGCGCTGGGCCTTCTTCCCGCCGAGGAGCAGCAGCCCCTGGTTCCCGGAGTCGGCCAGCGAGTGGACGCTTTCCGCGAGCATCGACGAGGATCCGCTGAAGAGGAATGCCACGAATTTGGCTACAGCGATGGCGAGGTTGGCGGCGAGTGCCGCCACGATCGCCTTGGTACCGCCCGACGCGCTCATGGATGCGGGGTGTCCTTCCTAGCCACTGACCTACCGGCCGCACATTGTTGCAGCCGCCGGGACGGAGGCTACGTCAGACGACCACGGTGGCGCGGAATACGGTACCGGTTCCCGACAGTTCGACCGTTTCGCCCGCCGGTACGAAGACCGACTCGCCGGGGGCCAGGGCCAGTTCGCCGGCCTTCACGGAGCCCGCCGTGCAGAGCAGGATCTGCGGGGCGCCGGCCGGGAGGGTGCGGGAGGCGCCGCCGGGGGCGAGGAGGAAGCGGGAGAGCCGGAATTCGTCGATGGGGGTCTCGTAGACCTCTTCGGCGTCGCCCTCGGGGCGCAGCACCTTCGGGTCGCCCGACTCGAACTTCACGATCTTGAGCAGTTCCGGTACGTCCACGTGTTTGGGGGTGAGCCCGGCACGCAGCACGTTGTCGGAGTTGGCCAGCAGCTCGACGCCGAGGCCCTCGATGTAGGCGTGCGGGACGCCCGCGCCGAGGAACATCGCCTCTCCGGGCTGGAGTTGGACGTGGTTGAGCAGCATGGCCGCGATGACCCCCGGGTCGCCCGGGTAGTCGTGGACCAGGGTGGCGTACGCCTTGTACGGGCCGCCCAGGCGTTCGGCGGCGGCCGCGGCCTCGGCGACGGTGGCGGCCATCTGCTCGCGGTCGGCGGTGAGTACGGCCGTCAGCACCTCGCGCAGCGCAGCGTCCTCGGGGTGGGCCCGCAGCAGGTCGGCGTACGGCTTGAGGGAGTCGACGCCGAGGCCTTCGAGGAGGTCGGCGGCCTCGTGCGGGGCACGGAAGCCGCACAGCCCGTCGAAGGGGGTGAGCGCGCAGATCATCTCGGGCTTGTGGTTGGGGTCCTTGTAGTTGCGGTGGCCCGCGTCCACGGGGACCCCGCGGCGCTCCTCGTCCGCGTAGCCCGCCTTCGCCTGTTCCAGGTCGGGGTGGACCTGGAGGGAGAGCGGGGCGCCGGCGGCGAGGATCTTGAGGAGGAAGGGCAGCCCGGGGCCGAACCTGGCGACGGCGGCCGCGCCGAGTTCCCCCTCGGGGTCGGCGGCGATGACCTCGGTCAGCGTGGTCTCGCCGGAGCCGCGGTCGAGCCGGGAGGGGGCGCCGGGGTGCGCGCCCATCCACATCTCGGCCTGGGGCTCACCGGTGGGTTCGGTGCCGAGGAGGGTGGGGATGGCGGTGGTGGATCCCCAGGCGTAGGGGCGGATCGTGTTGGTCAGGCGGTCCATCGTCGTCTTCCTGGATAGAGCCGGGCAGGGGAAGTGTGCCTCAGCTGTGTCCCCCGGAGGCCAGCGCCAGGTAGGCGGTGGCGAAATCCGTGACGGCGAGGAGTTCGGCGAGCTGTTCCAGCTCGACGCCCTCCTCCGGTTCGAGCTCGCTGATGGCCGTGTCGTGGCTGAGGGCGAGCTCGCGTGCGGCGGGGGCGGCGGTGAGGCCGCCGGCCGGCCGGTCACGCAGCAGGACGATGCGGGCGCGCAGGGCCTGGGGCTCTTCGACCCGGTCACGGAAGAAGTCTTCGGGATCGGCTCCGGCGGCGAGGGCCCCCGAGAGCAGGACGCCGTGGGCCGGGAGGGCCTCGGGCAGGACGGCGGCGAGCGCGGGGCGCCCGGCGAGTTCGGCCAGGGTCGCGGCGAAGCGGCGGCCCGCGGGTCCGGCGCCGATGCCCTCGCTCCAGATGAGCGGGAGGGAGTCGGCGAGCTCGGCGGCGAGGGTCTTGGCCGGGTTGGAGTAGGTGGCGATGGCGGGCCCGCAGCGTTCGGCGGTGCGGTCGAGCCGGTCGGCGACGAGCTGGAGGCTGGCGGGGTCGGCGGTGACCAGGCCGAGCTTGTCGAGGAGCACCAGCAGCGGCGTCAGCAGGGCCCACAGCGCGCCGGGTCCGGCCGCGGCGGACTCGTCGTACTCCTGGTACGGGGCCTTGGCCATCGGTACGAGGAGCCCGTGCGCCCCGTCCACGGCCTCGCTCAGCGGGGAGCGCTCGGGGGCGACGGCGACGACGTTGCAGCCCCGCCGGTAGGCCTGCTCGGCGAGGACGGCGAGCCCGGGCTCGGTGCCGTCGGTGGTGGTCAGGAGCAGCAGGTCGACCGGGCCGACCCAGCCGGGCAGGGCCCAGCGCAGGGCTCCGGCGGCGTGCGCGACGCCGGTCGGGTCCAGCCGGATGACGGGGGCGGAGGCGCCGGCGAGGGCGCCGAGCAGGTCGGCGACGCCGGTGGCGGCGGTGCCGGGCCCGGCGATGAGGACGGCGCGGGGGCGGCCGTCGGGGTTCAGGTCGGCGAGGCCCGCCTCGGCTGCGTGCCGGGCTGCCGTACGGACCCTGGCGCCGGCCTCGGCGGCGCCGCGGAGCAGGCCGCGGCGGTCGGCGCGGGCGAGCGCGTCCGGTGCGTCGAGGAGCGACTCGTCGAGCATGGCGGCCTCCGGCTGTTGTGTGACGGAACCAGTCTGCGCGCGTCCGGGGCGGTGCCGGCCCGGACGCGGCCCGGGGGGTCAGGCGGGGCGGCGGGCCTCGTCCACGAGGAGCACGGGGATGCCGTCGCGGACCGGGTAGGCGAGTCCGCAGTCCTGGCCGGTGCAGATCAGCTCGGGAGCCGTCTCGTCGGCCGACTTGTCCTCAAGGGGCGAGTGGCAGGCGGGGCAGGCGAGGATCTCCAGAAGACCGGCTTCGAGCGGCATGGGGCGGTTCCCTTCGGGGATGCGGGTGGGGCGTGGTCAGCGTACCGCCGAGTCACCTGCGGTGCGCCCGAAGGTGGCCCCGGGGCTGCGCCCCGGGGGACCCTGCTCGGCCGGTCGCCTCCGGTGCGGGTCCGGAGTCCCGGGGCTCCGCCCCGGGGAACCCGGCTGCGCCGGGCACCGGGCTCTGCCCGGACCCGCGCCTCAAACGCCGGCGGGGCTGGATGTGTGCCCCGGCGGGGCTGGATCTGCGGTCTCGGCCGGAGGTCGGCCCCGGCGGGGCTGGATCTGTCCGCCGGGGGCTGGATGTGTCCCCCGGCGGGGCTGGATCTGCGGTCTCGGCCGGAGGTGTCCGCCCGGCGGGGCTCTGCGGCCCCGCCGGGTGGTGGGTCAGGCGCGGATGAGGGCGAGGACCTCGTCGCGGACCTTGGCAAGGGTCGCGGTGTCGCGGGCCTCGACGTTCAGGCGCAGGAGCGGTTCGGTGTTGGAGGCGCGGACGTTGAACCACCAGTCGGCGGCGGTGACGGTCAGGCCGTCCAGCTCGTCCAGGGTGAGGTCGCCCTGGGCGCCGTACGTCTCCTTGACCGCGGCCAGCCGGGCCGCCTGGTCGGCGACGGTCGAGTTGATCTCGCCGGAGCCCGCGTAGCGGTCGTAGGAGGACACCAGGTCCGACAGCGTGCCGTCCTGGCCGCCGAGGGCCGCCAGGACGTGGAGCGCGGCGAGCATGCCGGTGTCCGCGTTCCAGAAGTCCTTGAAGTAGTAGTGCGCCGAGTGCTCGCCGCCGAAGATCGCTCCCGTCTTGGCCATCTCCTCCTTGATGAAGGAGTGGCCGACGCGGGTGCGTACGGGGCTGCCGCCGTGCTCGCGGACGACCTCGGGGACCGACCAGGAGGTGATCAGGTTGTGGATCACGGTGCCGGTGTTGCCGTTGCGGTCCAGCTCGCGGGCCGCGACCAGGGCGGTGACGGCGGACGGGGAGACGCCCTCGCCGCGCTCGTCGACGATGAAGCAGCGGTCGGCGTCGCCGTCGAAGGCGATGCCGAGGTCGGCGCCCTCGGCGAGCACGCGGGCCTGGAGGTCCACGATGTTCTTCGGGTCGAGGGGGTTGGCCTCGTGGTTGGGGAAGGTCCCGTCCAGCTCGAAGTACATGGGGACCAGGTCCAGCGGCAGGCCCTCGAAGACGGTGGGCACGGTGTGGCCGCCCATGCCGTTGCCCGCGTCGACGACGACCTTGAGCGGACGGATCGCGGTGAGGTCGACCAGGCCCTTGAGGTGCGCGGCGTAGCCGGTCAGGGTGTCCTGCTCGGTGACGGTGCCCGGGACGGTGCCGGGGGCGATGGCGGGCGCGCCCTCGTCGCTCCACTTCTCGGCGAGCTCGCGGATCTGCCCGAGGCCGGTGTCCTGGCCCACGGGGGCGGCGCCGGCCCGGCACATCTTGATGCCGTTGTACTGGGCGGGGTTGTGCGAGGCGGTGAACATCGCACCGGGCAGGTTCATGGAGCCCGAGGCGTAGTACAGCTGGTCGGTGGAGCACAGGCCGATCAGGGTGACGTCCACGCCGCGGGCGGCCGCGCCCCGGGCGAAGGCGCCCGACAGGCCGGGCGAGGAGGGGCGCATGTCGTGGCCGACCACGATCGCCGTGGCACCGGTGACCTCGACGAACGCGGCGCCGAAGAGTTCGGCCAGGGGCTCGTCCCACTCGTCCGGTACGACGCCACGCACGTCGTACGCCTTGACGATGTTCGAAAGATCTGCGGCCACTGCCTGCCCTCCTGAAGGTCCTGTGCGGACAGCAAACCTACCCTGAACGCGGAGCAGCTTTTCAGACGATCTGAGCGTCAGGAGTCCGGCGAACGCAGGACGCGCAGGTGTCCGCGGCGGGTCTCGCCGGTCACCGGGCCGCCGTGGCCGCCGGGCTCCGCCGCGCGCTCGGGCGGACGGGCGGCCTCGCGCACGGCGTTGGCGAGGGCTTCGAGGTCGTCGCCGCTGGGGCGGGACGGCGCCGAGCCGTCGGACAGCCGGACGACGTCCCAGCCGCGCGGGGCGGTCAGGCGCTCCGAGTGCTCGGCGCACAGGTCGTAACAATGGGGTTCGGCATAGGTGGCGAGCGGGCCGAGGACTGCGGTCGAATCGGCGTAGACGTACGTCAGCGTCGCGACGGCAGGGCGGCCGCACGCGGTGCGCGAACAACGACGTACAAGGCTCACGACGTTGGACGGTACCGCACTCTTGACCGGGCCGCGACGACGCTCCCACCGCTCACTCCCCCGTGTCGTGCTCCCCGGCGGGCGGCGACGGCGCGGCCGGAGTCCGGAAAAGCCGTTCCGGCAAGGGCTACCCTGCGGGGGTGACGGACAGCTCCCTGCCTCCCCTCCCCGCCGAGCCCCCCGCCGGAGCCCCGGGCGCGGCCCCCGCCGCGCCGCGCCAGCGCAGGCGCGACCGGCACGGCCGGGGGATGCGCGGGCCGGTGGCGCCGCCGCAGGTGCCGCTGTCGGCGAGCCGGGCGGAGCTGTTCGGGGACCTCGTACGGGATTCCGTGGAGCGGCTGGAGCGGCGCTGGCCGCAGCTGGCCGAGGTGGAGTTCCTGATCGGGGACGTCCCGGGCCCGCCGGGCGGCCCGGACGCCGGCTGGAACGACGAGGCGGTGCCGCTGGGCGCGCTGTACGAGTCCCGCGAGGGGCGGCCCGCCCGGATCGTGGTGTTCCGGCGGCCGGTGGACATCCGTACGAAGACGCGCGACGAGAAGGCGCTGCTGGTGCACGAGATCGTGGTGGAGCAGGTGGCGGAGCTGCTGGGCCTCTCGCCGGAGACCGTGGATCCGCGTTACGGGCAGGACTGACCCGCCGGCTGCGCCGGCGCCGTAAGGTGCGGCGCCGTTGCGGGGGCTCTGCCCCCGAGCCCCCGCGCCTCGAACGCCGGCGAGGCTGAATTACCTGGTCAGCACCGAGAGGTCCTGGACGGCGCGGGGCACCGAGACCGTGGAGTGGTCGTCCGACAGGGTCTGGACCGTGAACATCGCGATGCCCTCGTGCGGGAGGGACAGGGTGCGGGCCGCGTGGACCGGGCCGCCCGAGAGGGTTTCGACGGTGAGGGCGTAGGAGCCCTTTCCGCCCGCCGGGGCCAGCGACACCGGCTGTGTCGTGCCCGCCTTGACCACGACCTCCTGGGAGGCGGGCTCACCGCCGCCGGTGGTCGGCGAGGCCGTCACCTTGACCTTCGCGTCCGTCCCGCCGGGGACCGTCAGCGCGAGCAGGGTCGCGTTCTCGTCGGCCCGGTTGTCGGCGACGGTCGCCCGCGCGCCCACCGGCCCGGTGGCCTGGACGAAGCCCAGCTCCTGCTTGGCGCCGCTGCCGCGGACCACGCGTACCGCCGCGACCACGGGTGCGGCCTTGGCGGCGTCCGCCGGGGCCAGCAGGAGGGAGCCCGCCTCGCCGCGGGTCAGGTCCTTGAGGTCCACGCTCGCCGTCATGCCGGCCTTGACGTGCAGCTGTTCGCTGCCCGCCGGGCTGATGGCGCCGTTCGGTCCGGCCAGCCGGAGCTTCAGGTCGGCGTCCTCCTCGCCGGGCGCGAAGACGACCAGCCGTACGGAGGCGGCGTCCGCCGGGATGCCCGGGAGCACCAGTGAGCCCGCCGGGTCGGTGGAGGCCGCGAGCCAGTCGGCGCCCACCCCCTCCTCGGCGACCTGCACCGAGGCGCCGACGCGGCCCGCACGGGTCGTCACATGGGCGGTGGCGTCCGCGAGCTGGGCCCCGGGGGCGAGGGAGGACAGCAGGACGGACTTGGTGGACTTCGGGTCGATCCTGATGTTCTCGCTGGTGCCCTGGTCGGGCTTGGCCAGCCCGTCGGGGCCGAAGAGCCTGATGTCGACGACGGCCGCGGCGTCGTCCGGGTTGGTGAGGTGGAGGTAGTCCTCGCGGCCCTTGGCGGTGCTCACCCCGGGGAACCAGAAGTCGGTGTCCGGCGCGGTGCAGCCGGCGCCGAGGACACCGCGCGCGCGGCCGACCGAGACCTTGGTGGTCAGCTGGGCGGTCCAGCCGGGGGCGAGGACGCCCTCGGCGCTGCCGTTCAGCGCGGGGGCGTCGGCTCCGGTGGCGGTGGCTCCCGCGGGCTTGCCGGTCTCCTTGAGCTCCAGTACCGCCTTGGCGTCCTTGTTCGCGCCGAGCAGCCGGGCCGCGCCCTTGCCCTCGGCGGATCCGGCCGGGCCCGGGGTGAACGCCGTGTACGTGGTGTCCGCGATGTCCGAGGTGCTGGGCGCGGGGCACACCAGCAGGGACCGCTCCACCGGCATCCGGGCGGCGGCCGCCGCGTTGCCTTCGGCGGCCTTGCCCTCGCCGGCGGGAGCGGTGAGGGAGGCGATGCCGGTGACCGCGGCGAGGGCCGCGGCCACGGCGGCCAGCGTGAGAGGTGCTCGCTGCTTCACTGCTGGGGGCTCCCGTCCGGACGCACGTCGTGCTGGGCGTGGGGGTCGTACGGCTCGTAGGGCTCGTACGGGTAGGGGTACGGCTGCTGCTGGGGGTAGGGGGTCTCGTACGCCGGCGCGCCCTGCTGCGGGTAGGGGTACGGCTCGTACTCCGGCGCGGGCGTGTAGGGCTGCGCCGGCTGCTGCTCGTAGGCGTAGCCGCCCTGGTCGGCCTGCGGCTGGTACGCGTAGGTCTCCTCCCCGTACACCGGCTGCGCCGGGATCTGCGCGTACGGGTCGGCGGCCGCGGCCGTCTCCACGGGCGCGGCGGGGGCGGGCTCCGCCTCCGCGCGCAGCCGGCGGGCGCGGCGGCCCTCCCCGGCCTCGCCGGGGCCGGGCTGGGAGGGGAGTGCGGCCTCCTCCTCGGGCAGGTCGTCGTCGAGCCGGGCCCGGCGGCCCGGGAGGGCCATGACCAGCAGCACGAGGGCGAGCAGGCCCTGGGACCAGTGCCAGGCGGTGCGGGTCAGGGAGGTCTCGTGGACGAGGTCGAGGCGGCCGCCGGCGGCGGGCAGTTCGAAGCCCTGCGCCCAGCCGTCCAGGGTCTTGGGCGTGAGGGGCTTGCCGTCGAGGGTGGCCTGCCAGCCGGGGGCGGCGCGGTCGGCGATGCGCAGCACGCGGCCCGCCTCGCCGGCCGGGATCTTGCCGTGGGCCTCGACGGGGCCGGAGGCGACGGGGACGGGGGCCTCGCCCGCCGTGCCGGGCACGATGACGGCGCGGGGCAGCCAGGGTTCGACGCCCCACAGCGCGGTGCCGTCCTGCTGGTGGCGCCGGCTCAGGCCGGGGGTGGCGTCGAGGACCCGGCGGATCTCTTCGGGGCCGCCGGGCCGGAACATCACGAAGCGGATGGCGTAGGCGCTGAGCTGGCTGGACTGGTCGGCGCCGGAGCCGGCGACGAGGTTGGAGACGACCTTGTCGAGGCGGGGGTCGCTGCCGCTGCGGGCGGCGGTCTCCGCGGCGCCGAGACGGCCGCCGGATCCCCGGACGAGGCTGTAGGAGATGGTGGCGGGCGAGCCGGGGTCGAGGATCAGGGTGCGGGTCTGGTTGTCGTCCCCGCCTGCCTCGGCGACGAAGGCCGGGACCTGTACGGGGTCGCGCCGCTCCAGCGGGCCGTCGGCGCCGGCGAGCAGCCAGCCGGCCGCGCCGAGGACGGGGCCGACGGCGGCGGCGAGGGCGATGAGCGCGGCGAGCGGCTGGCGCCAGCCGAAGCTGCGGGCGGCGACGCGCTCCTTGGCTCCGTCGGCGCCGAGCGCGGCGGCGGCGAGGAGGGCCAGTCCGTAGAGGAGGGTGGCGGGCCCCGCCCAGGCCGTGCGGTTGAGGAGGACGGCCAGCAGCAGCGCGGTCAGGGCGACGGCCCAGGCGGTGCGGACGGCGAACTGCCGGTCGGTGCGGAGCAGGGCGCCGAGGGCGGCGAGGACGATCCCGGCGAGCAGCAGGCCGCCGGAGGTCCCCGGGCCGCCGGGGCTGGTGCCGAGCAGGTCCAGGGCGGTGGCGGAGCCGGTCCCGTAGGGCAGTCCGGCTTCGCGCAGGAAGCGGCCGGGGTCGGTGAGCAGGCCCAGCGACCAGGGGGCGAGCGCGAGGAGGGGCACGGCGAGGGTGGCGAGCAGCCGCGGGCCGTACGTCTTCCACTGCGCGCGGCGCAGGACGAGCGCGGCGGTCCCCAGTACGGCGGCCAGCGGCCAGACGACGGGGGTGAAGGCGGTGGCCAGGGTCAGCAGCAGCGTGTACGTCCACACCGCGCGCCAGCCGCCCTTGGCGCCCCGGGCCTCGCTGTCGCCGAGGGCGAAGGCGGAGACCGCGGCGCGGGCGGTGAGCGGCAGCAGTACGGCGAGGACCGCGGTGCCGAGACGGCCGCCGGCGAGGGCTCCGGTCACGGCGGGGAGGAAGGCATAGGCGAGGGCGGCCCAGGCGCGCAGCAGGCGGGATTCGACGAGCGGCCGGGACGCGAAGTAGGCGGTCAGTCCGGCGAGCGGGACGGAGCCTACGAGCAGCAGGGTCAGTGCGGCGTGGGTGGAGCCGAACAGCAGGGTGGAGAGGGCGCCGAGGACGGCGAGGTAGGGGGGTGCGTCGGCGGTGGAGCCGGTGCCCACGGCGTGCCAGGTGTCGGTGTAGCCGCGCCAGAGGTCGAGGCCGCTGTCGGGGGCGGGGAGCAGGGCGCCGCCCATGAGGGAGCCGCCGCCGATCAGGGAGCGGCAGGCGGCGAGGGAGACGAGCAGGAGCAGGCCGAAGAGGACGGGTGCGGGGTTGCGGGCGATGCGCTTGAGGCGCGCGTACCGCTCGGTGGTCTGCGGGTAGTCGCCGTCCTCCCCGGGCGCGGTCAGGACGCTGGGCGCGCCGTGCCGTCCGGCGGCGGCGGACTCGGTGTCGCGGCCGTCGCCGAAGTATCCGGCGAGCTGTTCGGCGTTGGCCCGCAGCGAGGCGCCGGGCGGCGGGAAGAGGGGGCGCAGTTCGGCGGCGGGGACGGCGGGGTGGCGGCGGGCCTTGCGGGCGGCGAGGACGCGGCCGGGGCGGAGCAGGGTGGCGAGGAGGCCGGTGAACTCGTCCACGGCCTGGCCGGGGGCCTTGCCGACGAGGTAGGCGAGGGTGCGCAGCAGGGTGCCGAGCAGCAGGCGCAGCAGGACGTAGGGCAGGGCCCGGCCGGAGCTGTTGGCGAGCATCGTGTAGACGGCGCCGGCCTTGTCGACGCGGTGCGGGCTGGACGTCGTACGTCCGGCGCAGTCGACGGTGCGGCGCTCGCGGGCGGAGGCTTCGGCGTGGCGCAGGACGGCGTCGGGGGCGACGAGGACGGTGTGGCCGGCGCTCTGTGCGCGCCAGCAGAGGTCCACGTCGTCGCGCATGAGGGGCAGGCGTCTGTCGAAGCCGCCGAGGGCGTCGTAGACGTCGCGGCGCACGAGCATGCCGGCGGTGGAGACGGACAGGACGGGGCGGACCTGGTCGTGCTGGCCCTGGTCCTGTTCGCGGCGGTCGAGCCCGGTCCAGCGGCGGCCGCTGCGGGCGATGCTGACGCCTGCTTCGAGGAGCTGCTTCTTGTCGTACCAGCCGCGCAGTTTGGGGCCGATGACGGCGGCGTCGGGGTTCTCCTCGGCGACGCGCAGGAGCTCGGTGAGGGCGTCGGGTTCGGGGGCGCTGTCGTCGTGGAGGAGCCAGAGCCACTGGACGGGTTCGCCGTGGGGGAGTTCGGGGAGGTCGTAGTTGTCGTCGCGCCAGGTGCGGCTGACGGGGTCCCAGCCGCTGGGGCGCTTGAGGTAGGGGAGGTCCTCGGCGGTCAGGGTGCCCGCGGTGCGGGCGGCCTCCTCGACGGCGGCGCCGAATCCGGTGCGGCGGGCGAGGTGGAGGACCCGGTCGTCGCCGAGGGCCTGGTGGAGCAGGCTCGCGGAGTCGTCGGCGCTGCCGGTGTCGGCGGCGATGTGGTTCTGCGCGGGGCGTTCCTGGCCGAAGAGGCCGGCGAGCGTCCGGGGCAGCCAGCGGGCGCCGTCGTGGGCGACGAGGACCGCGGTGACGACGTGCCGGGGGAACTCGGGGGTGGCGGGGGCCTGGTGGGAGGCCGTCGACTGGCTGTGCAGGGACATCGCGGTACGGGCCCTCCGGCCGGGGGTCCGGGGGTGGTGTGCCCTCGGAGGCTGCTGGACAGCGCCCCACACTAACGGCTGGCAGCAGAGCGGTCCGCCTCCTGCGGGGAAGGTGCGGGAGGCGGACCGTTTGCTCCAGCCGGTGCTCCGTCGGAGGTGCGGCTCGATATGCCGTGCGGTGGGTCGTGCGGTGTGCGGTGCGGTGTGCGGTGGACGGCCTGCGGAGAGTGCCTCGGGAGCCTCAGACCGCTGCCTTTTTCAGCCGGCGCCGTTCGCGCTCGGACAGGCCGCCCCAGATGCCGAATCGCTCGTCGTTGGCGAGGGCGTACTCAAGGCATTCGGAACGGACTTCACAGGCCAGGCAGACCTTCTTGGCCTCGCGGGTGGAGCCGCCCTTCTCGGGAAAGAAGGATTCGGGGTCGGTCTGGGCGCACAGAGCGCGCTCCTGCCATCCGAGCTCCTCGTCCGCCTCCTCGACCAGCAGTTCCTGAAACAGCTCGGTCATGTGCGCCCCTCGCTCTGTCTGTGCGTCCCCGTGGTGTTGCCGTTACTGATCGCTACGTAACGACACGAGTGAAATTACAAGTGCGTGGCTCCGGAGCAGTCAAGCCGAGATCTGCTATTGGGCCCCTTATTCACTCTGCGGAACCAAGCGTATGCGGAAAGTGTTCATATCGCCAAAAATCGTGACACATGCAACGGGCGACCAAGATCCCGTCTTCACCTGTAACCCACGTGCCACCTTGCGGTGCGGTTGCGATCAAGCGGGTGAAGCGGCGCAGATCACATTCCGGTCACGACATGGCGGGTCGGGTTTGAGCCCGGCCATCGCGGCACATCCCCTGGCCCGGACTGCACAAACCTTTCTCCGTGCACAGTAACCGGATGAGGTGAAACTTTTGCCCCAAACCAGACATTGGGTTGACAGTCCGACCCCCGACCCGTTCTCCTTGTTCGCATGTCAGTGACCGCAGCCACCCCCGGGACCCCCATTCGTGGGTTCCTGTGCGCTGCCCAGGTTCACTGTTGCTGTTGCAGCTGTTGATGCCCGTGGAGCCACGGCTCCGCTGAGCTCCGGCCAGCCCCCCACAGCAACCGCCAGCACCACTGACATCCGTCGAGGTACCTCCACGATGAAGAGCACCAACAGCACCGCCCCCCTCACGAACACCGAGAGCGACCTCCAGATCGCCGGCGACATCCTCGCCGTCCAGCACCTCCTCCAGCCCGCCCGCGAACACCCGGCCACCGTCGCCGAGTTCGCCGGCCTCGCCCGCTCCGTCGCCGCGGACCGCGCCTCCTGGGAGCACCTGGTCCAGTACGACGCCACCACCCGCTGGTACCACCGGCTGCGCACCGGCCCCGGCTACGAGGTCTGGCTGCTCAGCTGGGTCCCCGGCCAGGGCAGCGGCCTGCACGGCCACGGGGACTCCTCCGGCGTCATGACCGTCCTCGACGGCGAGCTCACCGAGCACACCCCCCGCGGACGGCTCGCCCTGCGGGCCGGCTCCCAGCGCGTCTTCGCCCCCGGCTACGCCCACGAGGTCGTCAACGACACCCTCGACGGAGCGGTCAGCCTGCACGTCTACTTCCCCGGCCTCACCGAGATGCCGATGCACAGCTGCTCCCCGGCCGGTTCCGAGGCCGAGACCGAGGCCGTCTCCGCCTGAGCCCCGCGGCCTGACAGACTTCGGTGCATGCGCATCGTTGTTCTGGCCGGCGGTATAGGCGGCGCCCGGTTCCTCCGCGGACTCAAGTCGGCAGTGCCCGACGCGGACATCACGGTCATCGGCAACACCGGTGACGACATTCACCTGTTCGGGCTCAAGGTGTGCCCCGATCTGGACACGGTGATGTACACCCTCGGGGGTGGCATCAACGAGGACCAGGGCTGGGGGCGCGTCGACGAGTCCTTCACCGTCAAGGAGGAACTCGCGGCGTACGGGGTCGGACCCACCTGGTTCGGCCTCGGCGACCGCGACTTCGCCACCCACATCGTCCGTACCCAGATGCTGGGCGCCGGCTACCCGCTGAGCGCCGTCACCGAGGCGCTCTGCGACCGCTGGCAGCCCGGGGTCCGGCTGCTGCCCATGACCGACGACCGGGTCGAGACCCATGTCGCGATCACCGACGCGGGCACCGGGGAGCGCCGCGTCATCCACTTCCAGGAGTACTGGGTCCGGCTGCGCGCCTCGGTGGACGCGGAGGCCGTCGTACCCGTGGGCGCCGAGCAGGCCAAGCCCGCTCCCGGCGTGCTGGAGGCCATCGCCGCCGCCGACGTGATCCTCTTCCCGCCCTCCAACCCGGTGGTCTCGGTGGGGACGATCCTCGCCGTGCCCGGCATCCGCGAGGCCGTGGCCGCCGCCCAGGCGCCGGTCGTGGGCCTCTCTCCCATCGTCGGCGGCGCGCCCGTGCGCGGCATGGCCGACAAGGTGCTGGCCTCGGTGGGCGTCGAGTCCACCGCCTCGGCGGTCGCCCTGCACTACGGGACCGGGCTGCTCGACGGCTGGCTCGTGGACACCGCGGACGCGGACGCCGTGGCCGCGGTGGAGGCCGCCGGGATCACCTGCCGGGCCGTGCCCCTGATGATGACCGACCTGGCGGCGACGGCCGACATGGCCCGGGCCGCGCTGGACCTGGCCGAGGCCTCCCGGTGAGCGCCGCGCACCCCCCTCGCGAGCACGGTCCCTCGTACGAGGTGCGGGCCGTCGAGGGGATCCCGGAGGTCAGGCCCGGGGACGACCTGGCGAAGCTGATCACCACGGCCGCGCCCGACCTGCGGGACGGCGACGTCCTGCTGGTCACCTCGAAGATCGTCTCCAAGGCGGAGGGCCGGATCACCCGGGCCGGCTCCCGCGAGGAGGCCATAGACGCCGAGACGGTACGGGTGGTCGCGCGCCGGGGCACGCTGCGGATCGTCGAGAACCGGCAGGGCCTGGTGATGGCGGCCGCCGGCGTGGACGCCTCCAACACGGCCCCCGGCACCGTGCTCCTGCTGCCCGAGGACCCGGACGCCTCGGCCGCCGCGATCCGCGCGGGGATCCGTGACGCACTCTCCGTGGACGTGGGCGTGGTCGTGACGGACACCTTCGGGCGGCCGTGGCGCACCGGCCTCACCGACGTGGCGATCGGCTCGGCCGGCGTACGGGTCCTGGACGACCTGCGCGGGGAAACCGACGCGCACGGCAACCCGCTGAGCGCCACCGTGGTGGCGACCGCCGACGAACTGGCCGCCGCGGGCGACCTGGTCAAGGGCAAGGCGGCCGGGCTGCCGGTGGCCGTCGTACGCGGCCTCGGCCACCTGCTGGGCGAGGGCTCGGCGCGGGAGCTGGTCCGCTCCCCGCAGGACGACATGTTCCGGCTGGGGACCTCGGAGGCGGTACGGGAAGCCGTGACGCAGCGCCGCACCGTACGGGCCTTCACGGCGGAGCCGGTGGACCCGGGCGCGGTGCGCCGGGCGGTGGCGGCGGCCGTGACGGCCCCGGCCCCGCACCACACGACGCCGTGGCGGTTCGTGCTGCTGGAGTCCGCCCCGGCCCGGCTGGAGCTGCTGGACGCGATGCGGGACGCGTGGATCGCGGACCTGCGCGCGGACGGCAAGTCCGAGGAGTCCGTCGCCAAGCGGGTGCGCCGGGGCGAGGTGCTGCGGGCCGCCCCGTACCTGGTGGTGCCCTGTCTGGTGACGGACGGCGCGCACCACTACGGGGACGCCCGGCGCGACGGCGCGGAGCGGGAGATGTTCGTGGTCGCGATGGGCGCGGGCGTGCAGAACTTCCTGGTCGCGCTGGCCGGGGAACGGCTGGGCTCGGCGTGGGTGTCCTCGACGATGTTCTGCCGTGACGTGGTGCGCGAGGTGCTGGGCCTGCCGGACGACTGGGACCCGATGGGGGCGGTGGCGGTGGGGCACGCGGCGGAGCCGCCGCGTGAGCGGGGGGCGCGGGCCACTTCCGAGTTCATCGAGGTGCGGTAGCGATGGTGCTGGCCTTGTTGTTCTGGCTCGGGGTGGCGTTGGCGGCCGTCTTGGCGTTGGCGGTCGGCTTGGCGTTGGTGTTGGCCTTGGTCTCGGTGTTGGTGTCGGTGTTGGCGGCCGGCTCGGCGTTGGCAGCCGGCTCGGCGTTGGCAGCCGGCTCGGCGTTGGCGACTGTCTCGGCGTTGGTGTTCAGAGTTTGCCGATATCCGTCTTCGGCATCTTCGGGGTCCGGCGGGGCGGAACGCGGCCGGCGAGGAGGATGAGGCGGGCGGCGCGGTGGCGCTGGCCCGCGTACGGGGCGAGGAGCTCCAGCATGGCGGCGTCGTCGGCGTCCCGGTTCCCGGCGAGGGCGTAGCCGATGATGCCCGGCAGGTGCAGGTCGCCGGTGGTCACGGCGTCCGGGTCGCCGTTGCTGCGCTGGAGGGTTTCGGCGGACGTCCAGGGGCCGATGCCGGGGACGGCCTCCAGCCTCGCCGCGGCCTGCTCCGGTGCCATCGCCGCCGCCTCCTCCAGGCGGTGGGCCACGCGGGCGGCCCGCACGATGGTCGCCGAACGCTTGGCGTCGACCCCGGCCTTGTGCCAGTCCCAGGACGGGATCATGGCCCAGGCCCGGGCGGACGGCATGACGAACAGGTCCTGCGGGCCCGGCGCGGGCTCCCCGTACTGGCGCACCAGGCGGCGCCAGGCGCGGTAGGCCTCGTCGGCGGTGACCTTCTGCTCCAGGACCGTGGGGATCAGCGACTCCAGGACCAGCCCGGTGCGGGTGAGACGCAGGCCCGGGCGGCGGCGGTGGCTGGCGTGCACGAGGCGGTGGCGCGGGACGAAGGCGGCGGGGTCGTCGCCGGAGCCGAGGAGCGCGGGCAGCTGGTCGAGGATCCACTCGGCGCCGGGGCCCCAGGCTTCGGCGTGGACCTCCGCCGCCGTCCCGCTCACGCGGAGGGTGGCCGGGCCCTGGGGGGTCAGGCTGGCGCGCCAGACCGAGCCGTCGGGGGTGACGCGGAAGGTGGGGTCGGCGGGGCCGCGGCGGAGCGGGCCGAGGGTGAGACCTAGGTCTACGGGGCCGGTGGGGGCCCAGCGGCGTTCCCTGGCCCCTGCCGCGGCCGGGGCCCCGGTGCCGGGTGCCCTGCCGGGGGCGGTGACCCGCCTGGGCGGTACGTCGGCGCGGCCGCCGCGGACGGCGGCGCGGGTGAGCGGATCGAAGCGGCCGGCCATGCCTTGAGCGTAGCCCCCGCGCCGCGAACCCCTCGGGGCTCCGCCCCGCACCCCGCGCCTCGATCGCCGGCGGGGCTGGAATTGCTGCCGCCCGCCCGGCGGGGCTGGATTCGGCTGATGCCGTGCCGCCCGGCGGGGCCGTCCCGGTGGAGCCCGGCTCCGCCGGGACCTGGGGCTCCGCCGGGACCTGGGGCTCCGCCCCAGACCCCGCGCCTCAAACGCCGGCGGGGCTGGATTTGGCTGCCGCCCGCCCCGCGAGGCTGGATTGGTGCCGCCCGCCCGGCGGGGCTGGATTTGGCTGCCGCCCGCCCCGCGAGGCTGGATTGGTGCCGCCCGCCCGGCGAGGCTGGAATTGGCTGCCGTCCCCGGCGAGGCTGGATTGGTGCCGTCGGCCCGGCGGGGCTGGATTCGGCTGCCGCCCGCCCGGCCGGGCTGGATGTGGCTACGGACGGCCCTGGAGTTTCGCCGACGACGTGCGGGTCGTGCCGAGTTTGCCGTACAGCTGTTTGCCCGGGCATTCCGTGGCGAAGCCGTCTCGGTGGCCCGAGATGACGTTCATCGAGACGTTCTGGCCCTTGGGGTAGCGGTTGCCACCGCCCGAGGTCAGGGTCGTCTTCGCGCGCGGGTCGCGGCCGAAGAGGCCGAGCTTCCAGGCCGTGAGGCGGGCGACCGCGTCGACCGCCACCGCCGGGGGCGCCGTGGAGGTGTAGGTGCCCAGCACCGCGATGCCGATGCTGTTCGTGTTGAAGCCCAGGGTGTGCGCGCCGAGCACCGCCTTGGAGACCCCGCCCGCGCGGCCCTCGTACACGGTGCCGCACTTGTCGACGGCGAAGTTGTAGCCGATGTCGCGCCAGCCGCTGCTGAGCACGTGGTAGCGGTACAGGCTGCGCAGGACCGCCGGGGCGTCCTTGCAGGCGTAGTTGTTGCCGGAGGCGCTGTGGTGGACGAAGGCCGCCTTGACGGTGCTGGTGTAGACGAAGCCCGGCTCGCGCAGGGACTCGTCCGCGCCCCACCCCTTGCGGGTGACGATGCGCGGGCGCGGCCCGATGAACGGGACCGCCGCCGCGCTCAGCGCGCCGTCGCTGGCGAAGACCGCGTCGGCGGTGGAGTCGGCCTTGTCGAGCGCGGTGATCTCGTTGGCGCCGAGCGAGGCGTGCGGCAGGTTCGCCGCGGAGGACTCGGCCGTGCCCATCGACAGGCCCGGCACGACCACTTCGCCCTTGTCGTCGCCCACGGGGCCGCTGTTCTTGCCGTCCGGCGTCGCGGGCTGGTCCGCGCCGGGGTCGACGAGTTCGATCCGCAGGCCCGAGGGCAGCCGGGCGCCGGCGCGGGTGGCGGGGGCGCCCGGTTCCGCCTGGACGCGGACCTCCACCCCGTCGGACTCGCCGACCCACAGCGGGGCCGTGGCGCCGCGGACCCGGCCGGAGCCCCGTTCCACCGCGTCCGGGTCGGCAGCGTGCTCGCTGTTGTGCGTCTCGACGTCCTGCCAGTCGGACCAGGTGGCCGTCCGCGTGGAGCGGGTGCGTACCTGGACCCGGCCGTGGAGCTGGCTGCTCACGTCGTCCCAGACGACGCCGACCAGCGAGAAGGTCTTGACCTCGCGGGCCGGCAGCCCTTGCGTTTCCGGCACCTGTGGTGAGGCGCTCATGCCGGGGACACCTGGGGTCCGGTTCACCGCGGGTCCCAGGGGGACGAGCGGCAGCGACTGGGTGGACCCGGCCGGGGCCACGGGGACGGACTCAGCCAGGGCCGGAGTGGGGAGCGCGAGGGGCAGGGCCAGTACGGCGGCCGTCGCGACGCCGATCGAGGAAGCAAGGAATCCACGCATGAAAAGGATGGTGGGCAGGGTCAACGCCCGGCGCCATCCGAGAACTGACTGTCCGTCCGAAGCGGCTCGCACACCCCTCCCCCGTACGGTCGATCCGACGGCCCCCGTACGGGCGACGGGCCCGCGTACCCTGTGCCGGGTGAACGCCACTGACCGCACCCCTGCCGACCTGCTGCGATCCGCGCTCGCCGCCGATCCCGGCCGCCCGCTCGTCACCTTCTACGACGATGCCACGGGCGAGCGCGTCGAATTGTCCGTCGCCACCTTCGCCAATTGGGTGGCCAAGACCGCCAATCTGCTCCAGGGCGACCTGGGCGCGGAGCCGGGCGACCGGCTCGCGCTGATGCTCCCCGCGCACTGGCAGAGCGCCGTCTGGCTGCTCGCCTGCGCCTCGGTCGGGGTGGTCGCCGAGGTGGGCGGGGATCCGGCCGGGGCCGATCTCGTCGTCAGCGGGCCGGACACGCTGGAGGAGGCGCTGGCCTGTTCCGGGGAGCGGGTGGCGCTGGCGCTGCGCCCGCTGGGCGGGCGGTTCCCGCAGCCGCCGGCCGGGTTCATGGACTACGCCGTGGAGGTGCCGGGGCAGGGCGACCGGTTCGCTCCCTTCGCCCCGGTGGACGCCGAGGGGCCGGGGCTGGTCGTCGGCGGCGAGGAGCTCTCGTACGCGGAGCTGACCGGGCGGGCCCGCCAGGACGCGGAGAAGCTCGGCCTCGGGGAGGGCTCCCGGGTGCTGACCGGGCTCGGCTACGACACCTGGGAAGGGCTCTCGGCGGGGCTCTTCGCCGCCCTGGCCTCCGGCGGGTCGGTGGTGCTGTGCCGCAACCTCGACCAGGTGTCGGAGCAGGGGCGGGCGCAGCGGATCGAGAGCGAGCGCGTCACCCACACCGTCTGATCCCGGGCGCCCGCTCCGCGCTCCCTCTCCGCTCGTCCGCTCCGGCCTCCCTTCCGGCCCTCCCTTTCACTCCTTCCTTCCGCTCCTTCCTTCCGCTCCTCCCCCGGTCACCCACACCGCTCGACTGTGGGAACGGCCCGATTTGTCACCCGGACGGCCCTAGACAGGACCCTGCCCCCGGGCTGCCCGGACACCCCGGGGGGAGGATCGGCAGTGGCCGTACTCACCCGTACGGCTTGTTGTCGCAGCGGCGAGGGGACGGACGCGAGTGACCGACAGCGCAGGCATACCGGGTGGCACCGATGCGGCCGGAGGCACTCACAGGCCTCCGCACAGCCGCCGGCGCCGCCTGCTGCGCTGGATCGGCCTCGGGGTGGCCCTGCTGGTGCTCGCGGGGGCCGCGACCGGCTGGTGGCTCTACAACAAGCTCGACGGGAACATCACCGAGGACACCTCCGCCGCGGCCGAGCTGCGGCGCTACGAGCGCGACCGCCCCGGCCACTTCACCACGGCCGCCCAGAACGTCCTGCTGATCGGCTCGGACTCGCGCTCCGGCGAGGTGAACGCCCGGTACGGGCAGGACCGCGGCACCCAGCGCTCGGACACGACGATCCTGCTGCACCTGCCGGCGGACCGCAGGAGCGCGACCGCGGTGTCGATCCCGCGGGACCTGATGGCTCCGATCCCGGCCTGCCTGAAGGCGGACGGGAGCCGCACCACCGAGCAGTTCGCCCAGTTCAACTGGGCCTTCCAGTGGGGCGGGGCCGCCTGCACGATCCGTACGGTGGAGAAGCTCACCGGGATCCGGATCGACCACCACGTGGTCATCGACTTCGGCGGTTTCAAGAAGATGGTCGACGCCATCGGCGGGGTGGAGGTCTGCCTCAAGGGGCCGGTGAACGACTCCGAGGCCAAGCTGAAGCTGCCCGCCGGGCGCCAGATCCTGGCGGGCGAGCAGGCGCTCGGCTTCGTCCGCGCCCGTTACAGCCTGGGCAACGGCAGCGACACCGAACGGATGGAGCGTCAGCAGCAGTTCCTCGGCTCGCTCGTCAAGAAGGTGCAGAGCAACGGGGTCCTGCTCAACCCGGGCCGGCTGTACCCGCTCCTGGACGCGGCGACCTCTTCGGTGACCACGGACCCGGAGCTGGCCTCGCTGCGGGGCCTGTACGAACTCGTTCGGGGCGTAAGGGACATACCTACCGACCAGGTCAAGTTCCTGACGGTGCCCCGTCGGCCGTACACCGCCGACCCGAATCGGGACGAGCTGGTGGAGCCGGACGCCGCGCGGCTGTTCGAGCAGCTGCGGACGGACCGGCCGGTGACGGTGGCTCCGCCCGCGCCGGGGACCGGGATCGAGCCGGCGGAGGCCGACCCGACCGTCGGGCCGGGCGGGAAGGCCGGCGAGGGAACCGGTGAGGCCACCGGTGAGGCCACCGGTGAGGCCACCGGTGAGGGAACCGGCACGACCGCCGTTCCCGTCCCCACTTTCACCGGCACCACGGCGGGTACGGCCGACTGCCGGTAAAGCAATCTCAAAAGCCGGTGACCGAACCGAGCGGGATGAGCAGTTCGCCCCGTTATAAGGGGAGTGGAATTTGTCACCAGCATGGTTTGCAGCCGAACCTGGCGGATAAGGTGAGCGATCCGGTGCACCGACCAGCCAAGAAGGCCGTGCACCAGCAGCCGGATCGTTGACCGTGCGCCTGGGGGAGGCGCGTCGCGAGGCACCGACGGAGGATTCGAGCAACCGTGGACGCGCAAAGCCGTGGGCGGGCAGACGAGATCGACCCCGCTGACCAGTGGGTGATCAACCCCCGCACCGGCCACTACGAACTGCAACTGAGCCAATCCGCTCCGCAGTCGACCCCCTCAGTCACCCCGCCGCGCAGATCGGCCCCGCCGCGCACGGCCCCCGCCCCCACCGCCCCCTCGCCCGCGGTGCCCAAGCCGCGGCGCGGCGACGGGCCGCCCGGCGGCAGGCGCGGCGGGCGCTCGCGCAAGGTCGGCGGCGGCAGCCGCCGCAAGGCGCTGCTCATCACCGGCGGAACCCTCGCGTTCCTGCTGGTCGGCGGCTCGCTGGCGGCGTACCTCTACTACGACCACCTCAACGGCAACCTCAGCGTCACCGACATCTCGGGCGCGGGTACCGGCGGCTTCAAGAAGAACCAGGCCATCAACATCCTGGTCATCGGCACCGACAAGCGCAGCGGTGCGGGCAACGAGGGGTACGGGGACGCGGAGAGCGTCGGCCACGCGGACACCACGATCCTCTTCCACGTCTCCAAGGACCGCACCAACGCCACCGCGCTGTCCATCCCCCGGGACCTGATCTCCGACATCCCGGTCTGCCCGACGAAGCAGCCGGACGGCACGACGAAGAACGTCCCCGCGACCAAGGGCACCCGCTTCAACAACAGCCTGGGGCAGGAGGGGCGCGACCCCGGCTGCACGATGCGCACCGTCACGGGGCTCACCGGCATCGAGATCGACAACTTCATGATGGTCGACTTCAACGCGGTGAAGAACCTGAGCACGGCGGTCGGCGGAGTCCCGGTCTGCGTGGAGAAGGCCGTCAACGACCCCGACTCCAAGCTCCAGCTGCCGGCGGGCGAGAGCCGGCTGTCGGGCGAGCAGGCGCTGGCCTTCGTACGGACCCGGCACGCCTTCGGCAACGAGAGCGACCTGGACCGGATCAAGACCCAGCAGGCCTTCCTCAGCTCGATGATGCGCGAGATGAAGTCGAAGGAGACGCTGACCAGCCCGAAGAAGTTCTTCTCGCTGGCGGAGGCGGCCACCAAGTCGCTGACGGTGGACCAGGGTCTTGGATCGATCGGCAAACTCACCGATCTCGCGGGCGAGTTGAAGGACATAGACCTCAAGAACATCACCTTCACCACCCTTCCGGTGCTCGACAACCCGGCGGAGAAGGTCAAGGCCACCGTCGTGCTCGACCAGGCCCAGGCCGACCCGCTGCTGCAGATGATCCGGGGGGACGTCTCGCTCACGGAGGTCGAGAAGAAGGAGCAGGCCGCGAAGGAGGCGGCCGACGCGGAGGCGAAGGGCAAGCAGGACGCGCTGCTGGAGGGCAACCGGGCGGCGCCGGGTGACGTACGGGTGGACGTCTACAACGGCGGCGGGCCCAAGGGCGCGGCCTCCTCCACCTTGAACTGGATGCAGAACACCAAGGGCCTCGCCCGGGCCAGCAATCTCGGCAACGGCCCGAAGGTCGGGGCCACGCAGCTCGAGTACGCGCCCAACCAGGCCGACCAGGCCCGCGCCCTGGCGGACATCATGGGGCTGCCCGCCTCGGCCCTGAAGATGGGGGCCGCGGACGCCGGGCCGAAGACCCCGATGAAGCTGACGCTCGGTCCGGACTTCAAGGAGGCGGGGACGCCGCTGTCGCCGCCGGCTCCGCAGGAGCTCTCCGATGGGGTCCAGCGGATCGAGGCGGACAAGTCGGTCTGCGTGAAGTGACGGACCGCGACGACCGCGGCCGGTAGGACCGGCACGGAACAGACCACATGGGTTTTTTCAAAGGGGGGTACGTGTGAGGCACAGCAGCGTGCGAGGGGAGGGGGCGGCCGCCCAGGCCGACGGTGGCATACCCGTCGACGGCACGGACGCGTCCGGCGCGATACCCCCGCCCCGGGGCGGCTCGCGGGCGGCCCGACGGCGCCTGGCCGGCCGTCAGAACCGCCGGGGCCGGCGCCGCGTACTGCGCTGGGTGTCCTCCGTACTGTCCCTGCTCATACTCGGGACGGCGGCGGCCGGCTACCTCTACTACCGCCACCTCAACGGCAGCATCCACACGGACGCGCTGAACCTCGGCGAGAACAAGCTGGGCGGGTCCAAGCCCAACGCCTTCGGGCAGACCCCGCTGAACATCCTGCTCATCGGTTCGGACGCGCGCGACGGCGCGGAGAACCAGGCCCTCGGCGGGGCCTCGGACACCTTCGACGGCCCGCCCCTCGCGGACGTGCAGATGTTGCTGCACCTTTCGGCGGACCGCACCAACATGTCGGTGGTGTCGATGCCGCGCGACACCCTGCTGATGATGCCCAAGTGCACGGAGCCGAACGGCAAGGTGCACCCCGCCAGCAAGGGACTCGTGCAGACCAACGAGTCGCTCCAGCGCGGCGGACCCGGCTGTACGGTCGCCGCCTGGACCGAGCTGACCAAGATCCCCATCGATCACTTCATGATGATCGACTTCAAGGGCGTGGTCTCGATGGCGGACGCCATCGGCGGCGTCCCCGTCTGCGTGCAGGAGAACGTGCACTCGCGCAACAGCAAGGGCGAGGGCTCCGGTCTGAAGCTGCCGGCGGGCACGAGCGTCATCCAGGGCGAGACCGCCCTGCAATGGCTGCGTACCCGCTACGGCTTCGAGGACGGCACCGACATCGGCCGCACCCACGCCCAGCACCAGTACATGAATTCGATGGCCCGCGAGTTCCGCAAGAACGCCAAGCTCACCAATCCGGTGAAGCTCAACAGCCTGGCGCAGGCCGCGATCGACGCCATGGTCGTGGACACCGGCCTGAACAAGATCGACAAGCTGTACGACCTCAGCATGGAGCTCAAGAAGGTCCCGCCGGGCCGGATCACCATGACCACCATGCCGTGGGTCTACAGCACCCGGCCCGGCATGGACGGCCGGGTCGAGCCCAAGGCGGGCGAGGCCGAGGCCCTGTTCCGGATGGTCCGCGAGGACATCGCCCTCGACGGCCAGGGCTCCGCGGCTCCCGCGGACGCCGCCTCCCCGTCCGGGTCCCCGTCCCCCGGCGCCCCGACTCCCGCGGGCCAGCAGCCGAGCAGCCCCGCGGCCGCCGGCCCGACCGCGCCGGGCGCGGCCCCGGCCGAGTCCGCGGCGTCGGCCGCGGCGCGCTCGAAGATCGCGGTCACCGTCCGCAACTCCACCGGCGGCAAGGACGGCGCCGAGGCCACGGCCAAGCGCCGGGCGACCGAGGTCGCGGCCCTGCTGACCGCCAAGGGCTTCACCAGGGCCACCGCCGACAACCGGACCGGCGCCGAGGACACCACGGTGGTCCGCTTCGCCCGTGCGGAGCAGGAGGCGGACGCGAACGCCCTGGCCACCGTGCTCGGCCTGCCGGCCACCTCGGTGCAGAAGTCCGAAGAGGTCGCCGGGATCGTCCTGTTCGTCGGCAAGGACTGGCGGACCGGCGACCTGCCCGCCCCGCCGCCGCCCGCCCCGACCAAGGCCCCGGACTCCGCGCACCCGCTCAACGGTGACAACGACAAGGCCTGCATGGCGGTCCAGCCCGGCTTCACCTGGTAAGCGCGTACGAAGGGGGCCCGGTGGCTGTGATGACACAGCCGCCGGGCCCCCTTCGCGTACGTCTCAGACCTGCGAGGCGTCGCGGTGCACCGCCGGGCGGCGGCTCGCGATGACCTTGTTCGCGAGTGCGCGCGGGCTGGTCAGGAAGCCGAAGCCCCAGCACAGGTGCATGGTCGCGAGGGCGACGGGGATCTGCGCCCGCGCCTTCAGCGGGAGGCCCTTGCCCGCCGGTACGGAACCCGCGGTGATCGCCGCGAAGTAGGAGGCCGGGAGGGCGAAGGCCCACGGGGTGACGGCCACGCCCACGACCGCCGCGGCCGCGAGCGCGGACACGAGGGTCGGCGGGGCCAGGTACCGCACGTTGATGGAGCCCGCGTGGTAGCGGGCCACCACGTGCCGCCACCGGCCGTAGTCCTTGTACTGCTTGGCCAGGGCCCGCACGGAGCGCCGGGGGCGGTACTGGACCTTCAGCTCCGGCGAGAACCAGATCAGCCCGCCGGCCTCGCGGATGCGGAAGTTCAGCTCCCAGTCCTGGGCGCGGATGAACTCCTCGTTGTAGCCGCCCTGCTGCTCCAGCGCCTCGCGGCGGAAGACGCCGAGGTAGACGGTCTCGGCGGGCCCCGCCTGGCCGCCGGTGTGGAAGGGCGCGTTGCCGACGCCGATCCTGGAGGTCATCGCGGCCGCGACGGCCTCTTCCCAGGCGGTCTGGCCCTCGGCGTGCATGATGCCGCCGACGTTCTGCGCGCCCGTCTCCTCCAGGAGGCGGACGGCGGTGGCGATGTAGTTCGGCGAGAGCATGCCGTGGCCGTCTACGCGTACCACGATCGGGTGATGCGAGGCCTTGATGGCGGCGTTGAGCGCCGCCGGGGTCCGGCCGGTGGGGTTCGGGACGGTGTGGACTCGGGGATCCTCGGCGACGAGTTCTGCGGCGATCTCGTCGGTGCGGTCCGTGGACGGCCCCAGCGCGATCACCACCTCCATCTCGCCCGCGTACTCCTGTTCCAGGATGTGGCGGACGGAGTCGCGGAGGTAGTGCTCCTCGTTGAGCACCGGCATGATCACCGAGACTGCGGGCTGCTGGGCGGGCATGTGGTCCTTCAAGGTCGGGTATCGGTGTCACGTTACCGCGTACGGGGGAACCGGGTGCGCGCCGAGCGGGCAGTACGGACAGCGGCTGATCGTATGGGCCTACTGTTCTGACGAATCAGACGAATCTGGCCCATCTGTCGACCGGTCTCCCAGCCGACCCCCGCGGAGGTGTCCACCGTGCCCCAGCCGCACCGTCCCACCCGTCCCGCCAGGCCACCCCAGCCGCAGCGTGCGCGGCGCGGCGGTGTCGGTGGCCGCGGCGGAGGCGGGGGCGGTGCCCGCGGCGGTGGCGGTCCGGCGCGGCGCGGGGGCGACCGGCCGCGGTGGGGGGTGCGGATCGCGGCCGGGCTGTCGCTGGCGGTCCTGGGCTGCGGGGCCGTCGGGCACGCGGTGATGACCGGCCTGGACACCGGGATCCAGCGCGTGGACCCCTTCAAGGACATGAAGAACCGGCCGCAGGCCGGGCACGGCCTGAACTTCCTGCTGGTCGGCACCGACGGCCGGGAGAAGATCAGCCCGGAGGAGAAGCGCGAGTACCGCCTCGGCGGGGCTCCCTGCCGCTGCACCGACACGATCATGCTGGTGCACCTGTCGGCCGACCGGGAGCGCGCGAGCGTGATCAGCCTGCCTCGCGACAGCTACGCCCAGGTGCCCGCGCACCACGACCTGGTCACCGGCAAGGCGCACAAGGCCCACCCCCTGAAACTGAACGCGGCGTACGCGGAGGGCGGGCCCGGGCTGACGGTGCGGACCGTCGAGAACATGACCCGGGTGAAGATCGACCACTACCTGGAGGTGGACTTCACCAGCTTCATGAAGACGGTCGACGCCGTGGGCGGCGTGGAGATCTGCACCGCCAAGACCATGCGCGACCCCAACACCGGCCTCGACCTGCTGCCCGGCACCCACCGGCTCAGCGGCGGACAGGCCCTGCAGTACGTGCGCTCGCGCCATGTCGACGGCGCCTCCGACCTCGGACGGATGCAGCGCCAGCAGCGGTTCGTCGCCGCCCTGATCAAACAGGCGACCAACGGCGGTGTGCTGCTCAACCCCGTGAAGTTCAAGCAGGTCAGCTCCACCCTGCTCAGCTCCGTACGGGCCGACGAGGGCTTCGGCTCCGAGCAGATGCTCGCGCTCGGCCAGGCGATGCGGGACTTCACCCCGACCTCCTCCGAATTCGCCTCGGTGCCCGTCGGCAATCCCTCGTACCGGGTCAAGGGCATCGGCTCCACCGTCAAATGGGACGAGGCGAAGGCCGCCAAGCTGTTCGAGGCCCTGCGGGAGGACCGGCCGCTGGCCCCGGCCCGGCCCGGGCGGCCGGCCGGGCGGCCCGCCGCGGTGCCCGTGGACGTGCCCCCGCAGCAGATCCGGGTCCAGGTCGAGAACGGGACGCGGATCGACGGGCTGGGCGGGCGGGTGGACACGGCGCTGCGCGCCACCGGCTTCGACACCACCCGGGCCCCCGGCAACGGCGCCAGCCGCGAGGTCAAGCGCACGGTGATCACGTACGACCCGCGCTGGGACCGCTCGGCCCGCACGGTGGCGACCGCGCTGCCCGGCAGTGAGCTGCGGGCGGTGGCGGGCCAGGGGCGGACGGTGCTGGTGACCGCGGGCGCGGACTACCGCAAGGTGGTGCCGGTGCGGGCCGAGGACCCGTACCAGGGCCAGTTCGGGGTGGTCACCGGCGACCAGGTGGTCTGCGGGAACTAGCGGGCGCCGGTCCGGGCAGGGCAGGCGTGGCGGGTCAGTCGTCGAAGCCCTGCGCCGCCCGCTCCTCGCGCAGCGCCATGATCGCCTGGCGGCGGGCGAGGCGGTGGGTGCGGCGGATCTGGGCCTCCTGGTAGCGCCGCTCGTCCTGTTCCGTCTCGGGCAGGACGGGCGGGACCCCGCGGGGCTTGCCCTCGGCGTCCACCGCCGCGAAGACGAGGTAGGCGCTGCCGACCTGGGTGGCGGGGGTGGACTCGTTCCACCGCTCCGCGAGGACCCGCACGCCGATCTCCATGGAGGAGCGGCCGGTCCAGTTGCACTGGGCCTTCACGTGGACGAGGTCTCCCACGCGCACGGGGGCGAGGAAGGCCATCTCGTCCATGGAGGCGGTGACCGCCGGGCCGCCGGAGTGGCGGCCGGCCACGGCACCGGCCGCGTCGTCCACCAGCTTCATGATCACGCCGCCGTGCACCGTGCCGAGGAGGTTGGTGTCGTTGGCGGTCATGATGTGGCTGAGGGTGGTCCGGGAGGCCGAGGTGGGCTTCCCCGGCAGCTCGCCCGCTATCTGTGTCATACGCACACCTTAGAGCCGTACCGGAGGCATCAGCTCTGCAACAGCCCCGGTACGGAACCCCCACCGGGGTGTCGGTCGACACGCCGGGCCAGGCATCCTTGTGCGCATGAATGACTGGCCAGAGGGGTGGACCGGCGACCGCGACCAGCGCGGCCGGCGCGACGACGGATACGGGCGCGGCAGCGCGCAGGCGCAGCCCGAGGGCGCGCAGCGGATGCGGCACGTCCAGCGGCAGCCGGGGCCCCCGCAACCGGCACAGCCCCCGCAGCGGCGTCCCGGGCAGCCGGCGGTCCCGCCGCCCGGCCGGCCCCCGGCGGGCCCGCCCGCGTACGGGGTGCCCCCGCAGCAGACGCCGGGCCACGACACGTACGGCGGCTACGACAGCGGCTACAACACCGGCCAGGTCTACGGCGCGCCCACGGGCGGCGCTCCGGGCGGACCCGGCGGACCCGGCGGGCCGGGCGGGCCGGGCGGCGGACCCGTCCCGGTCCGGGTCGTTGTCGACTGGCGCAAGCGGATCAAGGTCGGCTCGATCGTGCTGGTCTCCGCGCTGCTGGTGACCACGATCTCCACGTACTTCTGGGCCGACTCCAAGGTGCGCCGCGAGGTGGACCTGTCCAAGGTCATCGAGCGCCCCAAGGAGGGCGACTGCACGACCTACCTGATCGTGGGATCCGACAGCCGCGAGGGCATGTCCGACGAGGAGAAGAAGAAGCTCCACACGGGCTCGGCCGACGGCAAGCGGACCGACTCGATGATGATCCTCGCGAAGTGCTCCAGCGGGAACACGATGATCTCGCTGCCGCGCGACTCGGACGTGGAGATCCCCTCCTTCGTCGGCTCCCAGTCCGGCAAGAAGTTCGCCGCCGAGGGGCGCCGGGTCAAGCTCAACGCGGCGTACGCGGAGGACGGTCCCGAGCTGCTGGTGCGCACGGTGGAGCACAACACGGGTCTGCGCATCGACCACTACGCGGAGATCGGCTTCGCCGGCTTCGCGAACATCGTGGACGCGCTCGGCGGCGTGGAGCTGAACATCGAGGAGGGCTTCAAGGACGAGAAGTCGGGCGCCGACTTCAAGGCCGGCAAGCAGACGCTGAACGGCGAGCAGTCACTGGCGTTCGTCCGCACCCGCTATGCCTTCGCGGAGTCGGACCTCCAGCGGACCAAGAACCAGCAGAAGTTCCTGTCGGCCCTCGCGAGCCAGGCGGCCACCCCGGCCACGGTCATGAACCCGTTCGCCCTGTACCCGACGCTGGGCGCGGGTCTGGACACCCTCATCGTGGACAAGGACATGGGCCTGTGGGACATGGGCCAGATGTTCTTCGCGATGAAGGGCGTCAACGGCGGTGACGGCGTGTCGATGAACATGCCGATCTCCGGCCAGCGCGGCGGCAACCTGGTCTGGGACAAGGCCAAGGTGAAGGAGCTGGTGAAGCAGATCCAGAACGACGAGAAGGTCACCGTCCGCGGGAACTGACCGCCCCGGCGGGCGGCCACGCCGGGCGGCGCGCGCGGTGCCTCGTACGGCAGGCGCGCGCCGGGGTCCGGCCGCGGCGGTGACCCGGTGTCAGGAGTCCGACGAGAAGCGGATCGCGGAGGCGGGCAGCTGGGCCTCGCACCACACGCGGGCGCCGGTGCGCAGCTCGTTGTCGGCCCCGACGACGGCGCCGTCACCCACGACGGTGCCGTCCAGCACGGTGCGCGCGCCGACCTCGGCGCGGGCCCCGATCAGGCTGGCGTTGATCTGGGCGTCCGGGCCGATGACGGCGTCGGCCAGCACGATGGAGCCCTGTACGACGGCGCCCGCCGCGATGCGCGCGCCGGCGCCCACGACGGTGCCCCCGGACAGCTTGGCCCCCGCGGCCACCTCGGCGCCGGGCAGCACCAGGGACTCGCCGCGGCGGCCGGGGACCGCCGGGGAGGGGACGACGCCGCGGACCAGGTCGGCGGAGGCCTGGATGATGGACTCCGGCTTGCCGAGGTCCATCCAGTAGGTGTTCTCGGTGACGCCGTGCAGCCGGGCGCCGGAGGCGAGCAGGCCGGGGAAGGTCTCGCGCTCGACGGAGACGGGGCGGCCGGCCGGGATGGAGTCGATCACGCTGCGGCGGAAGACGTAGCAGCCGGCGTTGATCTGGTCGGTGATGATCTCCTCGGGGGTCTGCGGCTTCTCGGTGAAGGCCAGCACCCGCCCCTCGGAGTCGGTGGGGACCAGGCCGAAGGCGCGCGGGTCCTCGACCTGCACCAGGTGCAGGGAGACGTCGGCGTCGGCCGCCCGGTGGGACTCGACCAGGCCGGCGATGTCCAGGCCGGTGAGGATGTCGCCGTTGAAGACGAGGACGGAGGAGTCCGGGCCGCCGGTGAGGAGCTGCGCGGCGTTGCGGATGGCGCCGCCGGTGCCCAGGGGCTCGTCCTCGACCACGTACTCAAGGGTGAGGCCGAAGTCGGATCCGTCGCCGAAGTAGGGCTCGAAGACCTCGGCGAGGTAGCAGGTGGCCATCACGATGTGCGTGACACCGGCGGCGGCGGCCCTGGCTATCTGGTGGGCGAGGAAGGGGACACCGGCTGTGGGAACCATCGGCTTGGGGGTGTTCACCGTGACGGGCCGCAGGCGCGTCCCCTGTCCGCCGACCAGCAGGATCGCTTCCGTCATTACGTTCTCCCCAACCGGTTCTGGCGTACGAAGGTTCAAATTTAGCCCATCCGGAGGCATGAAAAGGCCGGAGGCGGGGGATGAGATCCGCCTCCGGCCGGGTACCGCTTACGGCAGGTTGCGCGCCATGACGATGCGCTGGACCTGGTTCGTGCCTTCGTAGATCTGGGTGATCTTGGCGTCGCGCATCATGCGCTCCACCGGGTAGTCACGCGTGTAGCCGTAGCCGCCCAGGAGTTGGACCGCGTCGGTGGTGACCTCCATGGCCACGTCGGAGGCGAAGCACTTGGCCGCGGCGCCGAAGAAGGTGAGGTCCTCGTGGGCGCCGCCGGCGGAGACGCGCTCCGAGCGGGCCGCCGCCGCGTAGGTCAGCTGGCGGGCCGCCTCGATCTTCATGGCCATGTCCGCGAGCATGAACTGCACGCCCTGGAAGTCGCCGATCGGCTTGCCGAACTGCTTGCGCTCCTGGACGTAGCCCTTGGCGTAGTCCAGGGCGCCCTGCGCGATGCCGAGGGCCTGGGCGGCGATCGTGATGCGGGTGTGGTCGAGGGTCTTCATCGCGGTGGCGAATCCGGTGCCCTCGGCGCCGATCATGCGGTCGGCGGGGATCCGGACGTTGTCGAGGTAGACCTCGCGCGTCGGGGAGCCCTTGATGCCGAGCTTCTTCTCCGGGGCGCCAAAGGAGACGCCCTCGTCGCCCTTCTCCACGACGAAGGCGCTGATGCCCTTGGAGCGCTTCTCGGGGTCGGTGACGGCCATGACCGTGTAGTACTCGGAGACGCCCGCGTTGGTGATCCAGCGCTTGACGCCGTTGAGGACCCAGAAGTCCCCGTCGCGTACGGCGCGCGTCTTCATGCCGGCGGCGTCGGAGCCCGCGTCCGGCTCGGAGAGCGCGTAGGAGAACATCGCGTCGCCCTTGGCCAGCGGGCCGAGGTACTTGGCCTTGAGCTCCTCGGAGCCGGAAAGGATCACCGGGAGCGAGCCGAGCTTGTTGACGGCCGGGATGAGGGAGGACGAGGCGCAGACGCGGGCCACTTCCTCGATCACGATCACGGTGGCGAGGGCGTCGGCGCCCGCGCCGCCGTAGGTCTCGGGCACGTGGACGGCGTGCAGGTCACTGGCGACCAGGGCGTCCAGCGCCTCCTGCGGGAAGCGGGACTCCTCGTCGACCGCGGCTGCGAACGGCAGGATCTTCGCCTCGGCGAGCGAGCGGACCGACTCGCGGAGCATGTCGTGCTCCTCGGCCGGGCGGTACAGGTCGAAGTCGGCAGAACCCGCCAAGATCTCTCACTCCCCAAGATGATGCGTGATGCTAACTACCGTTAAGTAACCCAAATCTTAGTGTCCGGCGTCCCGGCAGCGATATGTACGGCGTACGTGAGCTGCGTGACAGCGGTGTCGGAGCCGGGCACCCGCTGGAGAACGTCCCCCCGGGCGGGCCCGACTATGCTCAGTGGCCGCAAACGGCCCCGCACCTCTGGAGCACCCATGGCCCCCCTCAGGATCACAGTGATCGGCACCGGATACCTCGGCGCGACCCACGCCGCGGCGATGGCGGAGCTGGGGTTCGAGGTGCTGGGGCTGGACGTCGTGCCCGAGAAGATCGAGATGCTGGCCTCGGGCCGGGTGCCGATGTACGAGCCCGGGCTGGAGGAGCTGCTGGCCCAGCACGTGGCCGGACTGCCGGGCTCGACCGGGCGGCTGCGGTTCACCACCTCCTGGGAGGAGGTCGGCGCGTTCGGCGACGTCCACTTCGTGTGCGTGAACACCCCCCAGAAGCACGGTGAGTACGCCTGCGACATGTCCTACGTGGACTCCGCGATGGCCTCGCTGGCCCCGCACCTGACCCGGCCGGTGCTGGTCGTCGGCAAGTCGACGGTGCCGGTGGGCTCGGCGGAGCGGCTCGCGGCGAAGCTCGCGGAACTGGCTCCGGCGGGCGCGGACGTGGAGCTGGCGTGGAACCCGGAGTTCCTGCGGGAGGGCTTCGCCGTGCAGGACACCCTGCACCCGGACCGGATCGTGGTCGGCGTACAGGGCGAGCGCGGCGAGAAGCTGCTGCGGGAGGTGTACGAGACCCCCATGTCGGAGGGGACCCCGCTGGTCGTCACCGACTTCCCGACGGCCGAGCTCGTGAAGACCGCCGCGAACTCCTTCCTCGCCACCAAGATCTCCTTCATCAACGCGATGGCGGAGGTGTGCGAGGCCGCCGGCGGTGACGTGGTCAAGCTGGCGGAGGCCATCGGCTACGACGAGCGGATCGGCGCGAAGTTCCTGCGGGCCGGGATCGGCTTCGGCGGCGGCTGCCTGCCCAAGGACATCCGGGCCTTCATGGCGCGCGCCGGTGAGCTGGGGGCCGACCAGGCGCTGACCTTCCTGCGGGAGGTCGACTCCATCAACATGCGGCGCCGCGGGCACATGGTCGAGCTGGCCCGGGAGGCCGTCGGCGGGTCCTTCCTCGGCAAGCGGGTCGCCGTGCTCGGCGCGACCTTCAAGCCCGACTCCGACGACGTACGGGACTCGCCCGCGCTGAACGTGGCCGGACAGATCCACCTCCAGGGCGGGCAGGTCACCGTCTACGACCCCAAGGGCATGGACAACGCCCGGCGGGTCTTCCCCACCCTGGGGTACGCGGACTCCGCGGTGGAGGCGGCCCGGAGTGCGGAGGTCGTGCTGCACCTGACGGAATGGCGCGAGTTCCGCGACCTCGATCCGGCGGAGCTGGGCCGCGTCGTCACCGACCGGCTGGTCCTGGACGGCCGCAACGCGCTGGATCCGGTCCGGTGGCGGGCCGCCGGCTGGACCTACCGGGCGATGGGGCGGCCCCGCGCGTAGCGCCGGGCGGGAGCGGGGGCCGGCCGCCGGGCCGCCGGGCCGCTGCGCGGGGCCTCCCCCACCCCACCCCTTCCCGTAACCGGGGCTGCCGCCCCGGACCCCGCCGGGGGCTCGGGCTTCGCCCTGCCCCTTCCTGGGGCTCCGCCCCAGACCCCGCGCCTCAAACGCCGGCGGGGCTGGATGCGCCGGACCCCGGCCGGGGGCCGCCAGCAAGGCTGGATGCGCCGGACCCCGGCCGGGGGAAGGTACGGCCCGGCCTCCGACGGACGGAGTTCGGCGCAGCGGGCCGATGCCCGGGAGGCGCCCCGGCGCCGAGCGGTGCGAGGGCTGCGTCAAAAGGGAGTAGGAGCAGCCCTGCGGTGTTGGGCCGCGCGGGCGGTGAATTCCGCGTCGCGGATGACCCGTTGGGCGTTGCCCCAGGTCAGCAGGGCCAGGTCGGCTTCTGACCAGCCCCGGTCCAGGAGTTCCGCGATCAGCCTCGGGTAGCCCGAGGGGTCGGTCAGGCCGGAGGGGCGGGGGCTGCCCGGTTCGGCGCCGAAGGCGGCGCCGAGGCCGACGCAGTCCGGGCCCGCGACGGCCCGTACGTGCTCGACGTGGTCGGCCACCGCGTGCAGGGAGTCCCCGGTCCGCGCGGTGTCGAAGGTGACCATGGCCAGGCCGTTCGCCGCGTGCAGCGCGAGCAGCACCTCGTCGGTCACGTTCCCCGGGTGCGGGTTCAGCGCCGCCGCGGCCGTGTTCGAGATGATCACCGGGGCCTTGGAGGCTCCCGCGATCTGGCAGGCCGCGGCCGACGGGCAGCCGGCCAGGTCCAGCAGGATCGAGAGCCGGTTCGCCTCCCGGACCGCCTCGTGGCCGAAGGCCGTGAGGCCCTCCTGCGCCCAGGGCGCTCCCGCGGGCGCGAGGATCCGTACGCCCAGGGCGTGGAAGGCCCGTAGGGCGCCCAGGGAGTCGATGAGGGCGCGGCCGGGCACGGGGCCGAGGAACGAGGCGATCCGGCCCCGGTTGCGGGCGTCCGCCAGGTCGTCGGCGCTCAGCGCGAGGCAGAGGCTGTCGGGGTAGCGGCGCATCAGGGCCAGCGCCACGTCGATCTGTTCGAGGGTGTCGGAGACCACCTGGTCGGCGGCCACCGCCTCGTGCGGGGTCAGCAGCGACCAGAACTGGGCCCCCACCCCGCCGGCGCGCAGCCGCGGGATGTCGGTGTCGACCCCGGTGTCCGGGGTGTCGATGTCGTGGTACGGGCTCTGGCGCAGGGTCCAGACCAGGGTGTTGCACCCGTCCGCGACGGGATGGACGGACAGCAGCGCGGCGGCCCGGTCGAGGGCGCCGGGCACCGTCGTGGCGGGGATGTCCTCGGCTCCGAGGGAGGCGGGGCCGACGGGGACGTGGCCCGCGTCGGGTCGTTCATCCTGCAGGTCGGCCATGGCATTCGCTCCGGTCTCGGCGGCAGCAGGGAGAGATGGAGCCACCGTGACACGTGGGACGCGATTGCCGCCCGGCGGATGTGGCGTTCGGGTGGCGGCCCTTGCCGTGACCGGGCGAGGCGGGCGGGGCGGACAGGGGCGGGGGCGGGGCGGACAGGGGCGCCGCTGCGCGGAGCAGCCGTCCCCCACCCGCCCTTCCCCACCGTTCCCCGGGGCTCCGCGCCCCGGACCGCGCTATTGCTGCGCGTGCAGTACGGCGTTCGACGGGCCCCGCGAGGCCGAGAGGTCGCGCGCCACCGCTTCCGCGTCGCGCAGCGCCCGTACCGCGTTCGACCAGGTCAGCTTCGCCAGGTCGGCCTTCGACCAGCCGCGGGCCAGCAGCTCCGCGATCAGGTTCGGGTAGCCCGCCACGTCGTCCAGACCGGCCGGGGTGAAGGCCGTGCCGTCGTAGTCCCCGCCGATGCCGATGTGGTCGACGCCCGCGACCTCGCGCATGTGGTCGAGGTGGTCGGCGACGGTGGCGGCCGTGGCCACCGGCCGGGGGCGCTGCGCCTCGAAGGCCCGGTGCAGGGCCATCGCCTCGGGCGTGGTGTCCAGGTGGTGGAAGCCGTGCGCGCGCAGGTTCTCGTCGGCGGCCAGGGTCCACTCGACCGCCGCCGGCAGGATGAACTTCGGTACGAAGGTGGCCATCGCCACCCCGCCGTTGGCCGGGAGCAGTGCCAGCACGTCGTCCGGCACGTTGCGCGGGTGCTCGCACACCGCCCGGGCGGAGGAGTGCGAGAAGATCACCGGCGCCTCGGAGACCGCGAGCGCGTCCCGCATCGTCGTCGCGGCGACGTGCGAGAGGTCCACGAGCATGCCGACGCGGTTCATCTCGCGGACGACCTCGCGGCCGAAGTCCGTCAGACCTCCGTGGCGCGGCTCGTCGGTCGCCGAGTCCGCCCAGTCGATCGTGTCGTTGTGCGTGAGCGTCATGTACCGCACGCCCAGCTGGTGCAGGGCGCGCAGGGTGGCCAGGGAGTTGTTGATGGAGTGGCCGCCCTCGGCGCCCATCAGCGAGGCGATCCGGCCGTCGGCGCGGGCTGCCTCCATGTCCTCCGCCGTCAGGGCCCGCACCAGGTCGCCGGGGTAACGGTCGATCAGCTGGGCGACGGCGTCGATCTGCTCCAGGGTGGCGCTGACCGCCTCGTCGCCCGCGTAGTCGGAGCGGACGTAGACCGACCAGAACTGCGCGCCGACCCCGCCGGCCCGCAGCCGCGGGATGTCGGTGTGCAGGCGGCCGCTCTGGTCCGCGGCGATGTCCCGCCGGCCGAGGTCGTAGCGCACCTGCTGCCGCAGCGCCCAGGGCAGGTCGTTGTGGCCGTCCACCACGGGGTGCTCGGCCAGCAGCTCACGGGCCTCGGCCAGGTGCTGCGCCGCGCTCACTTGCCGAATCCGAAGGAGTCCGCGCCCGCGACCTTCGTACGCAGCCGCTTGCCCTTCTCGGTGGCCTGGTCGTTGAGCTCCTGCTGGAAGTCCCGCATCCGGGCCAGCAGCTCGGTGTCGTGGGCGGCCAGGATGCGTACGGCCAGCAGTCCGGCGTTGCGCGCCCCGGCGACCGAGACGGTGGCCACGGGGACCCCGGCGGGCATCTGGACGATCGACATCAGGGAGTCCATGCCGTCGAGGTACTTCAGCGGGACCGGCACGCCGATGACGGGCAGCGGGGTGACCGAGGCGAGCATGCCGGGCAGGTGGGCGGCCCCGCCCGCGCCCGCGATGATCGCCTTCAGGCCGCGGTCGGCGGCCTGCTCGCCGTACGCGATCATCTCGCGCGGCATCCGGTGCGCGGAGACGACGTCGACCTCGTACGGGATCTCGAACTCGTCCAGGGCCTGGGCGGCGGCCTCCATGACCGGCCAGTCCGAGTCCGAACCCATGACGATGCCGACGGCGGGACCGGCGGAGCCTGCGGAAGAGGTGGTGCTCATGCGGTGATCGTTCCCCTGAGGTAGCCGGCAGCGTGACGTGCGCGCTCCAGCACATCGTCCAGGTCGTCGCCGTAGGTATTGACGTGGCCGACCTTGCGGCCGTGTTTCACGTCCTTGCCGTACATGTGGATCTTCAGCTGCGGATCGTGGGCCATGCAGTGCAGGTACGCCGCGTACATGTCGGGGTAGTCCCCGCCCAGCACGTTCGCCATGACCGTCCAGCGGGCGCGCGGGCGCGGGTCGCCCAGCGGCAGGTCGAGGACCGCCCGTACGTGGTTGGCGAACTGGGAGGTGATCGCACCGTCCTGGGTCCAGTGGCCGCTGTTGTGCGGGCGCATGGCCAGTTCGTTGACGAGGATGCGCCCGTCGGTGGTCTCGAACAGCTCCACGGCCAGGTGGCCGGTCACGCCGAGCTCCTTGGCGATGCGCAGGGCGAGGGCCTGGGCCTCGCCCGCCAGCTCCTCCGAGAGGTTCGGGGCGGGGGCGATCACCGTGTCGCAGACCCCGTCCACCTGGACGGACTCGACGACCGGGTAGGCCACCGCCTGGCCGTGGGGGGAGCGGACGATGTTGGCCGCGAGCTCGCGGACGTAGTCGACCTTCTCCTCCGCGAGGACCGGGACGCCCGCCTTGAACGGGGCCTGCGCATCCTCGGGGGTGCGGACGAACCACACGCCCTTGCCGTCGTATCCGCCGCGCACCGTCTTGAGGATGACCGGGAAACCGCCGACCTCTTCCGCGAAGGCGCCCACGTCCGCCGGATCGCGCACGATCCGGTGGCGGGGGCTGGGCGCGCCGATCTCGTCGAGCTTGGCGCGCATCACCCCCTTGTCCTGGGCGTGCACCAACGCGTCGGGCCCCGGGCGGACGGGGATGCCGTCCGCTTCCAGGGCCCGGAGGTGTTCGGTGGGCACGTGCTCGTGATCGAAGGTGATCACGTCACAGCCGCGCGCGAAAGCGCGCAGCGTCTCCAGGTCGCGATAGTCGCCGATGACGACGTCGCTCACGACCTGGGCCGCCGAGTCCTCTGGGGTGTCACTGAGGATCTTGAATTTGATACCGAGGGGGATACCCGCCTCGTGGGTCATGCGGGCGAGCTGTCCGCCGCCGACCATGCCGACTACCGGGAACGTCACTCCTCCAGGGTATCCGGCGGTATTCGGCCATCGGGACCCGCGTGGACACAGCCCTGGCGCGGACCCGCCGGTGTGCCGTGCGTCGCAAGGGACTCCATGGCACAGACGGACCACAGGGGGGACACTTACGATGGCTGGGTTGACGATGATCCGGACGTCCCCGCGCGGGGCGGTGACCGACAGGGACTGAACCATCAGATGAGCACTCCGGGGAACGGTTCCGCCGTCGAACGCGTACGCGGCCTCATGCGAGAGGTCGCCAAGTTCGGGGCGGTCGGCGGCCTCGGCGTGCTGGTCAACCTGGGCGTCTTCAACCTGATCCGCCACACCACCGACCTCCAGGTGGTCCGTGCGAGCGTGATAGCCACCGTCGTGGCCATCGCCACGAACTACCTCGGCTTCCGGTACTTCGCCTACCGGGACCGGGCGCAGAGCGGCCGCACCCGCGAGCTGATCCTCTTCGCCGCCTTCAGCGCGATCGGCCTGGTCATCGAGAACGGCGTGCTGTACACCGCCACGTACGGCTTCGGCTGGGACGGCCCGGTCGCGAGCAACGTGTTCAAGTTCGTCGGCATCGGCACCGCCACCGTCTTCCGCTTCTGGTCCTACCGGACCTGGGTCTTCAAGGCCCTGCCCGTCCCCTCGGCGGACTCGCCGGCGGAGCCGATACCCGAGCCGGCTCCGCTGCCGAGGCCCGAGCCCCGCCCGCGGCCCCTGCCTGAGCCGGAGCCGGCGAACAACTAGTACGTCCCAGCGGCCCCTCGGCGGGCCTCACCGGACCGTGGTCTGCGGTTCGGTCCGGTCCGGCGCGGTGCGGCTGAGGAACAGCGCGAACACCGGCGGCTCCGCCTGGAGCAGTTCGAGCCGGCCGCCGTCGGCCTCCGCCAGGTCCCGGGCGACCGCGAGGCCGATGCCCGTGGAGTTGCGGCCGCTGATGGCCCGCTCGAAGATCCGGTTGCCGAGGTCCGGCGGGACTCCCGGGCCCTCGTCCGTGACCTCCAGCACCGCCTGGTTCCCGATCACCCGGGTGCGCAGCGCGACCGTGCCGCCGCCGTGCATGAGGGCGTTCTCCACCAGCGTCGCCAGCACCTGCGAGACCGCGCCGGGGGTGCCGACGGCCCGTACGCCCTGCTTCCCGGAGCGCACGATGGCCCGGCCCGCGCTGCGGTAGGCCGGGCGCCACTCCTCCACCTGCTGTTTGACGACCTCGTCGAGGTCGAAGGGGACCGCCGAGCCCGTACGCGGGTCCCGCGAGTTCGTCAGCAGCCGCTGCACCACGTCCGTGAGCCGCTCCACCTGGGTCAGGGCGATCGTCGCCTCCTCCCGTACGGTCTCCAGGTCCTCGGTGACCGTGATCTCCTCCAGCCGCATCGACAGGGCGGTGAGGGGGGTGCGCAGCTGGTGGGAGGCGTCGGCGGCCAGGCGCCGCTCGGCGGTCAGCATCCGGCCGATCCGTTCCGCGCTGGAGTCCAGCACGTCCGCGACCCGGTCCAGCTCGGGGACCCCGTACCGCCGGTGCCGGGGGCGGGGGTCGCCCGATCCGAGGCGTTCCGCGGTCTCGGCGAGGTCGGTGAGCGGGGACGTCAGCCGGTTCGCCTGCCGTACGGCGAGCAGTACGGCCGCCACGACGGCCAGCAGGGCCACCGCGCCGACCACCGCGAGGGTCCGCCCGACCTCCCGGGTGACCGTGGAGCGGGACTCCTCGACGATCACGGTCTCGCCCTGTTCGCCGCGCGCGGTGCCGCGGACGACGCTGCCGTCGATCCGGTCGCCGACCTCCACGACGGGGCGGCCGGGGATCACGACGCGGGCGTAGTGGCCCGCGTCGAGCTGCTCGGCGAGCGGGCCGGCGGCGACCTGCTTCTTCTCCAGGACGGCGGCCTCGACGATGCCCACGAGCCGCAGCGCCTCGGAGTCGATCCGGTCCTGGGCGCTGCTGGTGATCGTCCGGGTCTCCACGATGACGAGGGAGACCCCGAAGACGGCGATCACGACGAGCACCACGGCGAGCGTGGAGTTGATGAGGCGGCGGCGCATGCCTTAGAGGATGCCCTAGCCGGGCCTGGGACCGGGGCGGTCAGCTCTTCTCGAAGCGGAAGCCCACGCCGCGGACGGTGGCGATGTAGCGGGGGTTCGCGGCGTCGTCGCCGAGCTTCTTGCGCAGCCAGGAGATGTGCATGTCGAGGGTCTTGGTGGAGGACCACCAGGTGGTGTCCCAGACCTCGCGCATCAGCTGGTCGCGGGTGACGACCCGGCCCGCGTCCCGGACCAGGACCCGCAGCAGGTCGAACTCCTTGGCCGTGAGCTGGAGCTCCTCCTCGCCCATCCAGGCGCGGTGCGACTCGACGTCGATCCGTACGCCGTGGGTGGCGGGGGGCTGGGTGGTCTCGTTGGCGCCGCGCCGCAGCAGGGCCCGGACCCGGGCCAGCAGCTCGGCGAGCCGGAAGGGCTTGGTCACGTAGTCGTCGGCGCCCGCGTCCAGGCCGACGACCGTGTCCACCTCGTCGGCGCGGGCGGTGAGCACCAGGATCGGGAAGCCGTGTCCCTCCGCGCGCAGCCGTCGGGCGACTTCCAGCCCGTCCATGCCCGGCAGGCCCAGGTCCAGGACGACGAGGTCGACGCCGCCCTGGAGTCCCGCGTCCAGGGCGGTGGGGCCGTCCTCCCGGACCTCGACCTCGTACCCCTCCCTGCGCAGGGCGCGGGCCAGGGGCTCCGAGATGGATGCGTCGTCCTCGGCGAGCAGTACACGCGTCATGTGGGTGATGGTAGTCCGCGAGAGGTGAAAGGAGGGGCGTGCCTGCATACCCCTCTCGATCTGGGGTTATGAACTACTAACGGCCTTCGAATACCGTCAAACGGTTCCCCGGAATCCTGTGATCCATATCTCAAGTCCTTCCATATGCCGCAGTGTCGTGTCGTATGGTGGCGAGACGCCTGATGCACTACCCAGGGGACCTTTGTGCCGAAAAGCGAGCCGAAGGTCTCTGATTCTGTTCTGGCCGGTTTGGCAGTCTGGACGGACTGACACGACGGACTGCCCGGTCCGGCCCGATGACAGTGAATGACCTGTGGCCCGGGCCCTGCGCGCGAAGGTGCGCGACAGGGTGTGGATCCCGGTTACGGCTGAACCTTCGCCCCCGACGCACACGCCGGCGGCGAGACCCCCGGGCGTGGGGTTCGGGACATCCGTCGCCGGTGCCGGCCAACCCCCACCGGGCGCGGATGAGCTCACGAAGCCAAGCGTCCCGAGCAAGCAAGGATCGACCATGGCTTCCAGCCTGACGAAGGACCCGGCGGATCCGTCCACCGAGAAGACCTTCTTCGGCCACCCCCGTGGCCTGGCCACTCTGTTCATGACCGAGATGTGGGAGCGTTTCTCCTACTACGGCATGCGCGCCCTCCTCGTCGTCTACCTGATCTCGGGTGGCGTCGACGCCGCGACCGACAGCCAGGGCGGCGGCCTGGCCATGAAGGCCGCCACGGCCACGGCCATCTACTCCATCTACGTGGCCATGGTCTACCTCATGGCCATGCCCGGTGGCTGGTTCGGTGACCGCGTCTGGGGTGCCCGCAAGACCGTCGCCATCGCCGGTGGCGTGATCATGGCGGGCCACTTCTCGCTCGCCCTGCCCGGCCAGGCGATGTTCTTCGTCGGTCTCGCCCTGGTGGCGGCCGGTTCCGGTCTGCTGAAGGCCAACATCTCCACGATGGTCGGCCACCTCTACGACGGTCCGCAGGACCCGCGTCGTGACAGTGGCTTCACCCTCTTCTACGTGGGCATCAACCTCGGTGCCTTCGTCGCGCCGTTCGTCATCGGCACCGTCGGCCAGACCGTCAACTGGCACCTGGGCTTCGCCCTGGCCGGTGCGGGCATGGCGCTGGGTCTGGTCCAGTTCATGCTGGGTACCAAGCACCTCAGCCCGACCAGCAGCCTGGTGCCGAACCCGCTGTCGGCGCAGGAGCGCACCGCGATCATCACGAAGGTCGCGACCTCCGTCGGCATCATCGCCGTCTTCTACGCGGCCATCGGCTTCACCGGTGTCTTCACGCTGAACTGGGCCCTGGTGCCGCTGACCCTCGCGGGTCTGCTGATCCCGATCGGCGTCCTCGTCCGCATCAAGCGCGACAAGGACCTCTCGGCTCCCGAGCAGTCGAAGATGAACGGCTACATCTGGTTCTTCGTCGCCGCCGCCGTCTTCTGGATGATCTACGACCAGGGTGGCTCCACGCTGGCCGCCTTCGCCGAGAAGAACACCGCCAACACGGTCTTCGGCTTCGACTTCCCGTCGACGTGGTTCCAGTCCCTGAACCCGCTCTTCGTGATGTCCCTGGCCCCGGTCTTCGCCTGGCTGTGGATCTGGCTGGCGCGCAAGAACCAGGAGCCGAGCACCATCGTGAAGTTCGCGATGGCCCTGGTCCTGGTCGGTGGCTCGTTCTTCGTCTTCGTCGTGCCGATGGGCATGGCGAACGGCGGCGACAAGGTCAGCCCGATGTGGCTGGTCTCGATCTACATGATCCAGACGATCGCCGAGCTGTGCCTGTCCCCGGTGGGCCTGTCCGTCACCACCAAGATGGCTCCGCAGAAGTACGCGAGCCAGATGATGGGTGTCTGGTTCCTCGCGGTCACCGCCGGTGACTGCACCACGGGTCTGCTGTCGATCGCCGGTGTGGACCTGAACGGCACCTCGATCATCGCGGCGCAGGCCGCGCTGGCGGCGCTCGCGGGCTTCGCGATCTACATGTACCGCAAGAAGGTCCAGACGATGATGGGCGACGTCCACTGACGCCCCTGAGTCGCTGACCGAAGGGAGCGGCCCGGCACACCGGAAGGTGTGCCGGGCCGCTCCCTTTCTGCCGTACGGACTACCGGGCGCCGCGCAGGCGGCGCCACGGGGTGAAGGTGAAGACCGCGCCGCCGAGCAGGATGACCGTGCCGGCGACCAGGGCCAGGGCCTTGATGCCGCCGTCGTCCTCGGCGCCGGTGTCGGCGAGGCCGCCCGAGCTGGTGGGGCCGGTGGAGGTGTTGCCCGTGGTGGACGGCGAGCCGGAGCCGCCCGCCTGGGCGGTGGTGTCCAGCTCCAGCGAGACGCCGCTGCTGGCCGCCTTGCAGGGCACGTTGATCGGTGTGGCGCCCGGGGCCATGGTGACGTCGATCGTCAGCTGGTCCGGGCTCAGCGTCACCTTGCCGGTCTTGCCGGGCGTGTAGGTGCCGGTCATGTCGCTGAGGCTGACCGGGGCCTTGTCCGGGATCGGCTCCGCGTTGGCGGGGCCGGAGACCTTGACCATGCCGCTGTCGGCGCCGCCCAGCTTCACGTTCATCGAGGGCTTGAGGGCCCCCGCGGGCAGCGCCATGGGCGCGGCCATCGCTCCCTTCGCGGTCTTGACCGTCAGGTCGTACTTGCCGCCGTTCTTCTTGGCGTTGATCGTGACGGGGGTCTTGATGCCGCCGGGGACGACCGGGCCGCAGTCGAAGGCCACCTCGACGGCCTTGCCCGGGAAGTCGGTCTGGCCGCCGCCCCCGCCGCTGGTGGAGCCGCCGCTGGAGGTGGTGCCGCCCGAGGTGGTGCTGCCGCCCGAGGAGGTGGTGGTGCCGCCGGTCGTGCCGGCGGTGCCCGTGGAGCCGCCGGCCGTGGTGCCGCCGGTCGTGCCGCCGCTGCTGGAGCCCGCCGACACGTCGATGGTGGCCCCGGCGCTCACCTCGCCCTGCGGGGCGCACTTGGTGACGAACGTGCCGAAGGAGAAGGTGACGGCGACGTCGTACTTGCCCGGGGTCAGGGTGATCTTGCCGGCCTTGGTGAGCTTCAGCTTGCCCTTCATGGGTGACATGACCATGGGGGCCTTCTTGGGGATGGGCGGGTTCTTCTTCTCCCCGACCACCTTCAGCTCGCCCATCCCCCCGCCCAGCGCGATCCAGCCGGTGGGCTGGACCGCGTCCTGCGGGATGTCCATCAGGTCCGTGTTGTTCGAGGCGGGCTTGACGGTCTCCCAGACCACGTCGACCTCGTCACCGACCTTGGCCGTGGCCGGGGCGGTGATCTTGGCGGTGGTCGTGCCCTCGACCGGGTCGCCACCGCCCGCCGGGGGAACGCACTTGACCTTGTACGTGGCCTCGCCGGCCAGGGCGGGAGAAGCCGAGATGGCGATACCCGCGCCGCCGAGCAGCAGCGCGACCGCGGCCGCGCTCACCCTCCGTTGGGTTTTCACGAATGTCCCTTCGTCGTCGAACGGTTCTCAGACGGTGCGGACGTCTGTGGTGCTGTCTCCGGCGCGCTGTCCGGGGTGAACCACGGCAGGACCGCCGTGGGGGTCTCGGGGGGCTCCGCCGGTGGTGCGGAGCGGGCCGGCGCGGGTCCTCGTACGGCGGAAGCCGCCGCCCGTACGCGCGGCAGCCGGGCCGTCACGGCCGCGGCCGCCTCCGGGAGCCGGGCGCCCCGGTGGCGGCCGCCGGGGGGCACGGGGCGGCGCGGGCGGACCTTGTCGACGACGGCCATGCCGATGCGGAAGACCGCGGCCGGGACGACCACCAGAAGCAGGCCCCAGAAGAGCAGGACCCCGTACGGGCGGTCCACGCCCCAGGGCTGCGTGGCCAGGACCGTCTCGCCGTACTTGAGGGAGATCGTGTAGTCCCCGTACGCGCCCGCCGTGAGGGCCACGTCGAGCGCGATCTCGGCCTTGCCGCCCGGCGGGATGGTGCCCTTCCACCGGACCTCCTCCCACAGCGGGGCGAACACCCCGTGGGCGGTGCCGAGCTGGAAGACGGGGTCCTTGACCGGGGCCGAGCCCAGGTTGCCGACGGTGACCGTGAACTTCCGGCCGGGCGGGGCGCCGAACCAGGTCAGCACCCCGTCCTCGCCCTTCAGCCGGACCCCGGTGAGCATCGCGAGGCGCGGGGTGCCGGATTCGGCGGGCAGCTCGGCGACGGGATGGCCGGTGATCTTCAGGGGGACGGCGACGGTGGACTGGTCGCCGTTGACCGAGGTGACGTTGACGACGCAGGGGCAGGGCTTGGGCGGCTCCACCACCGGCAGCTGGGCGGCGAAGCGCCCGTCGTCGGCGACCGAGACGGCGGCCCCGTCGGCGTTGGCGCAGCTGTTGGTGCCGCCGATCATGTTCTGCCCGCAGACCAGCAGCATCACCAGGGTCTTGGCCCGCCAGCCGGTGCCGGTGACGGTGATCTCCGTGCCCTTGGCGGCCTCCTGGAGGGAGAGGGTCACGGCGGGCTTGCCCTCGTCGGCGGCGGCCGGGGCCGCCGGGAGCAGGGCCAGGGCGCACACCGCCAGCCCCGCCGCGAGGAGGGCCCCGAGCCTTCCGGTGGCTCCGGATCGGATGCCGGCGCCGGCCTTGGCACTCACCTGGATACTCCCGTCAGTTCGTGTTCCGGTGCGCGGCTGCGCTCGGGCTCGGGCGCCCGGTCCGGCGGCGTCCCCGTACGGGCCCGCCTGCGTACGAGGAGCAGTGCGGCCGCGGTGGTCCCGCCGAGGAGGAGCAGCCCGGCGCCCGTCCAGAGGGCGATCCGCCAGGGCACGAACCAGGCCGAGGCGGCGGCGGTGGCCCGGGCGCCGCCGGGGGCGGTGACGGTGAGGGTGAGGTCGACCCTGTCGAGGACGGGGGCGCCGGGCCAGGGTTCGGTGAGCTCGACCCGCTGGCCCGGGAGCAGTTCGAGGGGCAGGGCGCGGGCCGCGCGGCCGGGCACCTCGCCGAGGCGGCCCTTCGCGCGGATCTCCAGTTCGGGGGCGAGGGCCACGTTGCCGCGGTTGACCAGGGTGTACGCGACCTCCGCGGCGGAGCCCCGGCCCCGGACGGCGACGTCCTCGACGGTGAGGGCCGCGAGGGCGGGGCCGCTGATGCGCAGGTGGACCCGTACGCCCGCCTCGCGGCCGGCTTCGGTGGCGACCACCGCGGCGGGGTGGTCGCCGGGCGGGGCGGCGGGCGGCACGGTGACGGTGAAGGGGACCACGGCGCGGGTGCGGGGCGGGATCTTCACGGTGGTGCCGGTCCCGAAGCTGATCCAGGATCCGGCCCCGGCGGCGGCCCCGGCGGCGGCTCCGGCGGTCCCGGCCGGGGGCGCGGCGGGGCGTACCGCGAGGGCGCCGTCGGCGGTGTTGTAGGCATCGGCCCCGCGCAGGGTGACGGTGCGCTCCTGGTCGGTGGTGTTGGCCAGGGCGAGGCGGTCCTCCAGGACGGTGCCGGGGGTGCCCGCGAGGTAGAAGTACGGGCGGGCGCCGCCGGGCCTGGTGGCGGCGGTTCCGGCGGCGGGTTCGGCGGTCCAGCCGGGCTCGTCGGCGGTCGCGGCTTGCGCGGCGGCGGCGCTCGCGGCAGGCGCGGCATGCGCGGCATGCGCGGCAACGGTGGTCGCGGCTTGCGCGGTGCCCGCGTACAGCGCGGCAGCGGTGAGGAACGGCACGAGGAGGCGCGCGTGCCGCTTGAGGGCGTGGAGCACGGGCATGGCCGGGGGTGCTCCGTTCAGGACCGGGCCCGCCCACCGCGCCGGGTCAGCCAGAGCACCCCGGCGGCGCCGGAGAGCAGCACGGTGGCGCCGAGGGTGCCGAGGGCGAGGGCGGAGTCGGTGGGTCCGGTCTGCGGGAGGGTGGCGGGCCCCTCGCCGCCGGGCGGCGGGGCGCTGCCGGCGGGGGCGGTGACGTCCAGTTCCAGGGCCGGTCCGGGGCTGTTGCCGGGGGTGCAGGTGGTCGTGGTGCCCATGGCCTTGATGGTGAGCACCCCGGCGGTGAAGGTGACCTTGCCGCTCTTCTTGGGCGTGTATGTGCCCGAGAGGTCGGTGATCTTGATGGGGGTGTCGGCGGGGGCGGCCTCGGGGTTGGGCGGGCCGGAGACCGGTACGGAGGCCTTCTCGGCGCCGTCGACGAGGATGACCGCACTGGGGTTCATCGCGCCCTTGCCGAGCTCGATGGGGCTGGACGAGACGCCCTTCTGGAAGGACATCGTCAGCTTGTAGGCGTCGCCCTCCTTGACGGCCTTGATGTCGATGGGCGACACCGCCGACTTGTCCCCGATGGGGGTCTTGCAGTCGTAGGCCACGTCGACGACGGTGGCGTGCGCCGCGGGGGCGGCCAGCAGTACCGCCGATGCGGCCAGCGCGGAGGCCAGCGCGAGCGCGGTGGAACGTTTCCGGTCGGACACCTTCGTCTTCCCCTCGGGCCACAAGTTACTGACGACACATCAGATTGGTGGCTCAAGGTACGCCCGGGACCTTACGGAGGGAAGACAAAGGACAGCCCGGATCAGCGGCCCGTCGGCCGCACGGTTTCAGCCGTTTCCGCGCGTTCAGACCACCCGCGCGCCCCGCTGCCAGACGGCGGAGACGAGCGGGACGCCGGGCCGGTAGGCGAGGTGGACGTGGCTGGGGGCGTCGAGGAGGGCCAGGTCGGCGCGGGCCCCGGGAGTGACGGCGCCGATGTCGTCGCGGCGCAGCGCGCGGGCGCCGCCGGCGGTGGCCGACCACAGGGCCTCGTCGGGGGTCATGTGCATGTCCCGGACGGCGAGGGCGATGCAGAAGGGCATCGAACTCGTGTAGGAGGAACCGGGGTTGCAGTCCGTGGACAGGGCGACGGTGGCGCCCGCGTCGATCAGGCGGCGGGCGTCGGGCCACTGGGCGCGGGTGGAGAACTCGGCGCCGGGCAGCAGGGTGGCGACGGTGGTGCCGGCGGCCTGCGCGAGGGCGTCCACGTCCGCGTCGGTGAGGTGGGTGCAGTGGTCGGCGGAGGCGGCCTCCAGCTCCACGGCAAGCTGCACGCCGGGACCGTAGGACAGCTGGTTGGCGTGCACGCGCGGGATCAGCCCGGCGGCGGCGCCCGCGGTGAGGATCGCGCGGGCCTGGTCCCCGTCGAAGGCGCCCTTCTCGCAGAAGACGTCCACCCAGCGGGCGTACGGGGCGCAGGCCTCCAGCATCTCGCCGGTCACCAGGGCCACGTAGGCCGCCGGGTCCTCGGCGTAGTCGGGGGAGACGATGTGCGCGCCGAGGTAGGTGACCTCCTCGGTGTGCGCGGCGGCGATGCGCAGGGCCCGGGCCTCGTCGGCGACGGTGAGGCCGTAACCGGACTTGGTCTCGAAGGTGGTGGTGCCCTGGCGGCGGGCCTCGTCGAGGTGGCGCAGGAGGTTGTCCTCCAGCTCGGCGTCGCTGGCGGCGCGGGTGGCGGCGACGGTGGTGCGGATGCCTCCCGCGGAGTAGCTGCGGCCGGACATGCGGGCGTTGAACTCGGCGGTGCGGTCGCCCGCGAAGACGAGGTGCGAGTGGGAGTCGACGAAGCCGGGGATGACGGCGCGGCCGGTCGCGTCGAACGTGGTGTCGGCGGCCGGGGCCTTGTCGGCGGGGCCGACCCAGGCGATCTTGTCGTCCTCGATGACGACGGCTGCGTTCTCGACCAGGCCGAGGGGGCCTTCGCCCAGGGCGGGGTCGTTGGTGACGAGGCTGCCGATGTTCATGATGGCGGTGGTGGTCATGGGTTCCTCTCAGGGCTTGCTTGTCCCCCACCCCGCCCCTTCCCGAAACCGGGCTCTGCCCGGACCCGGTCCTCAAACGCCGGACGGGCTGAAGGATTCAGCCTCGCCGGCATTTGAGGCGCGGGGTCTGGGGCGGAGCCCCGGTTCGGGAAGGGGCGGGGTGGGGGAGAAGGCCCGCCGCAGACGGCACGGTCAGGAGCGGAGGGCGGCGATGGCGGAGGCGAGGGCCGACGGGACGTCGGGGACCAGGGTGTGGTGCCCGTCGCGGACGACGTGGCGGCCGCCGACCACCGTGTGCCGGACATCGGCGGCCGTGGCCGCGAACACGGCCGTCTCGGCGCCGAGACGGGGCACCGCCCCCGCCGTCCGTACGGAGTCCAGCGCGACGGTGGTGAAGTCCGCGAGCGCGCCCGGCTCCAGGCGGCCCGCGTCGGGCCGGCCGAGGGCTGCGTGCCCGTCGGCGGTGGCGGCGGTGAGTAGGGCGTTCGCCGTCCAGTGGCCCCGGGTGCGGCTGCGCAGGCGCTCGTTCAGCTCCATCGCGCGGGCCTCTTCGAACAGGTCGATCACGGCGTGGCTGTCGCTGCCGAGGGACAGCGGGCTGCCCGCCTGCTGGAGGCGGACCGCCGGGCCGATGCCGTCGGCGAGGTCGCGTTCGGTGGTGGGGCACATGCAGGTGCCGGTGGTGGTCCCGCCGAGGAGGGCGATGTCCGCGTCGGTGAGGTGGGTGTTGTGGACACCGGTGGTGCGCGGGCCGAGCACCCCGTGGTCGGCGAGGAGCTGGGTGGGGGTGCGGCCGTGGGCGGCCTGGCAGGCCTCGTTCTCGGCGGTCTGCTCCGAGAGGTGGACGTGCAGGGGGGCCTGATGTTCCTCGGCCCAGCGGGCCACGGTGGCCAGCTGGTCGGCGGGCACCGCACGGACCGAGTGGATCGCGGCGCCGATCAGAGCGTGCTCGCGCGGCTTGAGGTCGCTCACCCGCTGCGCCCAGGCCTCGGCGGTGCCGTCGGAGAAGCGCAGCTGGTGCGGGTTGGGCGGCTCCCCGAAACCGGCCGAGAGGTACGCCGTGTCCAGGAGGGTGATGCGGATGCCGGCCGCGGCGGCCGCCTCGATCAGGGCCTCGCCCATGGCGTTCGGGTCCGCGTAGGCGGCTCCGCCGGGGGCGTGGTGGACGTAGTGGAACTCGCCGACGTCGGTGATGCCGGCCAGCGCCATCTCGGCGTAGACGGCGCGCGCGAGCGCGAAGTAGCTGTCGGGGGTGAGGTTCTGGGCGACCTTGTACATGAAGTCGCGCCAGGTCCAGAAGGTGCCGCTGCCCACCTGGACGGTGGAGCGCAGGGCCCGGTGGAAGGCGTGGGAGTGCGCATTGGCGAGGCCCGGGATCGTCAGGCCGCGCAGCACCTCGGCGCCGGGGGGCGGGGTCGGGGCCCCGGTCCGGACGGCGGCGATCCGCCCGTCCGGGGACACCTCCAGGGCGACGCCCGGCTCGACGTGGGTGCCGAGCCAGGCGTGCTCCAGCCAGTACGTCTTGTGCGCGGTCACCGCGTGCCCCTTCAACTGCATGCGAGTCCTTCCAGTACGTCGGCGAGGGCCAGGACTCCGGCCACGCAGTCGTCCTCCGCGGCGAACTCCTTCGGGGAGTGGGAGACGCCGGTCGGGTTCCGTACGAACAGCATCGCGGTCGGGACGGCCGCGGAGAGGATTCCGGCGTCGTGTCCCGCCCCGGTGCCGAGGACGGGGACGGACCCGCCCAGGATCCGGTTCATCTCGTCGCGCAGGGCGTGCTCGAACTCCACGACCGGGGTGAAGGACTCCCGGACGACCGCGAGGTCGATGCCGTCCTGGCCGGCGCGCTCGTGGGCGGCCTTCTCGATGGCGGTGACGACCGTGTCGAGGGTGGCCTGGTCGGCGGCGCGCGAGTCGAGCCAGCCGCGCACCAGGGACGGGATCGCGTTGACCCCGTTGGGCTCGACGGAGATCTTCCCGAAGGTGGCGACGGCCCCGGCGAGGGCCGCCTCCGTACGGGCGGCCAGCACGGTCGCCGCGTAGGTGAGCATCGGGTCGCGGCGGTCGACGAGGCGGGTGGTGCCGGCGTGGTTGGCCTCGCCCCGGAAGTCGAACCGCCAGCGGCCGTGCGGCCAGATCGCCGAGGCGATGCCGACCCGGTCCCCGGAGAGGTCCAGGGCCCGGCCCTGTTCCACGTGCAGTTCGACGAAGGCGCCGATGCGGCCCAGGCGTTCGGGGTCGGCCCCGATGGCTTCGGGGTCGTACCCGGCGGCCTCCATGGCCTCGGGCAGGGAGATGCCCTCGGCGTCGCGCAGCTCGTACGCCTTCTCCTTGGTCAGCTGTCCGGCGGCGAGCCGGGAGCCGACGCAGGCGAGGCCGAAGCGGGCCCCTTCCTCGTCACCGAAGTTGGTGATGGCCAGTGGCCTGGCGAACTCCGCGCCCCTCCTGCGGAGTTCGTCCAGGGCCGCGAAGGAGGACACCACCCCGAGGGGGCCGTCGAAGGCCCCGCCGTCGGGGACGGAGTCCAGGTGGGAGCCGGTGACCACGGCGTCCCCCGCGAGGGGGTCGCCGAGCCAGGCCCACTGGTTGCCGTTGCGGTCGGTCTCGTACGTCATCCCGCGCGCCAGCGCCTGCTCCTGGAACCAGGTCCGGCAGTCGGCATCGGCCCCGGTCCAGGCGTAGCGGCGGTACCCGCCGGAGTCGGCGTGGCGGCCGATGGGCGCGAGCTCGGCCCACATGGCGTGGAACGAGCTGCTTTCTCCCCGCCCCGCCCTTCCTCCGTTCCCGGGGGCTCCGCCCCCGGACCCTCGCGCCTCAAACGCCGGCGAGGCTGAATCCGGCTCGCTCACGCGGAGTCACCCTCGCGCATGGGAACCCGCACGCCGCGCTCGTCGGCGACCGACTCGGCGATGTCGTAGCCCGCGTCGACGTGGCGGATGACGCCCATGCCCGGGTCGTTGGTGAGCACCCGGCGGATCTTCTCGCCGGCCAGCGGGGTGCCGTCGGCGACGGTGACCTGGCCGGCGTGGATGGAGCGGCCCATGCCGACGCCGCCGCCGTGGTGGATGGAGACCCAGGAGGCGCCGGAGGCGACGTTGACCATGGCGTTGAGCAGCGGCCAGTCGGCGATGGCGTCGGAGCCGTCGAGCATGGCCTCGGTCTCGCGGTACGGGGAGGCCACCGAGCCGCAGTCGAGGTGGTCACGGCCGATGACCAGCGGGGCGGCCAGTTCGCCGCTCGCGACCATGTCGTTGAAGCGCTCGCCGGCCTTGTCGCGCTCGCCGTAGCCGAGCCAGCAGATGCGCGCGGGCAGACCCTGGAAGTGGACCCGCTCGCCGGCCATCTTGATCCAGCGGTGCAGGGACTCGTTCTCCGGGAAGAGCTCCAGCATCGCCTTGTCGGTCTTGTGGATGTCCGAGGCCTCGCCGGACAGGGCGGCCCAGCGGAAGGGGCCCTTGCCCTCGCAGAACAACGGCCGGATGTAGGCGGGGACGAAGCCGGGGAAGGCGAAGGCGCGGTCGTAGCCGGCCAGCTGGGCCTCGCCGCGGATGGAGTTGCCGTAGTCGAAGACCTCGGCGCCCGCGTCCATGAAGCCGACCATGGCCTCGACGTGCTTGGCCATGGACTCGCGGGCCCGGGTGGTGAAGCCGGCCGGGTCCTTGGCGGCGTAGGAGGCCATGTCCTCGAAGTCGACGCCGGTCGGCAGGTAGGCGAGCGGGTCGTGCGCGGAGGTCTGGTCCGTGACGATGTCGATCGGCGCGCCCTCGGCCAGCATCTGCGGGAGCAGGTCGGCGGCGTTGCCGAGCAGGCCGATGGAGAGCGGCTTGCGGGCGTCGCGGGCCTCGACGGCCAGCTGGAGGGCGTGCTGGAGGCTGTCGGCCTTCACGTCCAGGTAGCGGTGCTCGATGCGGCGCTCGATGGCGCGCGGGTCGACGTCGATGCAGATCGCGACGCCGTCGTTCATCGTCACGGCGAGCGGCTGGGCTCCGCCCATGCCGCCGAGGCCGGCGGTGAGGGTGATGGTGCCGGCAAGGGTGCCGCCGAACTTCTTCGCAGCGACGGCCGCGAAGGTCTCGTAGGTGCCCTGGAGGATGCCCTGGGTGCCGATGTAGATCCACGAACCGGCCGTCATCTGGCCGTACATGGTCAGGCCGAGGTGCTCCAGGCGGCGGAACTCCTCCCAGTTGGCCCAGTCGCCGACGAGGTTGGAGTTGGCGAGCAGGACGCGCGGCGCCCACTCGTGGGTCTGCATCACGCCGACCGGGCGGCCGGACTGGACCAGCATCGTCTCGTCCTGCTTGAGGGTCTGCAGGGTGCGGACCATCGCGTCGTACGAGCGCCAGTCGCGCGCGGCCTTGCCGGTGCCGCCGTAGACGACCAGCTTGTCGGGGTGCTCGGCGACCTCGGGGTCGAGGTTGTTCTGGAGCATCCGCAGCGCGGCCTCCTGCTGCCATCCCAGGGTGCTGAGCTCGGTGCCTCGCGCGGCCCGTACGGGGCGGGGTCCTGACATGGCGGTGCCTCCTCCGATGTTGGTCAATCCATTCACATCCTCGCGCCCTGAATAGATTCAGTCAACAGCTGCGGGCGGCGGCGTCGGATGATGGGATGGCGGTCATGGCTGCCGAGACGCACACGCCGACGGACGCGGAGGGCGCCGCCGCGCGCCGGGACCGGGCCGTACGGGCCGCCGTGGAGCAGGGCCTCGTCGGCGGCGCCGACACCGCCGAGCCGCTGGCCTGCCTGCTGGACACGGCCGGGATCCGCTCCTCGGCCGCCGCCCTGACCGGCGCCTTCGCGGCCGCGCTGCCGCCCGGCACCCCCGTCCTGCACGCCTTCGCCGTCAAGGCCGCCCCGCTCGTCCCGGTGCTGCGGCTGCTCGCCGACGCCGGTCTCGGCTGCGAGGTGGCCAGCCCCGGCGAGCTGGCCCTGGCCCGGGCGGCCGGGGTGGAGCCGGAGCGGACGGTCCTGGACTCCCCCGCCAAGACGGCCGCCGAACTGCGCGAGGCCCTGGCCCTGGGCATCGCCGTCAACGCCGACAACCGGCAGGAGCTGGACCGCCTCGACGCGCTCGTCGCCGCCGCGCCCACCTCGTCCCCGGTCGGGATCCGGATCAACCCGCAGACCGGGGCGGGCGCCATCGACGCGCTGTCCACCGCCACGGCGACCTCGAAGTTCGGCGTCCCGCTGCGCGATCCCGGGGCGCGCGCATGGCTGGTACGGGCCTACCTGGACCGGCCGTGGCTGACCCGCCTGCACACCCACTCGGGCTCCCAGGGCGTCCCGCTGCCCCTGATCGCCGAGGGCGTACGGGAACTGCACGCGCTGGCCGAGGAGATCAACGCGGCGGCCGGACGCCGCCAGGTCGACACCCTCGACATCGGGGGCGGCCTCCCGGTGAACTTCGCCTCGGACGACCACACCCCGGGCTACCCGGAGTACGTGGCCGCCCTGCGCGCGGCCGCCCCGGCCCTGTTCGACGGCTCGTACGGCCTGGTGACGGAGTTCGGCCGGTCCCTGCTGGCCAAGCACGGCCTGGTCCTGGCCCGGGTCGAGTACACCAAGACCACCGGGGCCCGCCCGATCGCGCTCACCCACGCCGGCGTCCAGCTGGCGACCCGCACGGTCTACGCCCCGGCGGCGTGGCCGCTGCGGATCCTGGCGTACGACGCGAAGGGCGCCCCGAAGACCGGCGACCCGGTCGCCCAGGACGTCGCGGGCCCGGCCTGCTTCGCGGGCGACCTCCTCGCCACGGGCCGGGAGCTGCCGCGGCTCTCCCCCGGCGACCTGATCGGCGTCCCGGACACCGGGGCGTACTTCTTCACGGCCCACTACGGCTACAACAGCCTGCCCCGCCCGGCGGTGCACGGCTTCGCCGTGACCGGGGCAGACGAGGTCCGCTTCAGCCTCGCGCGCCCGGCGCAGAGCCTCGCGGAGATCGTCGCCGAGGCGGGCGGTGCCTTCCGGGACGCCCTGCGCTAGCCCGCCGCTGCGCGGAGCCTCTCCCCGCCCCGCCCTTTCGCCGTTTCCCGGGCTCTGCCCGGACCCGGTCCTCAAACGCCGGACGGGCTGAAAGATCCAGCCCCGCCGGCGTTCGAGGCGCGGGGGTCCGGGGGCAGGGCCCCCGGCAGCGGCGCCGCAGGTGCTACTCCACGAACAGCCCCCGCGCAGCGGCCCTGGCGTCGAAGGCCTCCAGCCGCGCCTGCGCGTCCGGCAGCGCGTCGGCCATGGCCTCCAGAAGGACCCGGCCCAGCAGCATCGGCGCGCAGGCCGTGTCGAAGGCCAGACCCGTGCCGACCGGGGCCGGGATCAGCAGGTCCGAGTGGCGGGCCACCGGAGCGAAGGCCGAGTCGGCGACCGTCACCACGGTCAGCCCGGCCCTGCGCGAGCGTTCGAGGGTCTCCACGACCTCCCGGGGGTGGCGGGGCAGCGCGAAGCAGAGCAGCGCCGTGGCGCCGTCGTAGCGGGCCGCGTCGATGCGGTCCTCAAGCATCGAGCCGCCCTCGTCGAGCAGCCGTACGTCGGGATGCACCTTGGCGGCGAAGTACGCGAAGCCGCGCGCCTGCGAGGACGCCGCCCTGAGCCCCAGCACCGGCAGCGGGACCGAGGCCGCGAGCAGCCGGCCCGCCTCCTGGACCGGCGCGGGGTCGGCGAGCACCGCGGCCAGCTGCCGCAGGTTCTCGATCTCGCCCTGGACGGCCTGCTGGTACTCGTTGTACGCGTCCTCGGGCGCGGCGCCCGCACGCTCCGCCGGAGCCACCTCGCGCAGGTGCCGGCGCAGGGCGGGGTACCCGTCGAAGCCGAGGGCCACCGCGAACCGGGTCACCGAGGGCTGGCTCACCCCGGCCAGTTCCGCGAGCTCCACGCTCGACAGGAAGGGCACCTCCGCCGCACCGCGCACCATGCAGTGCGCGATCCGCCGCTGGGTCGGTGTCAGCCGGTGGCCCTCGAACAGCTTCTGCAACCGCGCGGCCGGGCTGTCGCTCATCCCGTCCCCTCCGTCCCGGTGATTTATTCAGTCACGGAGCACTCTGCATGCGGTTATGCAGCTCGGCAAGCCGGTGCCGGTCCGCGAGACGCGGGACGCGGGGCCCGGCGGGATACGGGGGCTAGCCCCAGTGCCGCGGGACGCGGCGGTTCCTACGGTGGGGCCATGGACGCGCACGCCCGAGAGCTGAAGAAGGAACTCGACGCCACGCTGGAAGCCCGGCGGGAGCTGGGTCCGGAGTACGAGGCCGCGCTCGTGGACTCGTTCGTCGAGAAGGTCGACACGCAGGTCCGGCGCCGGCTCGCCGAGGAACGCCTCTCCGCCGCGCGCGGCGGCGGCCACCGCCCCGATCCGGCGGACGGGAACTTCGGCGAGCGCTTCGGCTTCGCCATCGTCTCCCTGGTCCTGGCGATCCCGCTCTCGGCCATCGCCGCCGCCCACGCGCACTTCGCGGGTCTGCTGGTGGCCTGGATCGGCATCGTGGGTGTGAACTTCATCCACGCGGGCAAACGGCTCCGGTCAGGCGGAGGCCGGCACACCTCCGCCTGACCCTTCACACCGCAGGGGCGAGTGAGCCGAGCCGGCAACAGGCGTCCCGGAGGCGAACCGAGCCTGAAAGAGGAGTGCGCGGGGACCGCCGCACCCCGGTTGCCCGGGGGCGGGACGACGGCGGTCCCCGCGTTGGACACGGCCGGGTCAGGGCCGTCCGCGTCCGTGGCGTCCACGTGGTCCGGGAGCCGCTCCGGGGTACGCAACGCCGTTCGGTGTGCCGGCCGGGATCCGGTTGCCCGGGCTTCCCCGCCGACGAACACCACTGTGCCGGAGCCGTGTTAAGCCGGTGCTGCCGTCACGTGTCGGGCCCGTACCGTTTGCGCGACGGCCGCGCGCGGCTCCGTACCGCGGGCTGCTACTTCGCGGTCTTGGCCAGGAAGGCGAGCAGGTCCTGACGGCTGACCACACCCGTCGGCTTGCCCTCGACCAGCACGATCGCCGCGTCCGCCTCGCCGAGCACCGACATCAGCTCGGCCACCGGCTCGCCGGAGCCGACCTGCGGCAGCGGTGCGCTCATGTGCTTCTCCAGCGGGTCCCCGAGGGAGGCCCGCTGCGCGAACAGCGCGGCCAGGAGTTCCTTCTCGACCACGGAGCCGATGACCTCGGCGGCCATCACGTCCGGGTGTCCGGCGCCCGGCTTCACGATCGGCATCTGCGAGACGCCGTACTCGCGCAGGACCTCGATGGCCTGGCCGACGGTCTCCTCGGGGTGCATGTGGACCAGGGAGGGGATGCCGCCCTCCTTGTCGGCCAGCACGTCACCGATGCGCGCGGAGGGCCCGGCCTCCTCCAGGAAGCCGTGGCCGGCCATCCACTCGTCGCTGAAGATCTTGCTGAGGTAGCCGCGGCCGCTGTCGGGCAGCAGGACGACGACGACGTCGTCCGGGCCCAGGCCCTCGGCGGCGCGCAGGGCGGCGACGACGGCCATGCCGCAGGAGCCGCCGACGAGGAGGCCCTCTTCCTTCGCCAGCCGGCGGGTCATCTGGAAGGAGTCCTTGTCGGACACCGCGATGATCTCGTCGGTGACGTTCGGGTCGTAGGCGGTCGGCCAGAAGTCCTCGCCGACGCCCTCGACGAGGTAGGGGCGGCCGGAGCCGCCGGAGTAGACCGAGCCCTCGGGGTCGGCGCCGATGACCTTGACCTTGCCGCCGGACACCTCCTTCAGGTAGTTGCCGGTGCCGGAGATCGTGCCGCCGGTGCCGACGCCCGCGACGAAGTGGGTGATCTTCCCGTCCGTCTGTTCCCACAGCTCGGGACCGGTGGTCTCGTAGTGCGAACGGGGGTTGTTCGGGTTGCTGTACTGGTCGGGCTTCCAGGCGCCCGGGGTCTCGCGCACGAGGCGGTCGGACACGTTGTAGTACGAGTCCGGGTGCTCGGGGTCGACGGCGGTCGGGCAGACCACCACGTCGGCGCCGTAGGCGCGCAGGACGTTGATCTTGTCGAGGGACACCTTGTCAGGGCAGACGAAGATGCACTTGTAGCCCTTCTGCTGGGCCACGATGGCGAGTCCTACGCCCGTGTTGCCACTGGTCGGCTCCACGATGGTGCCGCCGGGCTTGAGGGCTCCGCTCTGCTCGGCCGCCTCGATCATCCGTACGGCGATCCGGTCCTTCACGGATCCGCCGGGATTGAAGTACTCGACCTTGGCCAGCACGGTGGCCTGGAGGCCTTCGGTCACACGGTTGAGCTTCACCAGCGGGGTGTTGCCGACGAGGCTGATCATCGAGTCGTGGAATTGCACCATGTTCTCCAAGGAGGGGACTCCACGGGTTCTCCGGGAGGTCCGGCCAGAGTATGCGGAAAGGGATTGGCCGACCGTCCGTACGGGGCAGGTAGGTCAAACGAGGCTCAGTCAGGAAGCGAGGTGGCCTGAAGAGTGTCCAGAGCGAGGACAGCCCGCCGGATCGCGGCGGGGGCAGCGTACGGCGGGGGCGGAATCGGGCTGGTCGGGGCCGCCGCGGTGGGACTGGTGCTGGCGGAGGTGCAGTTCGCCAAGCGGACGGTGGGGACCGGACTGGGGGAGCCGCCCCGCGCGGACGGGCTGTACGGGAGCGAGTTCTCCGGGCCCGAACAGAGCCCCGGCCCGCTGCGTCTGGGGATGCTGGGCGACTCCACGGCGGCGGGTCTCGGCGTACGGCGGGCCCGGCAGACTCCCGCGGCCCTGCTGGCCTCCGGGCTGGCGGCGGTGGCCGAGCGGCCGGTGGAGCTGCGCAACGTGGCTCAGTCGGGGGCCATGTCGGACGATCTGGACCGGCAGGTGGGCCTGCTGCTGGAAGGTGACGCGCCCGCCCCCGACGTGTGCGTGATCATGATCGGCGCGAACGACGTGACCCGCCGGATGCCGCCCACCCAGTCGGTGCGGCTGCTGACCTCGGCGGTCCGCAGGCTGCGCCTGGCGGGGGCCGAGGTCGTCGTGGGCACCTGCCCGGACCTGGGCACCATCGAGCCGGTGTACCAGCCGCTGCGCTGGGTGGCCCGCCGGGTCTCGCGCCAGCTGGCCGCCGCGCAGACGATAGGGGTGGTCGCGCTGGGTGCCCGTACGGTCTCGATGGGGGATCTGCTGGGCCCCGAGTTCGCCGCGAACCCGCGCGAGATGTTCGGTCCGGACTCCTACCACCCGTCGGCGGAGGGGTACGCGACCGCCGCCATGGCCATGCTGCCGACCCTGTGCGCGGCGCTCGGTCTGTGGCCCGAGTCCGACCGGCTGGACGTGTCGCGGGACGAGGACATGCTCCCGGTGGCGAAGGCCGCGTCCGCCGCCGCGGGCGAGGCGGGTACGGAGGTCACGGCGGCCCGTGGCCCCTGGGCACTCCTCAAGCACCGCCGCCGCCGGCGGGTCCAGGCCGAGGACCTGTCGTCGCCGGCCGCGGTGGTCTCCGACCCGGTGTAGTTCGCTCCGCGGTGCCCGGCGCCTCCGGCCCCTCCGGCGTTTGAGGAGCGGGGTCCGGGGCAGGGCCCCAGCAGCGGCGCCGCACAGTCGTACGGGCCCGGCCCGGGACCGCAGACCCCGCGGGAGCGACGGGCATCACACCTCCCGGCCGGTGACCTCGACCGTACGGGGCGGTAACTTCGCATGCGGTCCCGCAACGTCGCACCCTTGGAGCCCCGATGCCCGAAGCCGTCATCGTTTCCACTGCCCGCTCGCCCATCGGGCGTGCCTTCAAGGGTTCCCTCAAGGACGTCCGCCCGGACGACCTGACCGCCACGATCATCCAGGCCGCGCTCGCCAAGGTCCCGGAGCTGGACCCGCGCCAGATCGACGACCTGATGCTGGGCTGCGGCCTGCCGGGCGGGGAGCAGGGCAACAACCTCGGCCGCATCGTGGCCGTGCAGATGGGCATGGACTACCTGCCGGGCACCACGATCACCCGGTACTGCTCCTCCTCGCTGCAGACCTCCCGGATGGCGCTGCACGCCATCAAGGCGGGCGAGGGCGACGTCTTCATCTCGGCCGGTGTGGAGATGGTGTCGCGGTTCGCGAAGGGCAACTCGGACTCGTGGCCCGACACCCACAACCCGCTCTTCGCCGACGCGGAGGCCCGTACCGCCGCCGTGGCGGAGAGCGAGGGCTCCTCCTGGCACGACCCGCGGGAGGACGGCCTGGTCCCCGACGCGTACATCGCGATGGGCCAGACCGCTGAGAACCTGGCCCGGATCAAGGGCGTGACCCGCCAGGACATGGACGAGTTCGGCGTCCGCTCGCAGAACCTCGCCGAGGCCGCGATCAAGAACGGCTTCTGGGAGCGGGAGATCACCCCGGTGACCACCCCGGACGGCACGGTCGTCTCCGCCGACGACGGCCCGCGCGCCGGCGTCACCCTGGAGGGCGTGCAGGGCCTCAAGCCCGTCTTCCGCCCCGACGGCCTGGTCACGGCCGCCAACTGCTGCCCGCTGAACGACGGCGCCGCCGCGCTGGTCATCATGAGCGACACCAAGGCGCGGGAGCTGGGCCTGACCCCGCTGGCCCGGATCGTCTCCACCGGTGTCACCGGCCTCTCCCCCGAGATCATGGGCCTGGGCCCGGTCGAGGCGTCGAAGCAGGCCCTGAAGCGGGCCGGCCTGACGGTCGGCGACATCGACCTCTTCGAGATCAACGAGGCCTTCGCGGCGCAGGTCATCCCGTCCTACCGCGACCTGGAGATCCCGCTGGACAAGCTGAACGTCAACGGCGGGGCCATCGCCGTCGGTCACCCGTTCGGGATGACCGGCGCCCGTATCACCGGCACCCTGATCAACAGCCTCCAGTTCCACGACAAGCAGTTCGGCCTGGAGACGATGTGCGTGGGCGGCGGCCAGGGCATGGCCATGGTCATCGAGCGGCTGAGCTGAGCCGGAGCGGAGGGTAGGGGTCGCCCGAGGCACGAGGGCGGCACCTGCCCGCAGCGGTGGCGAGGCTCAGCGCGACCGACGATGCGAGCGGCTCAGCTGAGTGACCGGGGGAACACGGCGGCTGGGCCGGACCGCCGCTGACCTGCGTACTGACGCAGAATCTAATCCCGTCGCGGCCCATCTGTGACCGAATCTCCCCCAGGATGTGACCTATGTCCTGGGGGAGAGGTATTTCCGCAGGTCAACGCCGGTACGCATGGGACGGGTGTGACCAAAGCCCTGTCCAATTCGTGACGTAATGCACTGCACGCCATTCCCAGGTCAGGACACTCTGATGTAGGAAGTCGGGGGATCGAATCACAACGGGAGTTAGTCAGTGAGCGCCATGTCTCTTGCCCTGCTGCTGACCACGGCCGCTGCCACGGCCGTGGGCGCTGCTGCGCTGCACGCCGTACACGGACTGCGCAAGCAGGTCACGGCCCTGCGCGGTGAGCTGGCCGGACCGGTGCACCCGCGCGGTGCGACCGTCCCGCACGCCCGCCACGCCGTGGAGTCCCCCGCCGCGGAGATACGAGCCGCGGTGGCCGAAGCCCTGGCCGAGGAGCGTGAGCGCGAGCTGGCCGAGGCGCGCGCCTTCTGGGCCGCTCAGGAGGCCCGCGACGCCGCCGACGCTCCGTCCCTGCTGGGCGGTCTGCCCGGGCTCGGCGAGGACGCCCCGGTCTTCCTGCCCCGGCAGGCCGACATGGTGGGTCTGGACCAGATCCTCGGCGACGAGGTCGTGGACGAGTACCCGGCCTACCCCGAGGATTCGGCCGAACTGGCCGCCGCCCGCCGGCGCCACCCCTCGCACCCGGACTTCGTGCCGGTCCAGTCGCACCCCGGCGCCGACCACGAGCGCACGGTGAACCGCCTGGAGGAGCTCGCGGAGGCCCGTACGGCCCTCGCGGACGTCCGCCCCGGCCCGCTGGGCACGCTGGACGTGTACGTCTTCACCGACGGCACCACGCTGTGCATGACCCCGGGCCACCGGGAGACCGCCGAACGCCTCGCCGAGGCCCTGCGCTCGGGCACCGCGCCCGTCCTGCTGGGCGGCTCGGGCATCTCCGGCGCGTACGCGCTGACCTTCTCCTGCGGTGACGCCGAGGACCCCGACAGCAACGTCTACATCCTCGCGGACCGCGTCATCGCCTCGCTCTGACTTCCGCCTGCTCCACCAGCCGCACGGCCTCGTCCAGCACCTCGGACGGGGCCGTCGTGCCGTCCCGGTCCGGCGCGGTCCGCAGCGCCTCGGCGAGGTCCAGCCCGGCCACGGCCACCTGGTCCCCGACGACGAACAGGCCCGCCTCCGGCATCCGGCGCACCGGGCCGCCCTGCTCCAGCCCCTGCGCCGTGGCGGAGAGCTCGCGGGCCAGTTCCAGGGCCACGGCGGCGGCTCCCTGCTGGAGGCGGCTCTGCGGGGCGGCCCGCAGCCAGTCCGCGAAACGTTCCACGACGGCGGTCAGGGGTGAAGTATCGAGCACCCGGCCGACCTTACGCGCCGCCCGGGCACCATTGCCAACGGGCGAACTCTCCGGCACGGTGTCGTGAAGAGAACAGCACGGCGATACCTCCGGAGGCGCCCATGTCCGTAGAGTTCTCCGAGCAGACCCACCGCAACATGATCGACAGAATCCCCCGGACCACCGGTCGTGACATCTCCGACTGGCTCCGCGCCGTCGACGAGGGCCCCTCCCTCGTCCGGTTCGAGGAGAAGGTCAGCTGGCTCCTCGGCGCGCACGAGCTGTCGTACGGCCAGGCCAAGGCGATCATCCACGAGTACGACCTGCGCAGAGCCGCACGCCGCTTCGGCTGAGCCCTGCTTCCCACCCCCGACTCCAGTCCCCGACCCCTGTCGCCCAGGAACGCGGGAAGGCCCCGCGAGCGGTGTGCTCGCGGGGCCTTCCCGGTGCTGCGGGCCGACCGGACGGCTGCTGCCGGTCCGGCCGGGTCCTGCTAGTCGTCGCCCGAGAGGATCGAGAAGATGCGCAGCATCTCCATGTAGATCCACACCAGGGTCATGGTGAGGCCGAAGGCCGCCAGCCACGCCTCCTCGCGCGGGGCGCCGTACGCCACGCCGTCCTCGACCTGCTTGAAGTCGAGGGCGAGGAAGCAGGCGCCGAGGATGACGCCGATGGCGCCGAACAGCAGGCCGAGGCCGCCGCTGCGGAAGCCGAGGCCGTCACCGCCGCCGAAGACGGAGAACAGCAGGTTCGCGACCATGAGCAGCATGAAGCCCATGGCTGCGGCCATCACGAAGCCGTAGAAACGGCGGGTGACGCGGATCCAGCCCATCTTGTAGGCGAAGAGCACGGAGGCGAAGACGCACATCGTGCCCATCACGGCCTGGATGACCACGCCGGGGCTCAGGTACGTGCTGACGGCGGCGCTGATGACGCCCAGGAACACACCCTCGAAGGCCGCGTAGCCCAGGATGAGCGCCGGGACCGCCTTGCGCTTGAAGGCCTGGACCATCGCCAGGGCGAACGCGACGAGACCCGCGACGATGGCGATGCCGTAGGACTTGCCGAGGTTGGCGGGGTCGACCGGCAGCAGGACCCAGGCGAGGGTCGCCGTCAGGACGACCGTGCCGAGCGTCATGGCCGTACGGCTCACGACGTCGTCGATGGTCATCGCATTGGTGCGCGGCGCCGCCTGCGGCATACCCGTGGTCGGGTCGGTCGCGTACGGGTTCGTCGCGTACGGGTTGGTCGCGGCCCCGGCCTGCTGGTGCTGCTGCGCATCGAACTGCGCGTAGCCACCGTTGTCGCGGCTGAACCCCCGTCGCGAGAAGACCGGGTTACTGCTCCTCATCTCACTCCTCCATGGCCACCGTGCGCAGCCTTGCAACAAGAGTAATGCGCTCGCAAAGAAAGCACCCTACTGCTGGAGGAGGATCTTAGGAGAAGGCACGGCGAAGCGCAGGGGATATACGAGGAGCCGCGCGAGAGCTGCGGAGTGCCCGGAGCCGGACTTGAACCGGCACGGCCCGAGGGCCAGCGAGGTTTAAGCTCGCCGTGTCTGCATTCCACCATCCGGGCAGGGCGAAGTGGCCCCCGTAGAAAAGCCGTGAACACTGCGCCGAGCCTATCCGGAAGACCGTGGCCGCCATCGGGCGCTCTATCCGATGTTGTCTGATTTTATTGGCGCTTGAGGGGCCGTCAGACCCGAGAATGCGCGGTCGGCCCGTTCCGGGCGGCGATCACCCCCGGTACGGGATTGACGGGATTTCGATGGCCCGCGCCACCCCGCGCGCCACCCCTCCGCGCCACCCCGCGGCTCCGGCCGCCCTCAGGGCTCCTGTCATACCAGAGGAGGACACGGGCGGCCCGGTGATCAGACTCCAGTGGGCCGGAGAACGGGCACCTCGGCTGATCCCGAGCGGGGGTGGGCGCGGCGACGATGGGAACGTCCCGCCGATCCGCCGTACCGCAACCCCAGTCCCGACAGGAGTCGCTTCCGTGACCACCATGAACTACGCCCCGCACACCACCCAGGCCGTGGCCGCCCGCGCCACCGGCCTCTCCAAGGTGTACGGCCAGGGCGAGACCCAGGTGGTCGCCCTGGACAACGTCTCCGTGGACTTCGCCCAGGGCCAGTTCACCGCGATCATGGGCCCCTCGGGCTCCGGCAAGTCCACCCTTATGCACTGCGTCGCCGGACTGGACACCTTCTCCTCCGGCTCCGTCCGCATCGGCGAGACCGAGCTGGGCTCCCTCAAGGACAAGCAGCTCACCCAGCTGCGCCGGGACAAGATCGGCTTCATCTTCCAGGCCTTCAACCTGCTGCCGACCCTGACGGCCCTGGAGAACATCACGCTCCCGATGGACATCGCCGGCCGCAAGCCCGACCGGCAGTGGCTCGACTCCGTGATCGCCATGGTGGGCCTCTCCGAACGCCTCTCCCACCGCCCGACCCAGCTCTCCGGCGGCCAGCAGCAGCGCGTGGCCGTGGCCCGCGCCCTGGCCTCCCGCCCCGAGATCATCTTCGGTGACGAGCCCACCGGCAACCTCGACTCCCGCTCCGGCGCCGAGGTCCTCGGCTTCCTGCGCAACTCCGTCCGCGAGCTCGGCCAGACCGTCGTGATGGTCACCCACGACCCGGTCGCCGCCTCCTACGCGGACCGCGTCATCTTCCTCGCCGACGGCCGGATCGTCGACGAGGTGCTCAGCCCCACCGCCGACGGCGTGCTCGACCGCATGAAGGCGTTCGACGCCAAGGGCCGCACCAGCTGACCCGGCCGGCCGGGGACCGCCCCGCGGCCCCGCAGCACGCCCTCGGAAGCCCCCGAGGCCTCCTCCAGACTTTCCAGCCCCAGGACTGAGACCCCATGTTCCGTACCGCCCTGCGCAACGTCCTCGCGCACAAGGCCAGGCTGCTGATGACGGTGCTCGCCGTCACCCTCGGCGTCGCCTTCGTCTCCGGCACCCTCGTGTTCACCGACACGCTCAAGAAGTCCCTCTCCAACCAATCCGCCAAGAGCTACGACGGCGTGGCCGTCTCGGTCACCTCGTACGGCCAGGGCCGGAGCGAGGACGGTCAGAAGGAGGGCGAGCCGGGCCTCAGCCAGGCGACCCTTGAGAAGATCAAGGCCCTCAAGGGCGTCGACTCCGTCTCCGGCCGCGTATCCGGCTTCGCCGGCGTGGGCGACGAGAGCGGCAAGCTGATCGGCGCCGGCTGGTCCAACAAGGGCTCCAACTACGCGCCCGTCAAGGACGGCAAGGACCCGCGCTACGCCTTCTTCCAGGGCGCCGGCCCGGTCAAGGCCGACGAGATAGCCCTCGACAAGGCGACCGCCGACGCGGGCGCGTACAAGGTCGGCGACAAGGTCCGCGTCGCCACCAACGGCCCGGTCAAGGAGTACTCCCTCGCCGGCGTCTTCACCACGGAGGACGGCGCCGTCCAGGCCGGCGGCAGCCTGGTGCTCTTCGACACCGAGGTCGCCCAGGAGCTCTACCTCAAGCCCGGCTACTTCGAGGAACTGTCGGTCGCCGCCCAGGGCGGCGCCTCCGCCGACCAGCTGCTCGCCGAGATCAAGCCGCTGCTCGACGCCAAGAACACCAAGGCGCAGACCGGCGCGGCGCTCGCCAAGGAGCAGGCCAAGGACATCGAGGAGGGCCTCGGCCAGCTGAGCACCATGCTGCTCGTCTTCGCCGGCATCTCGCTCTTCGTCGGCGTCTTCCTCATCTACAACACCTTCACCATGCTGGTCACCCAGCGCACCAAGGAGCTGGCCCTGCTCCGCGCCGTCGGTGCCAACCGCGGCCAGGTCATGCGCTCGGTCCTCGCCGAGGCCCTGGTCGTCGGCGCCCTGTCCGCCGCCATCGGCCTGATCAGCGGCATCGGCCTGGCGGTCGGCATCCGCTCCGTGATCGGGTCCTTCGGCGCCAAGCTCCCGGGCGGCGGCCTCGTGATCGCGCCGGGCACCGTCATCGCGGCTCTGGTCATCGGCATCGTGGTCACCACGGTCGCCGCGGTCCTGCCCGCCTGGCGCACCGGCCGGATCGCCCCGGTCGCCGCCATGGGCAGCGCCCACCTGCCGGCCAGCGCGAAGTCCCTGGTGCTGCGCAACGTCATCGGCTCCGTCATCGGCGTCCTCGCCGTCGGCCTGGTCCTGCTCGGCGTGTCCACGGGCGGGGACCAGGGCCGCATGCTCATCGGCGCGGGCGCGTTCTTCATGCTCATCGGCATGATCGTGCTGCTGCCCCTGCTCTCCAAGCCGGTCATCGCGGCCGTCCGCCCCCTCCTGCAGAAGGTGTTCGGGGTCCCCGGCAAGCTGGCCGCCCAGAACGCCGTGCGCAACCCGCGCCGCACGGCCGTCACCGCCGCCTCCCTCGCGATCGGCCTCACCCTGGTCACCACCCTGTCGGTGCTCGGCATCACCGTGGGCCAGGTCGTCGACCGTATGAGCACCGAGAAGCTCAAGGCGGACTACCGGGTCTCCATGGCGGACGACATGGGCAGCCTGGACAAGTCGGTGGCCGAGACCCTGGCCAAGGCCCCCGGGATCAAGGCGGTCTCCCCGGAGGCGGCGGGCAGCTTCAAGGTCGGCGACGACTTCCGGTCGGCCTCCGGCGTCAACCCCGCCACCATCGGCCAGATGCTGAACATCGAGGTCACGAGCGGTTCCCTGGACAGCCTCGGCAAGGGCGAGCTCGCGGTCGCCGAGAAGACCGCGACGAAGCAGAACCTCGGCGTCGGCTCCACCCTCCAGGTCCAGTACGACGACGGCCAGAAGGCCACCCTGAAGGTCGGCGCGGTCTACAAGGACATGGAGGGCATGCTCTCCCCCTACGTCATCGACAACAAGATCCTCAGTGAGCACAGCGAGGAGCAGTACATCCCGAAGGTGTACGTCAACGTCGACGGCGGGGCCTCCAAGGCCGGCCAGCAGAAGGTCGTCGACGCCCTGGGCAAGAACCCGGCCATCTCCGTCGCCACCCAGCAGGACATGCGCAACGAGATGGGCGGCCTGATCAACACGATGCTGAACATCATGTACGGCCTGCTCGGCATGGCGCTGGTCATCTCGGTGCTCGGTGTGGTCAACACCCTGGCGATGTCCGTCTTCGAACGGACCCAGGAGATCGGCATGCTGCGGGCGATCGGTCTCGACCGGAGCCGGGTCAAGAACATGATCCGCCTGGAGGCCGTGGTGATCTCGCTGTTCGGCGCGGTCCTGGGCGTGGCCATCGGCGTCTTCCTCGCCTGGGCCGTCGGCAGCACGCTGGCGAAGTCCATGCCGAACTACGAGCTGGTCCTCCCGTACGACCGGATCGGCATCTTCCTCCTGCTGGCCGCGGTGGTCGGCGTCCTGGCCGCCATGTGGCCGGCCCGCAGCGCCGCCCGCCTGAACATGCTGACGGCCATCAAGACGGAGTAGCCGACGGGCGGTTCAGGAGTGACGGAAGGGCCCCGGGGCAGCACGCCCCGGGGCCCTTCCCGCTGTCCGTACGGGAGCCCGCCCTACGCGCCCCAGGTGCGCAGCCGCAGCGGCAGGCCCGCGTCGCCGCCCGTCGCGGGCTTCGCGGCGAGCACCTGGTTCACGCCGAGCCGGGCCCGCTCGAAGCCGAGCGCGCAGGCCGCCATGTAGAGCAGCCAGACGCGGGCCCGGCCGGGCGAGGACAGCCGTACGGCCTCGTCCCAGTGCTCCTCCAGCCGCGCCACCCAGGCCCGCAGGGTCAGCGCGTAGTGCTCGCGCAGCGCCTCCACGTCGCGGACCTCGAAGCCGGCCCGCTCCAGTTCGCCCACGGTGGTGCCGAGCGGGGAGAGTTCGCCGTCCGGGAAGACGTAGGCGTCGATGAACCGGTCGATCCGGTACGCCTCCTCGTCGGGCGCCGGGGGGCGGGCGATCTGGTGGTTCAGCAGCCGGCCGCCGGGCCGCAGCAGGGCGTACAGGGTGCGGGCGTACTCGCGGTAGCGCTCGGCCCCTACGTGTTCGGCCATCCCGATGGAGGAAATCGCGTCGTACGGCCCGTCCCTGACGTCCCGGTAGTCCTGGATCCGGATGTCGACGAGGTCGGCCAGGCCGTCGTCGGCGACGCGTTTGCGGGCGTACGCGGCCTGTTCGCGCGAGAGGGTGACGCCCGTGACCCGCACGCCGTACTCGCGGGCCGCGTGCAGGGCCATGGAGCCCCAGCCGCAGCCGACGTCCAGGAGCCGGTCGCCGGCCGTCAGCCCGAGTTTGCGGCAGACGAGGTCCAGCTTGTCCCACTGGGCCTCCTCCAGCGTGGAACCGGCGCTCCAGTAGGCGCAGGAGTACACCATCGAGGGGCCCAGCACCCGCTCGTAGAAGGTGTTGCCCACGTCGTAGTGGTGGCTGATGGCCTCGCGGTCGCGGACCTTGGTGTGCCGGGGCCCGGAGTACCGGGCGACCTCCTCGGCGGGCGGCGGGGGCGGCGGCAGCGGCCCGGCGAGGGCGATCAGCTCCCGTACGGCCGCCCGCCGCACGGGATCGCGCAGCAGGGCGCGGAGGCCCGCGGGCGGGCGGGCGGGGGCCTCGTCCCCGGCGGGCGGGCCCGCGGAGGCGCTCTCGCGCGGCCGCTCCCACAGCAGGCCCGCCACGCGCTCCAGGACGGCGTACAGGTCGCCCTCCACGGTCAGTTCCCCCGCCACCCAGGCGCGGGCCAGGCCCAGTTCGCCGGGCTTCCACAGCACGCGGCGCAGCGCGCGGCGGTCGTGCACGGCCAGGAGCGGGGCTCCGGGCGGGCCGGCCTCGCTGCCGTCCCACGCCCGGATACGGACGGGCAGCGGGGCGCCCAGCAGGATCTCGGCAACAGCGGCCAGCCGCGGCGCGGCGTCGGTCATGGCGCACCTCCACAAAGGTCCGACGAAACCGTCTACCCATCCGCCGCCCCGGGTAAGCCGCCCGTCCAGCCGTGCGCCCCGCCGGGTACGCCGAAGGGGCCGCCCGCACCACGGATGGCGGGCGGCCCCTTCGGGGTCGTGCTCAGCTTCTCAGCGGCAGCACCGGGTCAGGAGGCCTTGGCCTTCTGGGGGGTGTTCGCCGCGGCGGCCGGGGCCGGCGCCGGCTTGGCGGCCTCGTAGAACTCCTCGCGGGGAGTCTCCAGGGCGCCGAGGGAGACGACCTCGCGCTTGAGGAACATGCCCAGGGTCCAGTCGGCGAAGACGCGGATCTTGCGGTTCCAGGTGGGCATGGCCATGCCGTGGTAGCCACGGTGCATGTACCAGGCCAGCCGGCCCTTCAGCTTGATCTTCATCTTGCCCATGACGATCATCGCGACGCCCTTGTGGACACCGAGACCCGCCACCGCACCCTTGTTGGCGTGCGCGTACTCCTTCTGCGGGAAGCCCCGCATGCCGGAGATGACGTTGTCGCCGAGGACCTTCGCCTGCCGCAGCGCGTGCTGCGCGTTCGGCGGGCACCAGGCGTTCTCCACGCCGGCCTTGCGGGCGGCCACGTCCGGGACCTGGGCGTTGTCGCCCGCGGCCCAGATGTAGTCGGTGCCGGTGACCTGGAGGGTCGGGGCGGCGTCCACGTGGCCGCGGGGGCCGAGCGGCAGGCCGAAGCGGGCCAGTGCCGGGTTCGGCTTCACGCCGGCGGTCCACACGATGGTGTTGGAGTCGACCTCGAGGCCGTTCTTCAGCACCACGTGGCCGTCCACGCAGGAGTCCATGGAGGTGTTGAGGTAGATCTCGATGCCGCGCGACTCGAGGTGCTCCTTGCCCCAGGTGCCGAGCTTGGGCCCGACCTCGGGAAGGATCTTGTCGGCCGCGTCGACCAGGATGAAGCGCATGTCCTCGCGCTTGATGCTGGAGTAGTACTTCGCGGCGTCGCGGGCCATGTCCTCGACCTCGCCGATGGTCTCCGCCCCGGCGAAGCCGCCGCCGACGAAGACGAAGGTGAGGGCCTTGCGGCGGACGTCCTCGTCCGTCGTGGACTCGGCCTTGTCGAGCTGCTCGAGGACGTGGTTGCGCAGGCCGATGCCCTCTTCGACGCCCTTCATACCGATGCCCTGTTCGGCGAGGCCGGGGATCGGGAAGGTGCGGGAGACGGCGCCGAGCGCGATCACCAGGTAGTCGAAGGGCAGCTCGTACGCCTCGCCGACCAGCGGCGTGACGACGGCGACCTTGCGGTCCTGGTCGATGGTGGTGACCCGGCCGGTGAGAACCTCAGCCTTGGGCAGCACGCGTCGCAGCGGGACGACGACGTGCCGAGGCGAGATGCTGCCTGCGGCCACTTCGGGGAGGAAGGGCTGGTAGGTCATGTACGAGCGCGGGTCGACGACCGTGACGGTCGCCTCGCCGTAACGCATCTTCTTCATGATGCGCTTGGCTGCGTACAGGCCTACGTACCCACCTCCTACAACGAGGATCCTGGGACGCTCCGTGGTGCTCATGGAACGAGTATCCAGCACCCCAGGGGGTGACGCTCGTGAGCCCCTTCACAAGGTGACACAGGGCCTCTGCTACACTGCGCGGCCCACGTGACCCAGGTCATGGCGCTCAACGGGAACCACGGTGTAACTGGAATCGTTGTTCACCCGTCCTGAACTGGCCTCCAGGCTACTGAGCGGACTGGACCACCGGCTTTTGTCCGTACCTCTGATGCGGAATCTGTCGCTACCGCTATTCGTACGAACGCGCGGAAAAAGGGGCCTGCGGGCCCTCGGAGCGCCCCGAAGGGCCCTCCTCTTGAACCAACAGGCCCCATTTCCTTGTGAAGAACTTCACGAAGTTCGTGTGGATCACGGGACCAAAGTCCCCCGGAAGCCCTCCGTCAGGCAGCGGACCAGGCGATTCCGTCGAGGATGTCGTGCTCCGAGACCACGACCTCCGAGGCCCCGATCCGCTCCATGAGCGTCAGCAGGACCAGAGCGCCCGCGCCGATCACGTCCACCCGGCCGGGGTGCATGACCGGGATCGCCGCGCGCTGCGCGTGCGTCGAGGTCAGCATCCGCTCGGTGACCTCGCGGACCTGCTCGTAGGAGATCCGGGAGTGGTGGATGGCCGAGGAGTCGTACGCGGACAGCCCCAGCGCGATCGCGGCGACCGTGGTCACCGAGCCGGCCAGACCGACCAGGGTGCGCGCCTCGCCCAGCGGGACGGACTCGGCGGCCAGGTCCAGCGCCGCCTCGATGTCGGCCCGTACGGCCGCGATCTGCGCCTCGGTGGGCGGGTCGCTGACGACCCCGTCCACGGCCAGGTGGCGCTCGGTCATCCGGACGCAGCCCACGTCCACCGAGCGGGCGGCCCGGACGTGGTCCTCGCCGACGACGAACTCGGTGGAGCCGCCGCCGATGTCCACCACCAGGAAGGGCTTCTCCAGGTGGTCGGTTCCGGCCAGCTCCTTGGTGGCGCCGGTGAAGGAGAACTCGGCCTCCTGGTCGCCGGAGATCACCTCGGGCTCGACGCCCAGGATGTCCAGCACGCCCCGGACGAACTCGTCCCGGTTCTCGGCGTCCCGGGAGGCGGAGGTCGCCACGAAGCGGACCCGCTCCGCGCCCAGCTCCTTGATGACCGCCGCGTACTCACGGCAGGCGGCGAAGGTGCGCTCCAGGGCCTCGGGGGCGAGACGGCCGGTCTTGTCCACGCCCTGGCCGAGCCGGACGATGGTCATCCGCCGGTCCAGCTCCACCAGCTCGCCCGCGACCGGGTCGGCGTCCGCGACGAGCAGGCGGATGGAGTTCGTACCGCAGTCGACGGCCGCGACCCGCGTCACCGCGACTCCTCCTGCTTCTTCTCGCCGCACGGGGTGACGCAGGCGCCCTTGGCCCACCACTCCGGCAGCATCGCCAGGGCCTCGTCGCCGAACGGGTTCACGCCCGGGCCGGCCGCCAGGGAGTGGCCGACCAGCACGTGCAGGCACTTGACCCGGTCCGGCATCCCGCCGGCGCTCGGGAAGCCCTGGAGCACCTCGATGGCGTCACGGCGCTGGATGTAGTCCTCGTGCGCGGCCCGGTAGGCGGCGGCCAGTTCCGGGTCCTCGGCGAGCCGGGCCTGCATCTCCTTCATGACGCCGTTGGCCTCCAGCGTGCCGATGGCACCGGCCGCGCGCGGGCACGTCAGGTAGTACAGCGTCGGGAAGGGGGTGCCGTCGGGGAGCCGCGGGGCGGTCTCCACCACGTCCGGCTGGCCGCACGGGCAGCGGTGCACGATGGCGCGCAGCCCGCGCGGCGGGCGGCCGAGCTGCTGCTCGAACGCTTCGATGTCCGCGTCGGTCGGCTCGGTCCGGTCGGTCTGGGGCGGGGGCGTCTGCATGCCTGGAGGAAGTCTCTTCGTTCTCGTGGATGGGTGCGGTGCTCGGTGCGTACTCGGTACGCACTCGGTGCGGTGCTCGTCAGTCGCCGGGGCGGTCGGCCTTGTCGACGCCGTCCCAGACGTTCGAGTACCAGGGCCGGTCGGAGCCGGCCTGGCCGGTGCGGCGCGGTGCGGGACCGCCCGCTCCGGGGTCGTTCATGATGTAGCCGGTCTCCCCCGGACGGAGGTAGTGCAGGTGCTTGCGCGCCTGCTGCTCCGCGTAGGCGTCGTCCTGCCAGCGGGCCTTCTCGTCGCGCAGCCGCTCCAGCCGTTCGCGCGCGGCGGCGGCGGCCCGCTGCTGCTCCGAGATCTCCGAGCGCTGGGAGACGTACTGGCGCATCGGATACGCGAGGGCGACGACCAGCGTACAGAGGACGAGCACGAGCAGTGCGGCCCGGCCGGTGAGCCGGCTGCGGCGGACCTGGCGGCGCGACTGCGAGCGGTAGACGTGGGCGGCGGTCCGCTCGCCGAGCTGCTTGAGCCTGGTCGCGGTGGAGAAGGTGGAGAACCGATCCCGGTTCCCGGCCATTGATCCCGCCTCCCCTATGTACGCACTACGCAATACGTCCCCGCACACGGTACGGGACCGAGTGCGGGGACGTACGGAAGCAAGAGCGTGATTAGCCCTTGAAACGCGGGACGCCGGGCTTCAGGGCGTCAGCCCTTGAAGCGGGGGAAGGCGCTGCGGCCCGCGTACACCGCGGCGTCGTCGAGGATCTCCTCGATGCGCAGCAGCTGGTTGTACTTGGCGACGCGGTCCGAGCGGGCCGGGGCGCCGGTCTTGATCTGGCCGCAGTTCACCGCGACGGCGAGGTCGGCGATGGTGACGTCCTCGGTCTCGCCGGAGCGGTGGGACATCATGCACTTGAAGCCGTTGCGCTGGGCCATCTCGACGGCGTCGAGGGTCTCGGTCAGCGAACCGATCTGGTTCACCTTCACGAGCAGGGCGTTCGCGGAGCCCTCCTCGATGCCGCGGGCCAAGCGCTCCGGGTTGGTGACGAAGAGGTCGTCGCCGACGATCTGGACCTTGGAGCCCAGCTTGTCGGTGAGGGTCTTCCAGCCGGCCCAGTCGTCCTCGTACAGCGGGTCCTCGATGGAGACCATCGGGTACGCGGAGACGAGCTCCTCGTAGTACTCGGTCATCTCGGCGGCCGAGCGGGACTGGCCCTCGAACTCGTACTTGCCGTCCTTGTAGAACTCGGACGCGGCGACGTCGAGCGCGAGCGCGATGTCCTTGCCCGGGGTGTAGCCGGCCTGCTTGATGGCCTCGACGATGAGGTCGAGCGCGGCGCGGTTGGAGTCCAGGTTCGGCGCGAAGCCGCCCTCGTCGCCCAGCCCGGTGGAGAGGCCCTTGGTGTGCAGGACCTTCTTGAGGGTGTGGTAGACCTCGGCACCCCAGCGCAGCGCCTCGGAGAAGGACTCCGCGCCGATCGGGGCGATCATGAACTCCTGGATGTCCACGTTGGAGTCGGCGTGCGACCCACCGTTGAGGATGTTCATCATCGGAACGGGCAGCAGGTGCGCGTTCGGGCCGCCGAGGTAGCGGAAGAGCGGCAGGTCCGAGGCCTCGGACGCGGCGTGCGCGACGGCCAGGGAGACGCCGAGGATGGCGTTGGCGCCGAGCGAGCCCTTGTTGTCGGTGGCGTCCAGGTCGAACATGGCCTGGTCGATCAGGCGCTGCTCGGTGGCGTCGTAGCCGACGAGCTCCGGGCCGATCTGCTCGATGACGGCCAGGACGGCCTTCTCGACGCCCTTGCCCATGTAGCGGTTGGGGTCACCGTCACGGAGCTCGATGGCCTCGAAGGCACCGGTGGAGGCGCCGGACGGAACTGCAGCACGGCCGGTGCTGCCATCGTCGAGGCCAACCTCGACCTCGACCGTGGGGTTGCCTCGGGAGTCCAGGATTTCCCGGGCTACGACGACGTCGATGGACGGCACGAGCATCTCCTTCTGGGATGTGACGCTGGGTGTGCGGTGGCGTGTCAGGCCGTGGGACGGCCTTGCCGACTAGAGCCTAACCGGCTCCGGGCGCTCGGCCGCCCGACCGCCCGCCTCCTGGGACGAAAAAGGGCCCGAATACCCGTCTTCCGGGACATAGGACCCTTGCCCGGGGCGGTTCTGACGGCGCACACGCCACCGCCCGGCGCGTGGAAGGGACGCGCCGGGCGGTGGGTCGGTGCATGCGTTCAGCGGCGGGCCGCGAACTGTCCTGCGGTCATGACCGCAGTGTTCAGCTGAGCTTCAGCTTCTGACCGGGGAAGATCAGGTCGGCGTCCGCCACGATGTCCTTGTTCAGCTCGTGGAGGTGCTGCCAGCCGCCCTGGACGCCGTTGGCCTCGGCGATGTTGCCGAGCGTGTCGCCGGGCTTGACCTCGTACGAGCCGTTGCCGGTCTTCGGGGCCTCGGTCTTGGGGGCCTCGGTCTTCGGGGCCTGGGCCTTCGGCTTGGCCGGGGCGGCCTCGGTGCGCTCGGAGCGGGTGGCCGGAGCCTCGGAGCGCTTGGTCTCCTTCTTCGGCTCGGCCTTCTTCTCCTGCTTCTTCGGCTCGGCCTTCGGCTTGGCGGGGGCCTCGGCCGCGCCGCCACCGGTGTACGAGGAGTTGGACAGGCCGACGCCGCAGGACGGCCAGGCGCCCTTGCCCTGGCCCTTGAGGACCTTCTCGGCAATGGCTATCTGCTGGGACTTGGTGGCCTGGTTGGCCTGGGCGGCGTACGCCTTGCCGCCGTAGCCGGCCCAGGTGGAGGACGAGAACTGCAGGCCGCCGTAGTAGCCGTTGCCCGTGTTGATGGCCCAGTTGCCACCGGACTCGCACTGCGCGACACGGTCCCACTCGGAGGCCGTGGCGGCGCTGGCGGAGCCGGCCGCCATCAGGGGGGCGGCGACTGCCACACCGGTGACACCGGCGAGCGTGACGATGCGAGCGGCCTTGGAGGCGCGGCGGTGCTTGCCCTTGCCGGAAAGCAGCATGGAGTTTCTCCTCACCGACGCCTGCGAGGTGAGCTGTCGGGTTCGGGCGAGTGAGTTGCCCGGACGCGCGACCAGCGCACGCCTTAACCCCTAGCCGGTGGCGTGACCGTCTCTCAACGGCCGCTCCCGGCGCCTACCTTGGTTCCCCCGCTCCTGCCTTCGGCGCTTGACGCGACGACTGTTCCCCCCGTCCGCCGGCAGGATTCGGCGATGCGGTCGAAGGAGCTCGCGGTGGCGAGCGATTCAGAAGGTAGACAGGTCTCTCCCCGATGTTCAACGAGCCACATCGGGGAGAAACGACCCCTACTTGCGCCCTCCGCAAGGGTGTTTGCGCAGGTGAGGGCGGGGTTTGCAGCAGCTTCCGGGCGGGACACGCCAGTTGACCTGAAGAGACACATGTCTCACTTACAGAAAACCGACAATCATCCTTTTCCGGATGCCCGAAGTGCCCCTATTGCTTGGTTAGATCCAGATTCTGCCCAGGCTTGATCAGGTCGGCATCCCCGCCGATGACCTGCTCATTGGCCTGGTAGAGGGCGTTCCAGCCCCCCTTGAGCCCCTTGGCGTCCGCGATGGCGGTCAGGCTGTCGCCCGCCTTCACCGTGTACGTGGGGTCCGACGCGGCATCAGGCGCGGCGGGAGCCTCGACCGCGGGCGTGCCACGGTGCTTGCCGCTGCCCTCGGCAGGGGCGGACGGGTCGGCGGAGGCGGGCGGGACCGTCGGGTCGGCCGAGGCGCCCGGGGTCGCCGGGACCGTGAGGTCGGACGGGGACGGGGAAGTGGTGGGGGCCGTGGGCGCCGTCGGGTCCGGGGAGGGAGCCGGAGTGGTCGGGTCCACCGGAGCGGTGCTCTCGCCGCCCGGGACCTCGGGGCTCGCCGGAGCGGACGGGTCCACCGTCGGGGGGAAGTCCGGCGCGGGCATGACGGGCAGTCCGAGGGAGGGCGCGAGCGGGCCGTCCGGGATCGCGGGCGCAGGGGTCCCGGACGGGCTCGGCACCGGGGTCGGAGCCCCGAAGTCCGTGGCCGGCGCACCCTGTCCGGCGGGCGGCACGACATCGTCCGGGCGGGACGGGGAGGGCGCGACGGGCCCGGAACCGCCGGGCAGGCCGGGGTCCACCTCGGGGGCCGGGCCCTGCTGGGTCAGCCCGGCCGAGGCCGCGCACAGCGGCCACGCCTGCGGCCCCTGGGAGGCCAGCACCCGCTCGGCCACGGCTATCTGCTGGGACCGGCTCGCGAGGTCGGGCCGCTCGGCGAAGTCGAGCCCGCCGGCGCTCTGCCACTGCTCCTGGGTGAACTGGAGCCCGCCGTACGCGCCGCTGCCGAAGTTGGCGCTCCACGTGCCGCCGCTCTCGCACTCGGCGACCTTGTCCCACGTGGACGTGTCGGCAGCCGTGGCGTTGGTGGCGGCAAGCAGTGGCAGGGCCAGTGCTGAGCCAGTGACTCCGGCTGTGACTACCAGCGCGGGGACCTGGCGGGGGCGTCTGTGGCGGCCGTTCCCGGAACGCATGAGGGTGCACCTTTCGCATAACGGCGGGGTAACGGCAGAACCTAGCCTCCTTCGAACGGTTGTCACAAGTTCCGCCGGTAACTGACTTCCGGTCAGCGCGCCTTCAGTCGTTCCGGGGTGTGAAGCGGACCGGAAGGGTGCGCAGGCCACGCATGATGAGCCCGCCCCGCCACCGCAGGTCTTCGGGGGGAATGGCAAGTTCCAGATCGGGCAGACGCGTCAGCAAACTCGCGAGCGCGGTCTGCCCCTCAAGCCGCGCGAGCGGAGCGCCCAGGCAGTAGTGGATCCCGTGCCCGTAGCCGAGGTGCTGGTTGTCGGTCCTGGAGAGGTCGAGGGTGTCCGGTTCGGCGAACCGCTCGGGGTCCCGGTCGGCGGCCGCGAGGACGACCAGCACCGGATCGCCGGCCGCGATCTCCCGGCCGCCGAGGGTCAGCGCCTCGGTGGCGAACCGCCAGGTGGCCAGCTCCACGGGGCCGTCGTAGCGCAGCAGCTCCTCGACCCCGGTCTCCAGCAGGGCGCTCTCACCGGCCGCGAGGGAGCGCTGGAGGCGCTCGCGCTGGCCGGGGTTCATGAAGAGGGAGTGGACCCCGTTGCCGATGAGGTTCACGGTCGTCTCGAAGCCCGCGAAGAGGAGGATGAAGGCCATGGCGGTGGCCTCGGCCTCCGTCAGGTGGTCGCCGTGGTCGCTGGCCCGGATCAGGTCGGAGATCAGATCTTGCCCCAGATCATCCCTTTTGCGGTGGATGAGTTCGCCGAGATAGGTGCGCATCTGCTTGACCGAGCGGGCCACCCCGCCGCGCGGCCCCCCGCCGTGGCGGATCATCATCCCGGCCCAGTCCCGGAAGTCGTCCTGGTCCTCGCGCGGTACGCCGAGCATCTCGCAGATGGCGTAGATGGGGAGCGGGAAGGCGAACTCGTGGATGAGGTCCGCCTCGCCCCTGGCGGAGAACTGATCGATGAGGTGGTCGGTCAGCTCCTGCACGCGCGGGGTGAACTCGGCGACGCGGCGCGGGGTGAAGGCCTTCGAGACCAGCCTCCGCAGCCGGGTGTGGTCCGGCGGGTCGATGTTGAGCAGGTGCGTCATCAGCTCCGCCTTGCGCTCCCCGGGGATCCCGGTCCTGCCCTTGGCGTGAGCCGATCCCTCGTGGTGCGCCGGATTCTTGCTGAGCCGCTGGTCGGCGAGGGCCTGGCGGGCATCGGCGTACCGGGTGACCAGCCAGGCCTCGACCCCGCTGGGCAGCTTGGTGCGGTGCACCGGGGAGTGCTCGCGCAGCCAGGCGTACGCCGGATAGGGGTCGGTCGCGAACTCCCAGTCGAAGAGGGTCGGACCCTCGGGTACGGGGGTGTCGGCTGGGGTTGCGGGAGTCTGCTCGTGCACCTGATGACCGTATCCCGGCCCGCACCCGGCACCCCATATGGGCTGTTCGTCGCGGCTGTCCGTAGATCCCCCATCACTTGACCTCACGTTCCCCCGCGTTCCTACTTTCGGTTTTGTGGATGTGAGGATCTTGAAAAGCAGCTTCGCGGTGGTGGAGAGACGGGCCGAGCACGCGGTCAAGTTCTTCTACTCCCACCTCTTCTGGCACAACCCCGGCATCCGTGACCTCTTCCCGGCCTCCGCCGAGGACATGGAGCGCCAGCGGGACCGGCTCTTCGCCGCGCTCACCCACGTGATCGCCCACCTGGAGGACGAGAGCCTCCTCCCCTATCTCCGCGACCTCGGGCGCGACCACCGCAAGTTCCTGGCCGGCCCCGAGCACTACGCGGCCGTCGGCTCCAGCCTGCTCGCCGCGCTCGCCGCGACCTCCGGCGACGCCTGGAACCCGGACGTGGAGAAGGCCTGGGCCGAGGCGTACCAGGTGATCGCCGACGCGATGACGGCCGGCGCCGACGAGAGCGAGGACCCGCCGTGGTGGGACGCCGAGGTCGTGCGCCACGTCCAGTACGGGCAGGACATCGGCGTGCTGACCCTGCGGCCGCACGCGCCGCTGCGCCATCTGCCCGGCCAGTACGTGAGCGTCAGCAGCGACCGGGTCCCCACGACCTGGCGCACGTACTCGATCGGCAACGCCCCGCGCCCCGACCACACCGTCGACCTCCACGTCAGCCGGATCGAGCACGGGCGGCTGAGCAACGCCCTGGTCCGCGAGGTACGGCCCGGCGACGTGCTGCGGCTCGGCGCGCCCGGCGGCCGGCTGACCTTCCGCCGCGACGAGGACCGCCCGGTCAGCTTCATCGCCGCGGGCACCGGCTGGGCCCCGATCCGGGCCATGCTCGAAGAACTCGCGCAGCAGCCTCCCGATCAGGACGTACGGCTCTTCGTGACCGCCCGGGACGCCGCACACCTCTACGACCGCCCGCTCATCGACGCGTGGGAGGCCGCCCGCGACTGGCTCGCCGTCACCTACATCACGCCCGCCCCGGGGCAGCACCGCAACCAGGCCACCGACCGGCTCGCCACCGCCCTCGGCAACCGGGGCCTGTGGCCCGACCAGGACGTCTACCTCAGCGGACCGCCGCTGTTCATCGAGGCGACCTCCGGCCTCCTGGAGGAGCTGGGCGCCCGCCCCGGCCGGATCTTCTACGACTCCATACCCGCCACCGGCCGCGACGGCGCGGGCGGCCGCCCGCTGGGCTTCGGCGAGTGGTTCCTGAACCGGCCCGCCCCGCACTGGCACAACCCCTCGGGCCGCGCCCCGCGGAACTACTGACCCGCGCCGGGGGGCGTCTCGTCGATCAGGCCGGGTCCGCGGTGTCCGGGGCGACTCCCTCGGCGGCCCGGATCGCGTCCCGGTAGGCACGGGCCGCCGCGCGCAGCGCGGTCTCCGGGTCGGTGCCCGCCGCCTCGGCGCGCGCCGCCAGGGCCAGCAACTCGTAGCCGATGCCCTCGCCGCGGGGCAGTTCCACGGCCACCCCGCCCGCGCGGACCCGTCCCGCGAGCTTGGCCGCCAGCGCCAGACCGGGCTGGCCCAGCGGGATCCCGTCCGTGACGGACTCCCGCTGCTTCTCGACCGCCTTGGTGCGCTGCCAGTGCGCGTGGACGTCCTCGGGGGTCTCGGCCTTCGCGTCGCCGAAGACGTGCGGGTGGCGGTGGACCAGCTTCTCCACGAGGGTCCCGGCCACGTCGTCGATGGAGAACGCCCCGGCACCGCCCTCGTCATCCCCCTCGGGGTCCCCGGTGCCCTCCTGGGCGATCCGGGCGTGGAAGACCACTTGGAGGAGTACGTCTCCGAGCTCCTCGCGCAGTTCCTCCCGGTCCCCGTCCTCGATCGCCTCGACGAGCTCGTACGCCTCCTCGATCGCGTACTTGGCCAGGCCCCGGTGGGTCTGCTGCGAGGTCCAGGGGCACTCGCGCCGGACCCGGTCCATCACCTGGACCAGGTCGAGCAGGCGCGCGCCCGGCAGGTCGTAGGAGCCCGGCAGCAGTTCCAGGTCGGGCATCGCGACCCGGCCGGAGCCGGCCAGCCGGGCCAGCCCGTCGGTCAGCCGCTGGTCGCCCTCCCCGCCCGGGAGCACCACGACGGTCCGGCCGCCCGCGCAGGCCTCGACGAGCGCCTGCGCGTCCGGGCTCTCGTGGACGACCTCGATCCCCGCCTCGCGCAGGTACGGCAGCTGCGGGTGGCCGGGGTCGGCGCACAGCACCCGGTCCGCGGCGTGCAAGGTCTGCCACGCGGGCCAGGACAGCACGCCGGGGGCGACCCGGTGGCTGGTGGTCAGCAGGACGATGCGGCCGGTGGGCTCGGCCGCGGTGAATTCGGAGGGGGCGTGGTCGGTCACCCTCCGAACCTACCTCCGGTCGGCGGTGTCAGGCTCCGGCGGGGGGCGCCTGCTCCGCTGCCGTGCGCTGGGTGATCCAGGGGGTGTCCGCCGCGCCCAGACCGATCTGGCGGGCGTCCCAGGCTCCGTAGCGCGGGTTCACCTCGATGTCGAGCTGCTCGGCGGCCTGGGAGAGCGGCTGGAGGATCTTGTCCTCGCCGAAGCGCTCGGTGAGCTTGCCGAGGAGCAGCTGGAAGCGCAGCTCCTCGTCGATCTGCCTGGGCGCGAGGGGGACCCGGCCCTGGAGGGCCCGCTCCTCCAGGCTTCCCGTGCCGCCCTGCTCCTGTGCCTCGCGGGCCTCCTCGATCTCCTTGGTGCTCACCGAGATCCCCGCGGTGTCCGCGGCCTTCTCCAGCACCCGGAGCTGGATCATCTTGCCGAGCTTGGCCCGCTCCAGGTTGGGGGTGCCGGCGATGAGTTCGGCGGCGGCCCGGCCCGAGCCGTTCTGTGCGGTGCGCACGTCGTTGACCTGGGCCTGGAGCGCGGAAGTGGTGATCCGTTCACCGCCGACGACGGCCGCGGTGCCGGGGCGGGTCTCCCCCGAACAGGCGGACAGGAGGGGGGCCGCCACGAGCAGGGCGGCGGAGACGGAGAGCGCTGTGCGACGGTGCAAAGGAGCCTCCAGGGCCGGGAGATTGTGCGTTCTTGCACAAGGCCGTGCGGTGATCGATGTTATGAGGTCGGAGTGGTCCGAGCCACTGGTTCGACCAACGATTCCCGGGGTGTTGGGGTTCGCGTTCACCCGGTGGCCATCCTTCGGACCCCCGGTGCTGCCAGGGTCGCCCCACCATGTCGACACCGCACCGCTCGCCGCGCCGCCTGAGCCTGTCGGGCTCGGCGCTCGCCGCACTGATCACGACGGTGGCCGTGTGTGCCGGGGACGCCGCCGCCCGCGTCTTCCCGTACGGACCGCGCCACCGCAGCATCAACGACCTCGGCAATCAGTTCGTGCCCTTCCACGCGCACCTGTGGGACCTCCTGCACGGCCGCGCGCGGGGCGGACTGCTCTTCAACTGGCAGTCCGGGTACGGCACGAGCTTCCTGCCGGACCTGGGCACCTATCTGGCCAGCCCCTTCGCCGTGCTCGTCGGGTTCTTCCCGCGCGCGGACATAGACCTCGCGGTGTACGTGGTCACCGTGCTGAAGACGGCCGCCGCCGCGGCGGCCATGACCTGGCTGCTGCGCACCCAGCGGCGCGGGCCGTGGTGGGCGGCGGGGCTGCTGGGGGCCTCGTACGCGCTGTGCGGCTGGTCGGTGATCGAGGCCTCCTACAACCCGATGTGGCTGGACGGGCTGATCGCCTTCCCCCTGCTGTGCCTGACGGGCGAGTGGGCCCTGCGGGGGCGCCGGCCGGTGGCGGGGGCGCTGGTGGTCGCCCTGTGCTGGACGGCGAACTTCTACACCGCCTACATGGCGACCCTGGGTGCGGCGCTGGTGCTGCTGGTACGGGTGGTGCTGACCCGGGAAGGCGCGGCGGAGCGGCTGCGCGTCGTCGGCCGGGCCGCCGTGGCGACCGTCCTCGGGATCGCCCTCGCGGCGCCGGTGCTGGCTCCCCTCTTCCTCAGCTCCGGACAGGCCTACCCGGGGTGGGTCAAGGAGTTCCGGCCGGTGTCCTGGGCGGACCTGTTCGCTCGGCTGCTGCCGGGGACGTACTCCTTCTCCTCCCCCGCCGTCTTCGTCGGCACCGGAACCCTGCTGCTGCTGGCCGCGCTGCCCTTCCACCGGGCCGTTCCGGCGCGCACCCGGCTGTACTGGGCGGCGCTGACGGCCGCCGTCGCGCTCTCCCTCCAGTGGGCGCCCACCCACCTGGCCTGGCACCTGTTCGCGACACCGAACGGCAGCCCGTACCGGCAGACCTTCGTGCTGGCCGGGATCGCCGTGATCGCCGCCTGGACCGGGCTGGCGGCGGGCCTGCCGCGGGTACGGGCGCTGGCGGGCGGGGCGGCGCTGCTGGCGGCGGCCGCCTGGTGGGCACGCGGCAGCACGCTGGCGACGTCATCGGGGTACCTGCTGTTCTGCGGCGGGCTCGCGGTGGCCGGCGCGGCCTGGTGGGCGCTGCGCCGGCGCGCGCTCGCCCTGCCGGCGGCGGGCCGGCTGGCGACGGTGCTGCTGGTCCAGGCCGCGGCGACCACCGCGTACGGGCACAAGGGCAAGCTGGGCGGCCTCGACGACTACCCCTCCTGGGGAGGGGCCCACACGGCGCGCGCCGGGGCCCTGGCCGGGGCCGGGGGCTGGCCCGCGTACCGCACCGATCCGAGCCGGCCCGCGCTGTCGGGCAACGATCCGCTGCTGCTGGGCGGGGAGGGCGGCTCGTACTACAGCAGCCACACCCCCGCGGTGTTCACGCACACGATGGTGGCCCTCGGGGCGGGCTGGACCTCGCGCGGGCGCAACGTCCAGAGCATCGACAACCCGGTGACGGACGCCGTCTTCGCGGTCGGCGCCCGGCTGCGGCCCGACGGCACCGTCGGCCGGGCCGAGGTCCCGCCGCTGGTCACCCTCCGCCCGCCGGGCCCCGTCCCGGCCTACGGGGACTCCCCCTTCGCCAACCAGGAGCTACTGCTGGGCGCGCGGGTGTACGAGGACCCGGTCGCGCCCGGGGTCTGCCGCGCGGGCACGGAGGCCTACCTGTGGGCGCCGGAGTACAACGCGACGGCCCGCCTCGCCGACGGGCCGGCCTTCCGGCTGAACGGCAGCGCCCCCCGCAACCGCGCGGCCCTCCAGCCGATGGGCGTCTCCCGGGGGCCCTCCTCGGCCCTGGTCTTCGACGCGGCCCCGCCGCCCCGGTGGACCCTGTCCTGCCTGGACCGGCCGCGGCTCGACGCGGCGGTGGCGTCCCTGCGCACCTCGGCGGCGACCTCCCTGCGGGTGGGCTCCTCGGACGTCCGGGCCGAGCTGCCCCCCGGCGCCACGGGCACGGCGGTCCTCTCGGTCCCCGCGATCGCGGGGTGGAGCTGCAACGGCCGCCCGGCCTCGGCCCACCTGGGCCTCGTCGCGCTGCCGCTGGACGGCAGCGCCACCACCCTCACCTGCGCCTTCCGCCCGCCGGGCCTGCTCCCGGGCACGGCGCTCGCGGGCGCGGCCCTGGCCGTCCTGCTCGGACTGTCCTGGCTGTCCGGACACCCCCTGAGGAGGCGTCAGCGCACCTGACCGAGCCACTGGAGGGTGCGGCGGATCTCGGCCGGGAAGGCGTGCTGCGGACCGTGCAGCCGTTCCGCGTCGAACAGCAGCCGGGCCAGGGTGTCGTGGGCCGCCGGGCGGTCGCCCAGCGAGAGCAGCAGGTGGGCAATGCGGCGGCGGACCTCCAGGGGGAGGCCCGGATCCGGGTTGGCGTAGTGGTTCTCGAAGAGCGGCAGCAGCGAGCGGTACTCCGCGAGGGCGGCCGCCGGTTCGCCGAGCTGTTCCAGGCATTGCGCCGAGTCGTAGCGGAAGCGCAGCGACTGGGGGTCGCCGGCCGGGAACTCGTCGGCGAGCCGGCGCAGTTCCGGCAGGGCGCGGCGGTACTGGCCGTCGTCCATCAGCGTGGCGGCGTACTGCTTGCGCAGGGAGCGGACCACCGGGGAGTGCTCGCCGTGCTCGGCGGCCGCCGCCGGGAGGATGCCGCCGAGGATGTCCACGGCCTGGGTGAGCCGACCTTCGTCCAGGAGCTTGCGGGCCTCGTCGACCGCGCCCGGGATGTCCGGCTTGGGCGGGGCCGGGGGCGCGCTCGGCCGGGGCGGGACGACGGTGGCCCGGTCGGGCCAGGGGGCGTGGGGGCGCAGGAAGGGCCGGGTCGGGTCGAGCGGGCCGGCCGGGCCGGCGCTGCCGCGGGCGGGCAGCAGCGGGGAGAGCGCCTCGTACACCTCCTGCGCGGAGCCGGGCCGGTCCTGCGGATCCTTCGCGAGCAGGCGCAGCAGGATCGCCTCCAGCCCGGCCGGGATCTCCGGGCGCAGCTGACGGACGGGGAGCGGCGGCTCGTACAGGTGGCGGTGCAGGACGCCGAGGGCGGTGGATCCGGCGAAGGGGACGTTGCCGGTGAGGAGTTCGTACAGCAGCACGCCGAGGGCGTACAGGTCCGTGTACGGGCCCACCGCGCCGCCCATGGCCTGCTCGGGGGCCATGTACGCCGGGCTGCCGATCGGTGTGCCCGTGCTGGTGAGGCGGGTGGTGTCGGTGTCCATCACCGAGGCGACGCCGAGGTCGAGGACCAGCACGGTGCCGTCCGGGCGGACCATCACGTTGCGGGGCTTGAGGTCGCGGTGCACGATCGGCACCGCGTGCACGGCCGACAGCACCGCGCACAGCTGCGCGGCGATCGCGACCGCCCACTGCCAGGGGTACGGGTCGTGCTCGGCGAGGTGGTCGGCCAGGTCGGCGCCCTCGACGTAGCCCATGACGAGGTAGAGCTCGTCGCCGTCACTGCCCGCGTCGTGCACGGTGACCAGGCCGGGGTGGTCCACCTGCGCGGTGACCCGGCACTCGCGCACGAAACGGCGGCGCAGCTCCTCGGCGACGGTGCCGGGGCCCGCGACCTTGTCGGGGCGCAGCAGTTTGACGGCGACCCGCCGGTCCAGGCGGCGGTCGTAGGCCGTCCAGACCTGGCCCATGCCGCCCTGGCCCAGCACGGTCGCCAGCTGGTAGCGGTCTCCGATGAGGCGTTCGGTCACCGGGGCGTGTCCTGGTCGGGGAAGGTCTGGTCGCGGGGCGGCTGGTTGCGCAGGAGCTCGCTGAGCTCGTCGAGTTCGGCGCGGACCTGCCCGATCCGCGGCTGCGTCTGAGGCTGGGGCTGGGCCTGCGGCGGCATCGGCGGCTGCGCGGGGGCCTGCTGCTGGGCCGGCGGGTACCCGTACCCCTGGACCGGCGGCTGAGGCTGGGGCTGCGGGGGCACGTAGGGCGCGGGCCGCTGCGCCGGGTACCAGTGCGCGGGCGGGGCCGCAGACCTGGCCTCGTAGTGCTTGATGTCGGCGACGAGGTAGTACACGCAGATCGCGAGACCGGTGAAGACCGAGCCGCCGGCGCCGAGGTTGCCCTGCCAGCCGCTCGTGTCCTCCGTGGGGTCCATCCCGATCAGGACCAGCCACGAGACCGAGAGCATGCCGCTGACCACCAGCAGCACCCAGTCGTGCGCCTTGCGGGTGACCAGCGCGAGCCGCAGCATCGTCCCCCAGGCGAAGAACCCGCAGGTGAGGATCGGCAGCAGCGTGAACAGCACACGGAGTGCCACCACGCCCCCGGTGGTGGGCTGGTGACCGTGCTGCGGCGGGAGGCCGGGGCCGTGCATCGCTGCTCCTGACGGGCCGTGCGGAAAGGTTGCGGGACTGAGCGTATACAGCCTCCCCGGCCATCGGTGAGGGGATGCCCCAACCGTTGTACGGTCGCCGCCCGACCGCTCACTCCGGCAGGACCGTGCCGTCCGACAGACCGTCGTACAGGCCTTGCACCAGCTGCTCCCCGAGCCGTCCCGCCAGCCGCAGCGCGTCCTCGAACTCGGCGAGCGCGCGGAAGCGGACCCCGTAGCGCTGCTGTCGCTCCAGTGGCAGCCGGGGCAGCTGGACCCGGCGTACGTCGAGCCGGCTGGTGGTGGAGGCGTGGCTGCTGGCACGGCGGTTGTTGGCGGTGCCGCGCAGGAATCCGGCCAGGAACCACGGGTCGAGGGCGGCCGGGTCGGGGCGCAGCAGGACCAGGCCGCGGCCGGGCACCGCGCCCGCGGTGGCGGCGCAGACGACGCGGGCGACGGCGGCGCCGCCGGCGACGGGGACGAGGACGTCGCCGGGGGCGGTGAGCACGGGCTCGCCGGCGGCGGCCGCCAGGGTGCCGGAGGGGCCGCAGGCGGCGTACACGTCCTGCTCGGTGAGGACGGGCGCCGTACCGGTTCCGCTGCCGGTGCCGGAGTGCAGCACCAGGGCTCCGGCGCGCAGGAGTTCGCTGACGGTGGTCAGCGGCGGCCTGGACGCCGGGGCGGCGCCGTGGGCCGCGGGGGCGGCGGGCGGGCCGGGCGGGGCGGGCAGGGCCGGCAGGGGGCTCAGCCGGGCCGCCCGGGCGAGGCTCTCGTCGAGCCGTTCCCGTACGGCGCCCAGCCCGGCCGGGCCGCCGCCCGCGGCCGGGGGCGGCAGGTGGCGGGCCGGGGTGAGGTCCACGTCGTCGTCGAGGAGGTCGATGACCGGCACCAGGCGGCTGACTCCCGGGACCTCCTCCGCCGCACCGGTGCGGTCGTACGCCGCCCAGGCCTCCTGCACCGCGCGGTGCACGGCCGCCCACCGGGACCGGGGGCGGCCCTCGGCGAAGGATCCCGCGGCCGGGGTGTCGCCGGCGGGGACCGCGGCGGCGCTGTCGATGAGGAGCAGCCCGGCCGGGGGCGCCGCCTGCGGGGCGGGCCTGCGCAGCACCCACAGGTGCAGCGGGACCCCGTGCGGCGGGGCCGCTCCGGCCGGGAGCGCGACGACGGCCCGCAGGGCGCCGCGGCGCAGCAGGTCGGCGCGGATGCGGCGGCCGGAGCGGCGGGAGGCGACGGCGGGCGGCAGGAGCAGGACGGCGGTGCCGCCCTCGCGGAGGTGGGCCAGGGCGTGCTGGACCCAGGCGAGTTCGGATTCGGCGCGGGCCGGGAAGCCGTACTCCCAGCGCGGGTCGTAGGCCAGTTCCTCGTGGCCCCAGTTGCGTTCGTTGAACGGGGGGTGGCTGAGGACGGCGTCGACGGCGCGCCGGGCGAAGGCGTCGGCGCGCAGGCTGTCGGCGGCGGCCGTACGGATCTGCGCGGAGCCGTGCAGGGCCAGGCGCAGGGCGGTGAGGGCGGCGAGTTCGGGCGAGGAGTCCTGGGCGTACAGGGCGGTGGCCCCCTCAACGGCGCTGACGGCGCCGGCAGCGGCGACGGCCCGCAGCAGGGTGCCGCTGCCGCAGGCGGGGTCGAGGACGGTGCGGGCCGAGGGTCCGGCGAGCGCGGCCATCAGCTCGGCGAGGCCTTCGGGGGTGCGGGTGTACTGCCGGGGGTTGGCGTCGAGGTACCGGCCGAGCAGGAACTCGAAGGCCTTGCGGGCGCCGAGTTCGGCGGCGAGTTCGGCGGCGGCGCGCAGCAGCGGCCCGGCCGCCGGCGGGACCGGGGCGGCGGCGAGCGGGTGGCCGGGCCCGAGGCGGGCGCCGAGCACCTGGCCGAGGACGGGGCGCAGCAGGGTGACCATCCGCTCGTCGGAGACGGCGGTCAGCTCCAGCCAGTCGGTGGGCCGGTCCCGTACGACGAGGAGCGCGCCGCCCACCCTCACCAGCGCGGCGACGGCTCCGCCGGGATGGGCGGCTACCTGCTGCCAGACCCGCTCGCGCAGCGGGACCTCGGCGAGCTTGCCCTGGGCCCGCAGCCAGTCCTGCACTGCGGGCAGGGAGAAGGAGGGGCTGGTCTCGGTTCCGCCGACGGGCTTGGGGAAGTCGGCGTGGCGGCGGCGCCAGTTGCTGACGGCGGCGCGGCCGACCCCGGCCAGGCGGGCGACCTCGGCGGCGGTGACCTCCGCTCCCGCGGCTACGGCGTCGGCTCCGGCTGCGGCTGCGGCTGCCGTTGCGGCGGTGGCTGCGGTGCTGACTTCGGCGTTCTCGGCGCCGGTCTCCTCGAACATGCCGGGGAGCATACCCGTGTGCACACACAAGAGACGGGTTCACAGCGTGAACTCATATCTCCACCTGCATGGCGTTGACTTGGTTCACACGGACCGGCCGGCCTGACGCGCCGGGCGACAACCCCCGCGCACACGGTGGCCGATGACGGCTAGTGTCGAGGGCTGACGTTGTTCCAGGGGGGAATGTTCATGCGTAGTCGAACGATCGCCGTGACGGCACTCGCCACCTCGGCCCTGTGCGCCCTGACGGCCTGTACGGCCGTCGGTGGCGGGGACAAGGCCGCGGAGATCGGCCGGGCGGCCCGCACCCCGGCCCAGCCGGCGGCCGGGACGCCCGCGCCCTCCGCCTCGCCCTCCGCGTCGGCCGGCGGATCCGGTGACTTCGCCGACCTGTCCGCGGCCGAGATCCTGACCCGTTCCCGCGAGGTGACGAGCAAGGCCGAGTCGGTCCACGTGATCGCCAAGGTCACCGAGGACGGCAAGCCGATGGAGATCGACCTCTCCCTCGACAAGAAGGGCAGCTGCAACGGCGCCATCCGGCTCCAGGGCATGGGGACGCTCAACCTCATCAAGTCCCCCGACCTCATCCACTTCAAGGGCGACGCCGCCTACTGGCGGGGGGCGGCCGCGATGAAGGACACCCCGCGCAAGCAGACCGACCAGATGGTGGCGACCCTCGCCGACCGCTGGGTGAAGATACCGACCACCGATCCCCGCGCCGCGACGATGACCGCCAGCTGCGACCTGGCCAAACTCACGGGCGGTACGGGCAAGGTCAGCCCGCTGGCCCGCAAGGGCGCGGCGACGGTGGTCGGCGGCCAGCCGGCGATCACCATCACCTCGCCGGTCCGCCAGGGCACCGCGGTCGACAGCGTGGCCACGCAGGGCACGCCCTACCTGCTGAAGTCGACCGTCTCCGGGGACAGCGAAGGGGAGGTCCTCTTCTCCGCCTACGGCACCCCCGTCGACACCACCTCCCCGAAGGACGCCGACGTCCTGGACCTGTCGAAGCAGGGCGGCGGCATCCCCGGCGAGGCGGCCTGAGCCCGGACTCCCGACCCGGCGAGCGGATCACCCCAAACGGGCGTACCGTCGCAAAAGGGATACGGAAGGAGCCCGCGACATGGGGATCTTCGACAGGTTCAAGGACCCGGAGAAGGCCAAGGCCAAGGCCAAGGAAATGTCCGACAAGGCCGAGCAAGAGGCCAACGAGCGCACCGGTGGCAAGTACACCGACCAGGTCAACAAGGGCCAGCAGTTGGCGGAAGACAAGCTGGGAATCGACGACGATCCGAACAAATAGCCACGCCGGAACGGTCCCGGCCGGGGACGGCAAGGTCCCCGGCCGGGGCCGGCCACGTTTCCGGCCGGAGTCGGCCGCGCTTCCGGCCGACCGCGCCTACGAGCCGAGGATCGTGGTGAGGAACTCCCCGGTCCAGGCCAGCAGTTCCCGCCCGACCAGCGGCTTCCCGCCGACCCTGGCCGTCTTCGGCCGCGGGATGAGCACCTGCGAGGTCGCGGGCTTGAGCACCGCCCCCGGGTAGAGCCGCTTCAGGCGCAGCTCCTGCGACTCGCGCAACTCCACCGGCCCGAAGCGGATGTTGGGGCCCTGGAGGGTGATGTCGCCGACCCCGCAGGCCCGCGCGAGCATCCGCAGCCCCGCAACCAGCAGCAGGTTCTCCACCGGCTCGGGCAGCTTGCCGTAGCGGTCGGTGAGCTCCTCCCGTACGGCCTTGACGTCCTCCTCGGAGTTCGCGGAGGCGATGGAGCGGTAGGCCTGCAGGCGCAGCCGCTCGCCCGGCGCGTAGTCGTGCGGGACGTGCGCGTCGACCGGCAGCTCGATCTTGACCTCCAGCGGCGGCTCCTCCTCCACCCCGCCTTCGACGGCCGCCCGGTAGTCGGCGACCGCCTCACCGACCATGCGGATGTACAGGTCGAAGCCGACGCCCGCGATGTGGCCGGACTGCTCGCCGCCGAGCAGGTTGCCCGCTCCGCGGATCTCCAGGTCCTTCATCGCCACGTACATGCCGGCGCCCATCTCGGTGTGCTGGGCGATCGTCGCGAGCCTCTCGTGCGCGGTCTCGGTCAGCGGCTTCTCCGGCGGGTACAGGAAGTACGCGTACCCGCGCTCGCGGCCACGGCCCACGCGGCCGCGCAGCTGGTGCAGCTGGGAGAGGCCGAAGTTGTCGCCGCGCTCCACGATCAGGGTGTTCGCGTTGGAGATGTCGATGCCCGACTCCACGATCGTCGTCGACACCAGCACGTCGAACTTCTTCTCCCAGAAGTCCACGACGACCTGCTCCAGGGCCTGTTCCGACATCTGGCCGTGCGCCGTCGCGATCCGCGCCTCGGGCACGATCTCGCGCAGCTTGGCGGCCGCCCGGTCGATGGACTCGACCCGGTTGTGGATGTAGAAGCACTGGCCCTCGCGCAGCAGTTCGCGGCGGACGGCCGCGCCGATCTGCTTCTCCTCGTACGGGCCGACGAAGGTGAGGACCGGGTGCCGCTCCTCCGGCGGGGTGGTGATCGTCGACATCTCGCGGATGCCGGTCACCGCCATCTCCAGGGTGCGCGGGATCGGCGTCGCGGACATCGTCAGCACGTCGACGTTGGCGCGGAGCTTCTTCAGCTGCTCCTTGTGCTCCACGCCGAACCGCTGCTCCTCGTCGACGATGACCAGGCCCAGGTCCTTGAACTTCGTCTCCTGCGAGAAGAGCCGGTGGGTGCCGATGACCACGTCCACCGAGCCCTCGCGCAGCCCCTCCAGGGTGACCTTGGACTCGCTGTCGCTCTGGAAGCGGGACAGCGCCTTCACCTTCACCGGGAACTGGCTGTAGCGCTCGGAGAAGGTGCCGAAGTGCTGCTGCACGAGCAGCGTGGTGGGGACGAGCACGGCGACCTGCTTGCCGTCCTGCACCGCCTTGAAGGCGGCGCGGACCGCGATCTCGGTCTTGCCGTAGCCCACGTCGCCGCAGATCAGCCGGTCCATCGGGACCGACTTCTCCATGTCCTCCTTGACCTCGGCGATGGTGGTGAGCTGGTCGGGCGTCTCCGCGTACGGGAAGGCGTCCTCCAGCTCGCGCTGCCAGGGGGTGTCCGGGCCGAAGACGTGGCCGGGCGCCGCCATGCGCGCGCTGTAGAGCTTGATGAGGTCGGCGGCGATCTCCTTGACGGCCTTCTTGGCGCGCGCCTTGGTCTTGGTCCAGTCGGCGCCGCCGAGCCGGTGCAGGGTCGGGGCCTCGCCGCCGACGTACTTGGTGACCTGCTCCAGCTGGTCGGTGGGGATGTAGAGCCGGTCGCCGGGCTGGCCGCGCTTGGCGGGGGCGTACTCGACGAGGAGGTACTCGCGGGTGGCGCCCTGGACGGTGCGCTGCACCATCTCCACGTAGCGGCCGACGCCGTGCTGCTCGTGGACGATGTAGTCGCCGGCCTCCAGGGTCAGCGGGTCGATCGTCTTGCGGCGCCGGGTCGGCATCCGGCCGAGGTCCTTGGTGGCGGTGCGCTGGCCGGTCAGGTCGGTCTCGGTGAGGACGGCGATCTTGAGCGCCGGATCGACGAAGCCGTTGTCGAGGGAGCCGCAGGCGACGTGCACGAGGCTGGGCTCCAGGGTGCGCAGGTCCGCCTCCAGGCGGGCCGCGATGCCCTCGCCGCCGAGCACCTCCACGGTGCGGGCGGCCGGGCCGTGGCCCTCGGTGAGGTAGACGGTGTGCCAGCCGTCGGCGATCCAGCCCTTGGTGTCGGCCAGCGCCCGGGCGGTGTCACCGCGGTAGGCCTCGGGGGCGTGCATGCCGAGCTTGAGGGTGTCGGACCCGAGCGCCTCGTCGGCGGAGAACGGGGACACCGACCACCACATCATGCCGATCTCGCGGGCCCGGTCGCGGACGTCGGCGATGCCGCGCAGCGAGGCCGCGCCCACGTCGATGGGGGCCTCGCCGCCGCCCGCGGTGGCCGCCCAGGAGGCCATCAGGAACTCCTGGGAGGTGGCCACGAGGTCGGCGGCCCGGGTCCGTACCCGCTCCGGGTCGCAGACGACGGCCATGGCCCCGGCGGGCAGGACGTCGATCAGCAGCTCCATCTCGTCGACCAGGACCGGGGCCAGGGACTCCATGCCCTCTACGGCGATCCCTTCGGCGATCTTGTTCAGCAGCTCGCCCAGCTCGGGGTGCGCCTCGGCGAGGGCCGCGGCCCGTCCGCGCACCTCGTCGGTCAGCAGCAGCTCACGGCAGGGCGGGGCCCACAGGCCGTGCTCGGCGATCTCCAGGGACCGCTGGTCGGCGACCTTGAAGTAACGGATCTCCTCGACCTCGTCGCCCCAGAACTCGACGCGCAGCGGGTGTTCCTCGGTGGGCGGGAACACGTCGAGGATGCCGCCGCGCACGGCGAACTCCCCGCGCTTCTCGACCAGCTCGACGCGGGCGTACGCGGCGGCGGCCAGCGCCTGGGTGATCTCGCCGAGGTCGGCGCTGACGCCCTGCCGCAGGCTCACGGGTACGAGGTCTCCGAGCCCCTTGACCTGCGGCTGGAGCACGGACCGGATGGGGGCGACCACGACCGAGACGGGCCCGGCGGCGGGGTCGTCCCCGGCCGGGTGCGCGAGCCGGCGCAGGACGGCGATCCGGCGGCCGACGGTGTCGCTGCGCGGGCTGAGCCGCTCGTGCGGGAGCGTCTCCCAGGACGGGTAGTCCACCACTTCGTCGGGCGGCAGGAACGAGCGCAGTGCGGCCGCCAGGTCCTCGGCCTCGCGGCCGGTGGCGGTGACCGCGAGGACGGTCCGCCGGGTCTCGCGGGCGAGCGCGGCGATCGCGAAGGGCCGCGCGGCGGCCGGGCCGACCAGGTCCACATGCATGCGGTTGCCGTCCCCGGCCGCGGTGACCGCCTCGGCGAGAGCGGGATCCCGGGTGACGGCGTCGAGCAGTCCGTGCAGGCTCATGAAGGGGGCTTTCCGTCCGGTGAGGGTCGTGAGGGTTGTGCGGGTGCGATGGGGCAACGCGAAGGGCCCGACACGTCTCACGGGCCGGGGGTTCCCACCCTACGACGCCCCCGGGCGCCACGCGCGGGGGATTCGGGTCCCCCGCGGGGGTGACGGAGCTGGCGCGGGCCGCACTGATGGCCCTAGGCTTGGTCCAGCAGTTAGTCCACCCCATGTCCTGGAGTGCGCGATGGAAGCGGCCCGGCAGTACAACGTCCACGAGGCGAAGACGAACTTCTCCAAGATCCTGGAGGCGGTCGCGACCGGCGAGGAGGTGATCATCAGCAAGGCCGGCGAACCAGTGGCGAAGGTGATCCCGCTCGCCGGGAAGGTACTGCGGACCTCTCGCGGATCCCTCAGGGAGCCCGTCACCTTCGCCGACGACTTCGACGACATGTCCGATGACGCCGGTTTCGCCGAAGCCTTCGGCCTGGTCGCGCATCCCGAGGCGACCGGGGTGGCCGAGTGAAGCTGCTGGCCGACACGCACGTCGTCGTGTGGTGGCTGACGGACTCCGCGCAACTGTCGGACGAGGTCAAGGACCTGCTCGACACCGAACGGCTCGCCTACGTCAGCGCCGTCACCCCCTGGGAACTCGCGGTCAAGCAGGCCCTCGGCAAGCTGGACGGCCCCGAGGACCTGCCCGAACGGGCCCGGGACTGCCAGCTCCGGCCGCTCCCCGTCACAGCGCTCCACGGGATCCGGGCCGGACAGCTCCCCTTCCACCACAGGGACCCCTTCGACCGCATGCTGGTCGCCCAGGCCCAGTCGGAAGGGCTGACCCTCGTCACGCGCGACAAATTCATCCCGCTCTACGATGTCGGCGTACTGACCGTCTGAGCTCGCCGCGCCGTGTCCGCAGGAGTTCACGCCGCGCGGCCGAGGAGCCAGACCCGTGACGAGCGATGCGATAACCCGCCCTGCCCCCGCCACCCCGGCCGCGGTGGGGCAGGGCCGGGTCCCGTGGCCGGGGCCCTACGTGGTGGCCGCCGGGCTGTTCCTCGTCTATCTCGTGCTGTCCGTCGGGCGCTTCCGCCGGATGGAGTGGGCCTCCTGGGACCTGGGCATATTCGAGCAGGCCATCCGTGCCTACGCGCACCTCCAGGAGCCCGTGGCCGACCTGAAGGGGCCCGGGACGAACATCCTCGGGGACCACTTCAGCCCGATCATCGCGCTGGTCGCACCCCTCTACCGGGTGTTCCCCGGCCCCGTCACCCTGCTCGTCGCCCAGGCCGGGCTGTTCGCGCTCTCCGCCGTCCCCGTCACCCGGGCCGCCGCGCGGCTGCTGGGACGGGCCCGGGGGATCGCGCTCGGGGTGGCGTACGGGCTCTCGTGGGGGGTCCAGCGGGCCGTGGAGTTCGACTTCCACGAGATCGCCTTCGCCGTGCCGCTGCTGGCCTTCGCCCTGGAGGCGGTGCTCGCCAGGCGCTGGGGCGCCGCCCTGCTGTGGGGGCTGCCGCTGCTGCTCGTCAAGGAGGACCTCGGCTTCACGCTCGCCGCCCTGGCCGCGGTGGTGGCCTGGCGGGCCCTGCCGACCGACCGGCGGGCCGCCTGGACCGCCGTCGCCGTCGCGGGCGGGGCCTCGGTCTTCGCCGTCCTCGTCTTCACCGTCATCGTCCCGGCCTTCGCCACCGACGGGTACGGCTACTGGGACAAGATCGACGGCGCGGGCCCGTTCGCCGGCACCGGCACCAAGCTCGCCACCCTCGCGTGGGTGCTCGTCCCCACCGCCGGCCTGCTCGCGCTCCGCTCCCCGCTGCTGCTGGTCGCCGCCCCCACCCTCGGCTGGCGGTTCCTGTCCGGGGACGACCACTACTGGTCCACCGACTGGCACTACAGCGCCGTCCTCATGCCCGTCGTGACCCTCGCGCTGGTCGACGCCATCGACACCGTCCGGCGGAGCGAGCGGCCCTGGCTGCGCGCGTACGCCCTCCAGCTGCCCACCGCCGTGCTCGCCGCCGGGCTCGCCCTGAGCGCGACCGCCCTGCCGACCGAAAAGCTCGCGCGGGCCAGTACGTACGAGAAGCCCGACCGGGTCGTGGCGATCGAACGGCTCCTGGACCGGATCCCCGACGGGGCGACCGTGGAGGCCGACACCGGCCCGCTGACCCGGCTGACCTCCCGCTGCCGGGTGTTCTGGATCGGCGGCAGCCGCGGGGAGGTCCCCGACTGGATCACCCTCGACAACTCCTCCGCGTGGGCCGGCGAGAACCCCGTCGTCTACGCCGGCCAGCTGCACCCCGGGCACCGGTGGGAACTCGTGGGCGAGGCCGGAGGGGTCGTGCTGATCCGCAGGCAGTGAACGACGCCGGCCCCGGACCGCCCTCTCGGACGGTCCGGGGCCGGCGCCCTCCCCTGTTGGTTCCCCCGTTGTTTCCCCCGTACGACCGCGGCGGTCGTTACTCGCTCGCGATCGCGTTCAGTACGTTCATCCGCCCTGCCCGGAAGGCCGGGACCAGTGCGGCGAACAGGCCCACGAAGGCCGAGGCGGCGAACACCCCGAGGATCGTCGGCCACGGGATCTCCAGCACCTTCAGGTCCTGGAGCTCGAGCAGCTGTTGGGCGGTGACCCCCCAGCCCATGCCCAGCCCGAGGCCGAGGAGGGCGCCGAAGAGGGCGATGACCACCGACTCCAGGCGGATCATGCGGCGCAGCTGGCGGCGGGAGAGGCCGATGGCGCGCATCAGGCCGATCTCGCGGGTCCGCTCCACCACCGACAGGGCGAGGGTGTTCACGACACCCAGGATCGCGACGACGATGGCGAGGCCGAGGAGCCCGTAGACCATGTTCAGCAGCTGGCCGACCTGGTCCTTCAGCGCCTGCTTGTAGTCGGCCTGGTTGCGCACCATGTACTGCGGGTACTCCGCCATGGCCGCCTTGACCGCCTCGTACGCGGCGGCGTCGGACTGCCCGTCCTTCGCGCTGGTCAGCAGCATGAAGGGGAGCGGCAGCCGGTCGGCCGGGACGTTCGCCTGGGCGACCGCGGTGCTGACGTACTTCATGGTCTTGTCGAGGTTGCCCTCGTCGCTGGTGATCGCCGCGACCTTCAGCTTGACGGTGTTGCCGCCCGTGAAGGCGACCGTCAGCTCGTCGCCGAGCTTGATCCCGTGCGCGGTGGCGTACTCCGAGCCCACCGACATGGAGCCCTTGCCGTACGCCGCCGCGTGCTCGCCGGCGACCATCTTGCGCCGGATGTCCTGGGCGTACGTCGGGTCGGTGGCACCGAGTTCCACCGTCTCGCTGGCGCCGTCGGGTGCGGTGACCTTGGCCTCCACCTCCCGGTAGGCGGTGACGTGGTCGAGGCCCTGGGTGGCGCGGAGCGCCTGCTCGGCCTGCGGCAGCACCGGCTGACCGGTCTGGGAGTTGACGATGTAGTCCGCGCCGACCGACCTGTCGAGCTCGTCGGTGGCGGAGGCCACCATCGAGGAGCCGACCACCGACAGGCAGGCGACCAGGGCGAGGCCGATCATCAGCGCGGCGGCGGTGGCACCGGTCCGGCGCGGGTTGCGCAGGGCGTTGCGCTCGGCGAGCCGGCCCACCGGCCCGAAGGGCCGCAGGACCACGCCGGAGAGCACCCGTACGACGCCCGCGGCGAGCAGCGGGCCGATCACGATGAAGCCGATCAGGGTGAAGACCACGCCCAGGCCAAGCCACATCGATCCGGGGCCGGCCTTCTCGGCGGCCGCGGCGAGGAAGAGCCCCGCGCCGCCGATGCCGGTGAGGACCAGGCCGAGGACGGCGCGGACGATGCCGGCCTTCTTGTCGCCGGGGGTCCCGGACTCGCGCAGCGCCGCCATCGGGGAGACCTTGCCGGCCCGGCGGGCCGGGATGAAGGCGGCGATCGCGGTGACCTTGATGCCGAGCAGCAGGCCGATGACCGGGGTGGTCCAGGCGATGGTCAGGTCGTCGGTGGACAGCTCCATGCCCATCTGGCCCATGAGTTCCATGAGTCCGACGGCCAGGCCGATGCCGGCGCCGACGCCGAGGACCGAGCCGACGAGGCCGAGGAGGTAGGCCTCCAGGACCACGGACTTGAGGACCTGTCCGCTGTCGGCGCCGATGGCGCGCATCAGGCCGATCTCGCGGGTCCGCTGGGCGACCAGCATCGAGAAGGTGTTGAAGATGAGGAAGATGCCGACGAGGAAGGCGATCCCGGCGAAGCCGAGCATCACGTACTTCATCACGTTCATGAAGGAGCCGACGTCCTTGCGGTTGGCGTCCGCGGCTTCCTTGGCGGTCTGGAGCTTGTAGGTGTCCGCGCCGAGGGCACTGGTGACGTTCTGCTTCAGCTGCTCGTCGCTCACCCCGTCCTTGGCGGTGACGTTGACGTGCGTGAAGGAGCCGGGCTCGCCGAGCAGCTGGCGCTGCGCGGTGGCGGTGTCGAAGTAGACGATCGTCGCGCCCGGGTTGGTCACGGTGAAGGTGGTGATACCGGTGATCTTGGCGCGGATGTCGCCGGTGACGGCGATGGTGCGCAGTTCGTCACCGAGTGCGAGGTGGTGCTTCTTCGCGGTGTCGGCGTCGATCATCACCTCGGTGGGGCCGCGCGGCGCGTGGCCGGCGGTGATCTTCATGGACTTGAGCTCGTTGTTGTTCCAGTTGCCCGCGATGGTCGGGGCGCCGGTGGTCGAGCCCATGTTCTCGTTCTTGGCGTTGACCACCGTGACGGACATCGACATGACGGCGCCCTCGGCGCCCTGGACGCCCTCGGCCTCGGCGACCTTCTCGACGACCTGGCCGTCCAGGGTCTCGGGCCTGCCGCGGTCCGAGACCTCCTCGCCGCCCTTGGCTTCCTTCGGGCTGACGGTCACGTCGGAGCTGGTGACGGCGAACAGCTTGTCGAAGGTGGTGTTCATGGTGTCGGTGAACACCAGGGTGCCGCAGACGAACGCGACGGAGAGCATGACGGCGACGGCGGACAGCGCCATCCGCCCCTTGTGCGCGACGAAGTTGCGCCGCGAGGTCTTCAGGACGGTGTTGCTCATGACGTCCGTCCGCGCGCGTCGAAGTCCTTCATCCGGTCGAGCACCTGGTCGGCTGTGGGCCCGTACATCTCGTCGACGATCCGGCCGTCGGCGAGGAAGATGACGCGGTCCGCGTAGGAGGCGGCGACCGGGTCGTGGGTGACCATGACGATGGTCTGGCCGAGCTCGTCCACCGAGCGGCGCAGGAAGCCGAGGACCTCGGCGCCGGCCCGGGAGTCGAGGTTTCCGGTCGGTTCGTCACCGAAGATGATCTGCGGGCGGGCGGCGAGGGCACGGGCGACCGCCACGCGCTGCTGCTGACCGCCGGAGAGCTCGGTCGGGCGGTGCTTGAGGCGCCCCGCGAGACCGACGGTCTCCACGACCCGGTCCAGCCACTCCTTGTCGGGCTTGCGGCCCGCGATGTCCATGGGGAGCGTGATGTTCTCCAGGGCGTTCAGCGTGGGCAGCAGGTTGAAGGCCTGGAAGATGAAGCCGATCCGGTCGCGCCGCAGCTGGGTGAGCTTCTTGTCCTTCAGCCCGGTGATCTCGGTGTCGTCCAGGTGGATCTGCCCGCTGGTCACCGTGTCGAGTCCGGCGAGGCAGTGCATCAGCGTGGACTTGCCGGAGCCCGAGGGGCCCATGATCGCGGTGAACTGGCCGCGCCGGATGTCCACGTCGACCTCGTCCAGGGCGACGACGCGCGTCTCGCCGGAACCGTAGGCCTTGACGACCTTCCGTGCCCGGGCCGCGACGGCTTCATGGCCGCCAGTGCCCCCGTGCCTGGTCTCGGTCATAGCCGTTGTCACGGTGTTTCCCCTCGTTCGTCGTGCGTGCGCCGCATGCGCCGCGGGACGTGTGTGCCCGCGTGTCGCCGTCATGGAGTCTGCTGGCCGGGGGCATCCGGCGCGCTGGTGCTCATCGCCGTATCCGCCGGGGGGTTAACCCCACCCCCCGGCGCCCCGCCCGTAGGAACCAGTCAAGGACCTGCCCCGGCCCCGCACCTCCTCCGCCGGGACGAACGCCCCCTGGACCCTCATGTGGAGGGCCCCCTAGGGGTTCTCCACCTCCAGGGGGAGGCGGCCTGGGGGATACCGCCCGGCGGACCCGCGGTGAGAAGGTGTTCCCCGGAGTTACGTGCAGGGGGAAGGAATCTTGGTGACCTCAGGGGAGAGCTCCGGCGGCAGTCCGGACGGCACGTCCGCGACGGGCTCCGGGGCAGTGGGCGCCGGATCAGCGGGCGGTGCCGGAGTAGCGGGTGGTGCCGCAGTAGCCGGTGGTGCCGGAGCGGCGGGCTCCGGGACGCACGCGCCGGGCAAGGCCGCCGGGGCCGGGAAGCCGCCGGCCTCCGTGGTCGCCTCGCTGATGCTGGGCATGGCCCTGGTCGCCCTGGACAGCACCGTCGTCGCCACCGCCGTCCCGCAGATCGTGGGCGACCTCGGCGGGTTCTCCGTCTTCTCCTGGCTCTTCTCCGGCTACCTGCTGGCCGTCACCGTCACCCTGCCCGTCTACGGCAAGCTGTCCGACACCCTCGGCCGCAAGCCCGTCCTGCTCTTCGGCATCGCGCTCTTCCTCGTCGGCTCGCTGCTGTGCGCGCTCGCCTGGAACATGGCCGCGCTCATCGCGTTCCGCATCGTCCAGGGCCTGGGCGGCGGCGCCCTCCAGGGCACGGTGCAGACCTTGGCCGCCGATCTCTATCCGCTCAAGGACCGCCCGAAGATACAGGCCCGGATGTCCTCGGTCTGGGCCACCTCGGCCGTGGCCGGGCCGGCCCTCGGCGGGCTGCTCGCCGCGTACGCGCACTGGCGCTGGATCTTCCTGATCAACCTGCCGCTGGCCGCGCTCGCCCTGTGGATGGTGGCCCGTCACCTGACCGAGCCCGTACGGTCCCCCGGGCGCAAGGGCCCGGTCGACTGGGCCGGGGCCCTGTCCATCTTCGCCTGCGGCGGCGTCCTGCTCCTCGCCCTCGTACAGGGCGGGGTCGCCTGGCCCTGGCTGTCCGCGCCCTCCCTGGGGCTGCTGGGCTCGAGCGCCCTGCTGGCCGCCCTGGTCGTCCGGGTGGAACGCCGGGCCGAGGAACCGATCCTGCCGGGCTGGGTGTGGCGCCGGCGCACCATCGCCGCCGTCAACCTGGCCCTCGGGGCACTGGGCCTGCTCATGGTCGCGCCGATGGTGTTCGTGCCCACGTACGCCCAGTCCGTACTCGGCCTCGACCCCGTGGCCGCCGGCCTGGTCATGTCCGTGATGACCCTGAGCTGGCCCATCAGCGCCGCCCTGAGCCAGCACGTCTACCGGCGCATCGGCTTCCGCAACTCCGCGGCCGTCGGGATCTCGCTGGCCGCCGTCATCCTCTACTCCTTCACCCTGCTCCCCCACCCCGGCGCACCCTGGCAGCCCGCCCTGGTCATGCTGCTGCTGGGCGCCGCCCTCGGCCTCTTCCAGCTCCCGCTGATCATCGGGGTGCAGTCCACCGTGGGCTGGGCGGAACGGGGCACCACCACGGCCTCCGTCCTCTTCTCCCGGCAGGTCGGCCAGAGCGTGGGAGCCGCCCTGTTCGGAGCCGTCGCCAACGCGACCATCGCCGCCCGGCTGACCCACGCCCCGATGCCCGGCCTCCCCGACAGCCTGGACGAGGTGTCGAAGGCGCTCGACCAGCCGGGGCTGCTTCCCCAGGCGGCCTCCGACTACCTGCGCGACGCCGTGGCCACGGCCGTGGACCACGTCTTCCTCGGCGCGACGTTCGCGGCCGTGGCCGCGCTGCTGGTCCTGCTGCTGATGGCACCGCGGAAGTTCCCCGTCCTGCCGGAACACCGGGAGGAATGAGGGCCCGCGGCGGTGCGGCTTGTCATGACCCGGGCCAGTGGGTAAGTCTCAGGGCAAGGACCGTTCTCCGGGGGGACGACATGGTTTCCGCACTCTTCTCGCTCGCACTGCTGGCCGCCGTGGCCGGGCCGATCGCCCTGCGGCTGCGCCGCCACCAGCGCTTCGTCACCGGCCGCGACGGCCGCCTGTCCACCTCGACCACACTGGCCCTGGCCTGGACGGTGATCCTGCTCTGGCTGCTCCTGGCGACCCTGGCCTACGGGCTCACCGCGGGCGGCGGCGTCGGCTGGTTCGAGGGCGAGCACGGCCCCCTCTCCACCCTGACCACGGTGTACCTGCCCCTGCTGGGCGGCCCGTACGTGGCCCTGATCGGGGCGAAGACGGTCGTGGGCCTGCGCGTGCAGAACGGCAGCATGGCCAAACCGGCCGCGCGTCCCACGGCTTCGGGGCGGCGGCCGGTGCGGGAGCTGATCGCGAACGACAGCGGGCGGACCGACCTCGTCGACCTCCAGTACGTCGCCCTCAGCGCCGTCACGATGCTGTACGTGGTGCTGTTCTTCCTCGCCGACGTGGGCGGCGGACTCCCGCGCCTGCCCGAGGAGATGTGGGCCCTGACGGGCGCCCCGGCGGGCGCGTACCTGGTGAACAAGATGGCCACCCGCGCCACACCGGTGATCACGGACGCCACCGTTTCCGAGGGCCTGGTCACCGTCGAGGGCGGCGGCTTCACCGAGCCCCGCCTCACGGTGGACGACACCCCGCTCCCCGTCACGACGGACCCGCTGACCGGCGCTCTGACGGCCCCTCTGCCGCCCGCCGCGCGGCCCCCGTTCACGGTGGTGGTCAGCTCCCGCGGGCTGCGCAGCGACCCGTACCGCTACGAGGGCACCGCGCCGAAGCTCCCGGCGCAGCAGACGCCGGCCGACGAGCGGGCCGACGGGCCCACCGGCTGATCCCTGCCACCGGGTCAGCCGCCGGGGTCCGTCTTGTGGCGGGCGTAGTAACGGGCCACCCGGGCCCGGTTGCCGCAGGCCGAGGCCACGCACCAGCGCCGCCGGGGGTGCGCCGGGAGGAAGAGGAGCACGCAGTCCTCGGCCTCGCAGGAGCGCACCTCCGTCACCCGGGGGGCGGTCAGCAGCTCGGCCACCGCCTCGGCCAGTTCCGCCGCGAGGCGCCGGGCCGGGCCCGCCTCCCGGCGCGACTCGGCCGTCAGCCCCGCCCCGGCGCTCCAGACCAGCTCGCGGTGGGAGGGCGCCGCGGCCAGCGCCGCGTTCAGAGCGCGCAGCGCGTCGGCCGGCGGCCGTTCCCCGCGCCGGGCGGCCTCCAGGGCCGGGCGCGCGGCCTCGCGTACGGCCAGGGCGGCCGCCACCTCGGCCGGGCCCACCGCGGCGACCGGGGTCAGCCGGCCCGCCTGCGCGGCCAGCCAGTCCGCGAGGCCGGCCGGACCGCCGACGAGGTCGCCCGTCGCGGGCCGGGTGTTCAGCAGGTCCAGGGCGAGGGGTTCGCCCGTGAGCGGAAAGGTCACTGTCACGCGTCTAATGCTACTGCACCCACTTGACCCATTAGCGATCGCCGGTAAAACTAATGGAACCAAGACCGCAGGAGGCATGTGATGATCGCTCGCGCCACCCCTTCGCCCGTCCGGCACCGCACCGTCGAGGTGGACGGCGTCCGCATCGCCTACCGCGAGGCAGGCCCGGCCGAGGGACCCGTACTGCTGCTCCTGCACGGCTTCCCCACCGCCTCGCACCAGTTCGCCCGCCTGATGGACGCGCTCGGCGACGGCCCGCACCGCCTGATCGCCCCCGACTACCCGGGCTTCGGCCGCACCGAGGCCCCGGCCGGGTTCACCTACACCTTCGACCGGCTCGCCGACGTCATGGAGGGCTTCACCGACGCCCTCGGCCTCGACCGCTTCGCCCTCTACGTCTTCGACTTCGGCGCCCCGGTCGGCCTGCGGCTCGCCGCACGCCGCCCCGGCCGCGTCACCGGCCTGATCGTGCAGAACGGCAACGCCTACGAGGAGGGACTCTCCGACGCGGCCCGCGAGTTCGCCGGGCTGCGGCGCGAGGTGCCCGGCGCCGAGGAGCGGGTCCGCAGCCTGTTCACCCTGGAGGGCACCCGCTTCCAGTACGAGACCGGCGTCGCCGACACCAGCCTGATCTCCCCCGACAACTGGACCCTGGACGTCCACTACCTCGGCCTGCCGGGGCGCGCCGACGCCCAGGCCGACCTCGCCTTCGACTACTCCTCGAACTTCGCGCACTACCCCGCCTGGCAGTCCTGGCTGCGCACCGCCCGGCCGCCGGTGCTGGTCGTCTGGGGCGCGGGCGACCCCTTCTTCACCCCGGCGGGCGCCAAGGCCTACCTCCAGGACGTCCCCGACGCCGAGGTCCACGTCTTCGAGGGCGCGGGCCACTTCGCCCTGGAGACCCACCTCCCGCACATCGCCCCGCTGATCGCGACGTTCCTGGCGGAGCTCCCGTAACCAGGGCACGGGTGCCGCTGCGCGGAGCCGGCCCCCACCCCACCCTTCCTCCGTTCCCCGGGCTCCGCCCGGACCCGCGCCTCAAACGCCGGCGAGGCTGAAGGTGCCCGGCCCAGGCCCGGACGGGCGGGGTGCACCGGGAACTTGCCGGGGACGGGGACGGGGTGGGGTGTCGGCCGGGACGTAGAACGTGATTTGTCGGCGCATCCACAGCCCGAAGCAACGAAGCCGGCCCAGGGCGCCATAAATCATGAGTCCCGGCCGACACCCCGCCCCGGCCCCGTCCCCGGCCCCGCGAAGCCCCGGCCAGGCCCTCCGCAGGAGCACCGCGCGGCCGAAGCCGAACGAGCCCCGCCCAGCCTCCGCAGGAGCACCGCACGACCGGGCCCGAACCCGATCCCGCCCAGCCCTCCGCAGCCGGGCCCCGCACTCGATCCCACCCAACCCCAAGCAGTGACAGGGCCGAGCTCGAACCCGCCGCAGGGGCAGGGCCGGGCCCGAACCCGAACCGCCCAGCCCTCCACAGGAGCAGGGCCGGGCCCAAACCCGAACCGCCCAGCCCTCCACAGGAGCAGGGCCGGGCCCAAACCCGAACCGCCCAGCCCTCCACAGGAGCAGGGCCGGGCCCAAACCCGATCCGCTCAGCCCTCCGCAGGAGCACGGCCCGTCAGGGCCGCCAGGCTGGCGCGGACGTGGTTCATGTGCGCCCGCATCTCCTCCTGCGCCTCCGCGTGCTCCCGCAGGACCCGCTCCGTCTCCCGCCCCGTCCGCTCCTCCGCCACCCGCGCCTCCGCGAGCAGCTCCGCGGCCAGCGCCTCCGCGTCCTCCTGGCCGTGCCGGGCCGACTCCTCGGCCTCGGCGAAGCCCCGGCGGGCCTCCGCCAGCCGGGCCTCCGCGTAGCGTTCCAGCTCCGCGTGGCGCGCCTCCAGCTCCGCCTCCCGCTCCGCCAGCTCCCGCTCCGCCGCCTCCCGGCGCTCCGCCTGCTCCTGCTCCCGCTCGGCCAGCAGCGCCTCCGACCGCCGCCGCGTCTCCACCAGCGCCGCCTGCGCGTGCGCCCGCCACTGCGCCGCGTCGTCCCGGGCCCCCGCGCGCAGGTCGTCGGCCTCCCGCTGCGCCCGCAGCAGGCCCTGCCGGGCGCGGACCTCCGTCTGCTCGCGCACCGCCTCCGCGTCGCCCCGCGCCAGCTCCGCCACCCGGTCGGCGTGCGCCTCGGCGGCGCCCAGGGTCGTGGCCACGTCCGCCCGCGCGTCCGTCCGTACCGAATCGGCCTCCTCCTGCGCCAGCAGCAGGATCCGGCGGGCGCGCTCGCTCAGCTCGTCGTACGTCTGCGGGGCCAGCGCCGAGACCGCCTCGCGCAGCCGCGCCGCCTCCTCCTCCATCCGCTTCGCCAGGACCGTCAGCCGCGCCACGCGCTCCCAGGCGTCGTCCCGGCTGCCGGAGAGCCGCGCGAGATACCGGTCGACCTCTTCCGTGCGGTAGCCGCGGCCGCGCACGGTCGCAATGGGTGCACTCATCCTGGAAGCGCCTCTCTCGCGGGGATTCCTGTCAAGGATGCGTCATTTGCTCACAGAAGCCGGAATGGCCGGGCCGGGACCCCGTACGAGGGTCCCGACCCGGCCATCCAACTGATCATCCGTTCAGGCGGACATCACAGCAGTCCGTCCCACATCTGCTCCAGCAGCACCGACCACCAGTTCTCCGGCGAAGCCAGCGCGGCACTGTCCAGCCCCGCCAGATTCGCCTGGAAATCGACGGTCCAGCGCCCCGCCTGCTCCGGCGTCAGATGCTGACGCAGCCGCCACATGTGACCCAGCAACGCCAGGCACCGCGCGAACTGCGGCAGGCTCGAGTTCACGAACTGCGGAGGCACCGGAGCACCGCCCGGACCGCCCTCCACCGGCACCGCCACTATGTGCGCGGTCCCGTACTGCACGCAGAGCGCCTTGCCGAAGTCGCTGCCGACGACGAGGTACGAGCCCGCGTCCGACGCCGGCTGCACCTGCCGCTGCGCCGCCATCTCGGCCAGCGTCGGCACCGGCTGGCCCGGCACCGCCTGCGCCCAGAAGAACGGCCCGAAGTCGACGGGCAGCCCCGAGAACATCAGCGTCTGCGCCACGATCTCCGGCACACCCTGACGGGACACCGCCCGCTGGTCGAAGCGGAACACCCCCTGCGGGCCGAACGCCCCCGCCAGCTCCTGCGCGATGGCCTCCAGCGGAATCGCCGGCTGGAGCGGAACCTGCGGCAGCGGCGCCCGTACCGGCGCGGGGCGCGCCGGACCGTCCGCCACCTGGTGCAGCTCGCCCTGATGCGTCAGCAGGTGCCGCATGCCCTGCTGGCGGCCCGCGTGGTCCTTGCCGTACGGGGCCACGCTGGTGATCCGCACCTGCGGCCAGGTCTCGCGGATCATCCGGGCGCAGTAACCGCCGGGCAGCTCGCAGGACTCCAGCTCCGTGTGCAGCTCCAGCACCTGCTGCGGCGGCACGTTCATGGCGCGCAGCTCGTACAGGATCTGCCACTCGGGGTGCGGGGTACCGGGCGCCGAGCGGCGGATGAGCTGCTGCTCGGAGCCGTCGGGGGCGCGGTAGCGGAGCACGGCCTGGTAGCCGGGCCCCACGGTGGGCGCACCGGTGGGTGCGGGCGGCTGCCCCGCGGGGACCCCGGGTGCTCCGGGCGGCGGGCCGGGAGGACCGGGCGGCCGCCCCACGGGCGGACCGGCCAGCATCGTCGCGGCGTGGTCGAGCCCGCCACCGGGAGCTCCGGGCGCACCGGGAGGGCCGGGCGGCTGGGGTACGCCGGGACCCGCGAGCATGGTCGCGGCGTGGTGCGCTCCGCCACCGGGGGCACCGGGGGCACCGGGCGGACCGGGCGGCGCCGGGGGCTGCCCGACCACGGCCGGACCGGCCAGCATCGTCGCGGCATGGTCCAGCCCACCACCGGGCGCACCGGGCGCACCGGGAGGGCCGGGAGGCGCGGGCGGCTGCCCCGCACCGGAGGAACCACCGGGCACGCCCGGCGGACCGGGCGGCGCCGGGGGCTGCCCGACCACGGCCGGACCGGCCAGCATCGTCGCGGCATGGTCCAGCCCACCACCAGGAGCACCGGGCGCACCGGGAGGGCCGGGAGGCGCGGGCGGCTGCCCCGCACCGGAGGAGCCACCGGGCACACCGGGCGGACCGGGCGGCGTCGGGACACCGGGGCCGGCCAGCATGGTGGCGGCGTGGTGCGCGCCGCCGGGCGTACCCGGAGCCCCGGGCGGGCCCGGAGGCGTCGCGGGCTGTCCGGCGCCCGGACCGCCCGCGGAACCGGCGCCCCCGCGGGGCGGGCCGACCTGGGCCTTGCTCGTCGGCGCGTCGGCGATGTCACCCGCGTGCGAGCGCGGGCCCGGGCCGGGGCCCGCGGCCGCGCCGGAGCCGGGGAGGGACCCCAGCGCCGGGGAGACCGCCGTCTTCGGGAGCTGGCTGCCCCCGGCCATCAGCGTGGTCTTCGCCTCCGGGGCCACCCCGGACGACGGCGTGTCGTCCAGGTCCGAACCCGACAGCGGCGGCGCGAACACGGTCGCGGGCAGCGGCACGGACACGTCGTCCGCGTCGGCGTTCACATCGGTGCCGGCCCACGGGGTGGCCCCGACCGGGACACCGTCGTTGGCGGTGGGCTCGTACGGGATCTCACCGCCGCGCCGCAGCGGGACCGCCTCCACCGGAGCCGGAGCGGGGGCGGAGACCGGCTCGGGAGCGGCCACCGGCTCCGCCGCCGAAGCCTCCGCCGGTGCCGCCTCGGCCCGAACCGGGGCCGGAGCAGCCGGAGCCGCAGCCGGGCTCGGTGAACCGCCCGGGATCCCCGCCCGGTCCGCGGCCTCCTGCAACCACTCCGGCGGACTGAGCATGAAGGAGGTCTGCTCGGAGTCGATCCGCGGCGTCGGCACCGAAGCCTCCGCCACCGGAGCCGCCGAAGCCCCGTACTCCTCCTCGTACCGGCGGATCACCTCACCCACCGGCAGCCCCGGCCACAGCGTCACCTCGCCGCTGTCCCGGGCGATGACGAGGCGCTGCCGCCCGCCGCCCGACACCGGACCCGCCGCGCGGTCCTCCGCCCACACCACGAACCCGAGCCCGAACTCCCGTACGCGCACCTCACGGTGCTGGTACGCGGGCACGTCCCCGTTGATCCACTCCTCGGCGCGCTCCTGCGCCTGCGCAAAGGTCACCACCGCGCCGTCACCCCTCATCCGTACCGGAACGCGCCACGGGAACCGACCGCGCGAATCCGCCGTCCACCATCAGACCGGCCACCGTCTCCAACTCCGGCGGGTTCCCCGCCAGCCGCTCCAGAAAGGCGTCGAAATCACCGCCGCACGGCAGCAAAAGCCGCTCCACGCGCTCCTGAACCGACCAGCCGTCCTGGTCGCGCGCATCGTCGTACGGGGAGAACCACACCGAACCGATCGCCTCGCCCCTGACCTTCAGCGCGAGCAGCCCGCCCTGCGCGAAGGCCACGCACAGGTAGTCCTTCGTCAGGTGGTCCCGCAGGCACTTGTTGACGTAGACGAGGTCGTTGACCGCCGCCTCCTCACGCACCGTGAAGAACGGCTGGTCCACCAGCAGACCGAGGTCCACGTCCAGGCCCGCGCCCACCGGCGCGCAGCCGCCCGCGGCCTTCAGGAACGAGCGGTACGCCTCCGGCAGCCGGTAGCCGAGGTCCTCCTCGACGCCCTGCACCTGGCCCTCGGACACCGAGACCACCGACTTCGGCAGCCCCATGTGCACCGGGCGCATCTCCTGCAACGGCCGCGTCCCGCGCTTGACGTGGTCCACCGGCGCCGTCGCCAGCCCGGCGTGGTGCCGCAGCAGCGCCTTCACCTCGACGGGTACCAGCTCCATCCGCCGGCCGCCCGCCACGTGGTGCCAGGTCCAGCCGTGCGGGGTCGCCACCGGGCCGACCGTGTCCCACAGTTCGTGGCCGGCCTCGCGCATCGCCGCGTTCGCGGACACGTAGTCCGTCAGCCGCAGCTCGTCCACGCCGAAGCCCTCCGGCGGCTCGGCGATCTCCACCGCCGCGCGCGCGTACCGGGAGAAGTCGGGATACCCGTTCCCGTCGATCCGCACTCCATGGGGATGCCGAGCGGCCCGGACCGGGTCCGGGAAATGCACGACCTGCCCCGAGTAAGCGGCGTTGGGTGGCGCGGCCTGCTGCCCGAGCCGACCTGTCGTCATGGCGGTAGCCCCCTGCTGGATCTGGCTGGTTCACCACAGCCTATGTGCTCGGGCAAGGGGCTCACCCGCCCATGACCCGCACGCCCGCGCAAGGGCCAGGAACATCCGAATTGATACGAAAATTCGACCCCGCTTCCGCACTACAGGTGACATTTGACAGGCTGTCCCCGCAGCACGGGGGCGTGCGCGACAGCGGCACCACCGCGGCCACGGGAGGGAAAGCGCGACCATGCAGAACACGGCAACACGCACAGATCCGGCCGACACCGGCCCCGGAACCCCGGTGACCTCGGGGACTCCGGCGGCTCCGGGGACGCCCGGCCCGCCGGGAACCATCACGGCGGCCGCCGACGCGGGCGACCCCGCCGCAGGCCCCGTCGGCGATCCCCGCCTGCGCTGGAGCAGCACCGACGGCCGACCAGCCGCACCCGTGCTGCGCTTCCGCCGCGACGGCATCCTCCCCACCGTGGCCGCCGCCCTCTCCGTCCGCGGCGAAACCCTCACCGGCACCGCGGGCAAGGCCGACCAGCCACCCGTACTGCACCCCCTCGTCCAGGACTTCCTCGACACCCTGACGAGCGGCCAGCGCGAACGTTTCACCGGCCGATGTCCGGAGGCGATCCTGCTCTCCCGCCACCTGGCCGCCGTGGAGGGCGCCCGCAGCAGGCGCGCCTCGCGCAAACCGCTGACCCCCAGCGAGGCCCGGCGCTCCCTCAAGCACGCGAAGATCACGGCCCGCCGCATCCGCGAGGACGGCGACCCCCTGCACGGCAGCTACGCGCCCCCGTGCCGCTCCTGCGACGCCCTCCTCGCCCACTTCGGCGTACGCTCCGTCGACCTCACCGCATCCGAGTAGCCATGACCAGTACCTCAGCGTCCTACGACCGCTCCTCCGCCACCCGGTTCCCCGTCGCCGTGGACTCCGCCCTGCGCACCGCCGGCTGGGAGCCCGGCCGCTGGGACATCAAGCAGGCCGAGTACTGGGCCGATGCCCTGCGGGACCACACCACCCCCGCCGGGCACCGCCACACCGTCTTCCCGGCCGCCGTCGAGGCCTGGGCCGAATTCGGCGGGCTCACCGTCACGGCCCCCGGTCCGGGCCGCCAGATAGCGCCCACGCCGGTCCGGATCGACCCGCTCACCGGACTCCACCTGGCGCGCACCTTCGCCGACCTCGGCCGCGCCCTGTCGACCCAGCTCTGCCCCCTCGGCGTCGAGGCCGACCGGGGCTCCCACCTGGCCCTCGACAGCGAGGGTCGCGTCTACGGGATCGACCACACCGGCGACTGGTACCTGGGCTCCAGCGTCGACGAGGCCCTCAACCTCCTCCTCACGGGGCTCCAGCCGACCCGCCTCACCACCGGCTAGGCAGCGGCCGGCCGGCATCCCCGGCGCTGTGATCCGGAAGCGACCACCGGATCACAGCGCCGGGCCCGGCACGGCATGGCCGGCCCGGCACGGCATGGCCCGGCACTAGGCCCGGTCCGGGAGCACCGCCGACACCCGGAAGCCGCCCGCGTCCGTCGGACCCGACACGAAGACCCCGCCCAGGCCGAGCACGCGCTCCCGCATCCCGACCAGCCCGTTGCCCCCGCTCGGCAGGCCCGCGCCGTTCACCTCGCCGTCGCAGGGACCGTTCTCCACCTGCATCGCGACCTCCCCGTCCCGATGCGCCAGCCGCACCACGACCCGCGCCCCCGGGGCGTGCTTGTGGCAGTTGGTCAGCGCCTCCTGCACCACCCGGTACGCGGTCTGCTCGACCTCCGCCGCGTACGCCGCCCGCGCCCCCTGGACCACCATGTCCACGGCCATCCCGGCGGCCCGCGACTGCCCGACCAGGGCCTCCAGCTCATCGAGCGAGGGCCCGTCGTCGAAGGTCCCCACCAGCGCGACGGCCACGGCAGGCGCCGCGGCCGGGACGGCCCCGGCGCTCCCCGTACGCGAGGCGCCGGCGGCGCCCGCGAGGCCCGCGCCCGGCTTCGGGGCCGGTGACCGGAGCACCCCGAGCATCTCCCGCAGCTCCGTCAGCGCCTGCCGGCCCATGTCCCCCACCAGGCCCGCGTTCTTCGCGGCGCGCGCCGGATCCTTCAGGGCGATCGCCTCCAGCGCCGCCGCGTGCACCACCATCAGCGACACCCGGTGCGCCACCACGTCGTGCATCTCGCGCGCGATCCGGGTCCGCTCCTCCGTCCGGGCCCACTCGGCCCGCTCCTCCGCCCGGTCCGCCAGCAGCGACAGCTCCCGCTCCAGCGAGTCCGCCCGCTCCTGCAGGCTCTCCATCAGCCGCCGCCGGGCCCCGATGTACAGCCCGAACAGCACCGGCGGCACGGTCAGCGCCACCGCCACGAACCCGGACAGCACCACGACCAGCGTCGTGTCGGCCTCCACGTCCCCGCGGGTGCGCAGGTACATCACGACGAAGGTCGCGGCCAGCGACATCGAGGCCAGGGTGGCGGTGATCCGCCGGGGCACCTCGGAGGAGGCCAGCGTGTACAGGCCCACCACCCCGAGCAGGAACCCCATCGCGGCCGGGGCCACGGCGATCCCCACCAGCACCACGGCGATCGGCCAGCGCCGCCGCAGCACGAGCACGGCGCCCACCAGCAGCCCGAACAGCACCCCGACCGCGGTCGGCAGCCCCGCCTCGCGGGCGAAGGCGATCCCCTCCCAGCCGCACTCCAGGGCCGACAGCCCGCCGAGCCCCAGGTCCCACACGGCATCGCGCCGCCGCACCCACCACAAAGGCGGCCCAGCGCGGCCTTCCACTTCCCCCGTACTGGTCATGCCGTCCAGCGTACGCAGCGCCCCCGGCACGCCGCCGCCCCGAATTGACGCAAACCCCGGGGAGCGCGAGGGCCTTTACCGTCGCATTGAGGGCGCATGGTGCGGCATAGTAGGGGCGTCCAGTTGGGACGGCAGAGCAAGATGTCCGCTTTGGACTGGATTGCTATCCCCTGTGGTGTAATTGGCAGCACTGAGGCTTTTGGTGCCTTATGTCCGGGTTCGAGTCCTGGCGGGGGAGCTTCGCACGTTCGGGTCCTGACCTCCAAGGTCGGGACCCGGCTTCGTTTCCGGCCCTGTGGCCACCGGTATCCTGCACGCGTCCACCCCCGAAGCCGAAGGGCACACCCGTGAGCGCCAACCGCCCGGCAGCCGTCGTCGTACTCGCAGCGGGTGAAGGCACCCGCATGAAGTCGGCCACTCCCAAGGTCCTGCACGAGATCTGCGGGCGCTCGCTCGTCGGTCACGTCGTCGCCGCCTCCCGCGAGCTGGACCCCGCCCACCTCGTCGTGGTCGTCGGCCACGCCCGGGAGCAGGTCACCGCGCACCTCGCCGCCGTGGACGCGGAGGTCCGCACCGCCGTCCAGTACGAGCAGAACGGCACCGGCCACGCCGTCCGCATGGCGCTCCAGGAGCTCGGCGGCCCGGTCGACGGCACCGTGATCGTCGTCTGCGGTGACACCCCGCTGCTGACGGGCGAGACCCTCGGCGCCCTGGCCGCGACGCACGAGTCCGACGGCAACGCCGTCACCGTGCTCACCGCCGAGGTGCCCGATTCCACCGGCTACGGGCGCATCGTGCGCGACGCCGGCGGGGCCGTGACGGCCATCGTGGAGCACAAGGACGCCTCCGACGCCCAGCGCGCGATCCGGGAGATCAACTCCGGGGTCTTCGCCTTCGACGGGGCCCTGCTGGCCGACGCGCTCGGCAAGGTGCGCACCGACAACAGCCAGGGCGAGGAGTACCTGACCGACGTCCTCGGCATCCTCCGCGAGGCCGGGCACCGCGTCGGCGCGGCCGTCGGCAGCGACCACCGCCAGATCCTCGGCATCAACAACCGCGTCCAGCTCGCGGAGGCCCGCGCCCTGCTGAACGCGCGCCTGCTGGAGCAGGCCATGCTCGCGGGCGTGACGGTGGTGGACCCCGCCAGTACGTTCGTGGACGTGAGCGTCACCTTCGGCCAGGACGCCCTGATCCACCCGGGGACGCAGCTGCTCGGCGCCACCCACGTGGCCGAGGGCGCGGAGGTCGGCCCGAACACCCGCCTCAAGGACACCCGCGTGGGCCGGGGCGCGCGCGTGGACAACACGGTGGCGGACTCCGCCGTGATCGGCGACTCGGCGAGCGTCGGCCCCTTCGCGTACCTGCGCCCGGGTACGGAGCTGGGCCCGAAGGCCAAGGCCGGCACGTACGTGGAGATGAAGAACGCGAAGGTCGGCGAGGGCACCAAGGTGCCCCACCTGTCCTACGTGGGCGACGCGACGATCGGCGAGTACACGAACATCGGCGCGGCGAGCGTCTTCGTGAACTACGACGGTGAGCACAAGCACCACACCACCGTCGGCTCGCACTGCAAGACGGGCTCGGACAACATGTTTGTGGCGCCCGTCACGATCGGGGACGGGGCCTACACGGCCGCCGGGTCCGTGATCACCAAGGATGTGCCGCCCGGTGCGCTGGCCGTGGCCCGTGGCCAGCAGCGGAATATCGAGGGCTGGGTGGCCCGTAAGCGTCCCGGAAGTGCTGCCGCGACGGCGGCCCAGTCGGCGGTCCAGGTGGACTCCGACGGCCGTTGAGGTGAACTGACCGGAAACAGGTACGTCCGGGACGGCGTACCGTGATAGGTGCACGCAATTCGGCTGGCTCACCGTGTGCGGGACGGACGCACACGGGGGCGAGCAGCTTTCAACACGTCTGAGGAGACAGTGCTGTGACCGGGATCAAGACGACCGGCGAGAAGAAGCTGATGCTCTTCTCCGGCCGCGCCCACCCCGAGCTGGCCGAGGAGGTCGCACACCAGCTGGGAGTCGGCCTCGTGCCGACCAAGGCTTTCGACTTCGCGAACGGCGAGATCTACGTCCGTTTCCAGGAGTCGGCTCGTGGCGCGGACTGCTTCCTGATCCAGAGCCACACGGCTCCGATCAATAAGTGGATCATGGAGCAGCTGATCATGATCGACGCGCTGAAGCGCGCGTCGGCGCGCTCCATCACCGTGATCGTGCCGTCCTACGGGTACGCCCGCCAGGACAAGAAGCACAAGGGCCGCGAGCCCATCTCGGCGCGCCTGGTCGCCGATCTGCTGAAGACGGCCGGTGCGGACCGCATCCTGACCGTGGACCTGCACACGGACCAGATCCAGGGCTTCTTCGACGGCCCGGTGGACCACCTTTCGGCCCTGTCGGTCCTCGCGGACTACGTCGGCGCCAAGGTGGACCGCACGAAGCTCACCATCGTCTCCCCGGACGCCGGCCGCGTGCGCGTGGCCGACCGCTGGTGCGACCGCCTGGACGCGCCGCTGGCGATCGTCCACAAGCGCCGCGACAAGGACGTCGCCAACCAGGTGACCGTCCACGAGGTCGTCGGTGAGGTCCGCGGCCGCGTCTGCGTCCTGGTCGACGACATGATCGACACCGGTGGCACCATCTGCGCCGCGGCCGACGCGCTGTTCGCGCACGGCGCCGAGGACGTCATCGTCACGGCCACGCACGGCATCCTGTCGGGCCCGGCGGCCGACCGTCTGAAGAACTCCAAGGTCAGCGAGTTCGTGTTCACGAACACCCTGCCGGACCCGTCCGACCTGGAGCTCGACAAGATCACGGTGCTGTCGATCGCCCCGATGATCGCGCGCGCGGTGCGCGAGGTCTTCGAGGACGGCTCCGTCACGAGCCTCTTCGAGGAGCAGCAGTAACCGCTGCGGGCTAGATCCTTTTGGTGCGGCCTCCCCCGCCGGGTACACTCCATGAGTTGCTCGGCGAGGGAGGCCGTACCTGTTTTCGGGTGCGGATGCTCCGTTATCGACGCGCTCTTCGTAGCAGGCCGTTTCGGCCGGGTGACTTCCGTCCATTTCCGTCACCCCACGAGGAGTGAGCATGTCCGAGATCAAGCTTGCCGCCAAGGTCCGTTCCGACTTCGGCAAGGGCGCTGCCCGTCAGGCCCGTCGTGACGCCCTGACCCCCGCCGTCATCTACGGCCACGGCACCGACCCGAAGCACGTCAACGTGGACGCCCACGCCCTTCAGCTGGCGCTGCGCACCCCGAACGTCCTGATCTCCCTGGACATCGAGGGCGCCGCCGAGCTGGTCATCCCGAAGGCCGTGCAGAAGCACCCGCTGAAGCGCTCGATCTCCCACGTCGACTTCCTGATCGTCAAGAAGGGCGAGAAGGTCACCGTCGACGTCGCGATCGTCACCGAGGGCGAGCTGGCCGCCGGCGGCAACATGCTGGAGACCCTCCAGAACACCATCTCCGTCGAGGCCGAGGCCACGCACATCCCGACCGAGGTCACCGTCTCCATCGCGGGTCTCGAGGCCGGCGCCACCATCCACGCCAAGGACCTGGTCCTCCCGGCGGGCACCACCCTGGCCGTCGACGGCGACATCGCCGTCCTCCAGGTCGTCGCCCCGCAGGCCGAGGAGCCGGCCGCCGAGGCCGCCGAGGGCACCGAGGCCTGAGCCTCGCCCTCACCCCTCAGCAGTTGCTGACCGACCGCCGTCCGGCTCCACTGGAGCGGGACGGCGGTCGTCTTCGCATAAGGAGCTCTTGATGTCGGACGACGCGGCACCCTGGCTGATCGTCGGCCTCGGCAACCCCGGACCGGAGTACGCGGGCAACCGCCACAACATCGGTTTCATGGTGGCCGACCTTCTGGCGGACCGGATCCGCGGGAAGTTCAAGGCGCACAAGGCGCGGGCGCAGGTGGTCGAGGGCCGGATGGGCCCGCCGGGACCGGCGAACCGGCGGGTGGTGCTGGCCAAGCCCATGACGTACATGAACCTGTCCGGCGGTCCCGTGACGGCGCTGCGCGATTTCTACAAGGTGCCGCTGGAGCGGGTCGTTGCGATCCACGACGAGCTGGACATCGACTACCCGACGCTGCGGCTGAAGCTGGGCGGCGGGGACAACGGGCACAACGGCCTGAAGTCGATGACGAAGTCGATGGGTGCGGACTACCACCGGGTGCGCTGCGGCATCGGCCGGCCGCCGGGGCGGATGCAGGTCGCGGACTTCGTGCTGAAGGACTTCTCGTCCACGGAGCGCAAGGAGCTGGAGTGGTTCGTGGACCGGGCGGCGGACTCGGTGGAGTGCCTGGTCCAGGAGGGCCTGGAGCGCGCGCAGTCGACGTACAACTCCTGAGCGTGTCGCGGCGGCGCCCCGTCAGGGTGCCGCCGTGCAGGGATCGTTACATCGGACAAAAGGTGCCTGGGCTCCCAGCTGCGCACCAATGCTGACGAGCATCCCTTGACCGGAGCGGCTTCCTGTCACGAAGCTGAGCGCCGCCCCCCACGGCTCTCCTCCTCATCAGCGTCAGAGGTACCTCCATGGCCCCTTCCAGGATCAGCCGGGCGGCTTTCGCCGTCGCCGCGTCCTCCCTCCTCGTCGCCGCCGGTACGGCTCCCGCCTTCGCGACCGACGCGTACACCATTCCGCTGCACCAGCCCGTTCCGATCACTGCGGATTCCTTCGGGAAGCCGGAGCCCAAGTGCGCCGACATACCGGCGACGCAGGACGGCTGGCACTTCATCGCGCCGGGCAGCCCGAACGAGATCTCGTTCGTGAAGCTGACGGTGACGTTCGAGCCGGGCGGCCAGCAGGTGATCACGTCTTTCGGCCCGCCGAACGACAATCACGCCTACGTGGCCTCCGCGCCGGGAGCCAAGCTCACGTCTGCCGTCGCGGAGGTGAAGGGTGGGCGGCTGGAGTGGTTCAACCTGTCCCACACCTGTCCGGCGACCGCGACGCCAAGCCCGTCGGGCAGCCCTTCGGCCTCGGTCTCCGCCTCGAAGACGCCGGCCGGGACGCCGTCGGGCACCACCTCGGGCGCCCCGTCGACGACGCCGTCCACATCGGTCTCCGCGTCCCGGTCTGTGACGCCGACCCGGAGCGCGAGCGGCACGCCGTCGGGCACGCCGAGCGCCGCACAGAGCTCGCCCGCCCCGGCCCCCGGCGGTGACCTGGCCAAGACCGGGTCCGATCTGCCGGTGGCCCTGGTTTCCGCGGTGGCCGTCGCCCTGGTCGCCGCGGGCGGCGTGCTGGTGATGCGCCGCCGCCGGGCGCAGTAGCCGCTGCCGCCGAAGGCAGAAGCCCCCGCGACGTCGTGCGTCGCGGGGGCTTCTGCGTGCCCGGGCCCGGGGCTCGGGCGCGGACTCAGCCGGTGTTGCGCAGGCCCGCGGCCACGCCGTTGACGGTGAGCAGCAGCGCTCGGGCGAGCAGCGGGTCGGGCTCTTCGCCTCGGGCCGCCGCATTGCGCTGGCGGGCGAGGAGGGAGACCTGGAGGTAGGAGATCGGGTCCAGGTAGGCGTCGCGGACGGCGAAGGTCTGCTGGAGCACCGGGTGGGAGTCCAGGAGCTTCTCGCCGCCGGTGATCCGCAGGACCTCGCGGACGGTGAGCTCGTGCTCGGCCTCGATGCGGGCGAAGACGTGCTTGAGGTTCTCGGGCACGAGGGTGTCGACGTAGTGGCGGGCGATCCGCAGGTCGGTCTTGGCCAGCGTCATCTCGACGTTGGACAGGAAGTTGCGGAAGAAGTGCCAGCGTGCGCCCATCTCGGTGAGGACGTCCTCCTGGCCGGCCTCGCGCAGGGCCTTGAGGCCGGAGCCGACTCCGTACCAGCCGGGGACGATCTGGCGGGACTGGGTCCAGCCGAACACCCACGGGATGGCGCGCAGGCCGTCGAGTCCGGCGCCCGAGTCGGGGCGGCGCGAGGGGCGCGAGCCCAGGTGCAGGTCGGCGAGCTGGTCGACGGGGGTGGCGGCGAAGAAGTACGCCGGCAGGTCCGGGTCCTCGACGAGCGCCCGGTACGCGCCGTGCGCGGCGTCGGAGACGGTGTCCATGGCCGCGTCCCAGCGGGCGAGGGCCTCGTCGGACTGGCGCGGCGCGGTGTGCAGGGCGGAGGCCTGCAGGGTGGCCGCGACGGTCAGTTCGAGGTTCTCGCGGGCCAGCGACGGCACGAGGTACTTGTCGGAGATGACCTCGCCCTGTTCGGTGACCTTGATCTCGCCTTCGAGGGTGCCCCAGGGCTGGGCGAGGATCGCGTCGTGCGAGGGGCCGCCGCCGCGGCCGACGGTGCCGCCGCGGCCGTGGAAGAGGCGCAGGCGCACGCCGTAGCGGTGGGCGACGTCGCGCAGCCTGCGCTGGGCGCGGTGGATCTCCCACTGGGAGGTGGTGATGCCGCCGAACTTGGAGGAGTCCGAGTAGCCGAGCATGACCTCCTGGACGTCGCCACGCAGGGAGACCAGGCGCCGGTAGGAGGGGTCGGCGAGCATCTCGTCGAGGATGACGTCGGCGGCGCGCAGCTCGTCGGTGGTCTCCAGGAGCGGGACGATGCCGATCTTGGCCCAGCCTGCGTGGAGGTCGATGAGCCCGGCCTCGCGGGCGAGGACGGCGGCGGCGAAGACGTCGTCGGCGCCCTGGCACATCGAGATAATGTAGGACTCGATGACCTCGGGGCCGAACTTCTCGAAGGCGTCCTTGATCGCGGAGAAGACGCCGAGGGTCTTCTGTCCGGCGGCGTCGAGCGGGGCCGGGGTGGGCGCCAGCGGGCGGCGCGAGCGCAGCTCCTTGGCGAGGAGCTTGCCGCGGTAGTCGCGGGGCATGTCCGCGTAGCGCCAGGACTCCTCGCCGAGCCGGTCGAAGAGCTGGCCCAGCGCGTGGTGGTGGGCGTCCGCGTGCTCGCGTACGTCCATGGTGGCGAGCTGGAGGCCGAAGGCGGCCAGGGTGCGGATGGTGCGGTCCATGCGGCCGTCGGCGAACAGGGCGCCGCGGTGTTCGCGCAGGGAGGTCTGGATGAGGGTGAGGTCGGTGAGCAGCTCGGCGGTGCCGAGGTAGTCGCGGCCCTCCTCGTGCGGGATGCCCTTGGCGAGGCGCTCGCGGGTGTTGAGGAGCTTCTGCCGGATGCAGGTGGCCTTGAGGCGGTACGGCTCCTCGGCGTTCAGCCGCTTGTAGCGGGGGCTGATCTCGGGGAGGCGCTCCAGGTCGGCCTGGAGGGAGGCGAGGAGTTCCTCGGTGGCTCCGGTGTAGCGGATGGAGTTGGAGAGCAGCCCGCGCAGGAAGTCGATGAGTTCCAGGGCGTCGGTGATGCCGTGCTCGTGCTGGAGGATCAGGACGTCGCGGGTGACCTCGGGCGTGACGTTGGGGTTGCCGTCGCGGTCGCCGCCGATCCAGGTGCCGAAGGTGAGGGGGCGGGTGCCGGCGGGCAGCTCGACGCCGACGCGCTGGAGCTCGGCGGCGAGGTCCTCGAGCACGTCGCCGACCGCGCCCGCGTGCAGCTCGTCGAGGTAGTAGATGGCGTTGCGGGCCTCGTCGGCGGGCTCGGGGCGGACCACGCGCAGTTCGTCGGTCTGCCAGACGAGGTCGATGTTCTCGGCGAGGCGCAGGTCGTGGCGGCGGCGGTCGCCGGCGCCGGTGACGGGCTCCTCCAGCAGCGCGGCGATGCGGCGCAGCTTGTTGAGGACGCTGCGGCGGGCCGCCTCGGTGGGGTGCGCGGTGAAGACGGGGCGGACGTTGAGGTTGCGGACCGTCTCGCGCAGGTGCTCGGGGTCGGCGTCCTTGAGCATGTCCGCCGTGCGGGCGAGGAGACCGCCCTCGGCCGCGCGGTGGGCGCGCAGTTCCTTGCCGCGGTGCACCTGCTCGGTGACGTTGGCGAGGTGGAAGTAGGTGGAGAAGGCCCGCACGAGCTTGGCGGCCGTCTCCAGGTCGGTGTCGCCGAGGAGGGCGGCGGCGGCCTCGCCGTCGGTGCGGGTGAGGGCGCGGACCCGTTCGACGAGGTCGAGGAGGTCCTGGCCCTCCTGGCGTACGAGGGTCTCGCCGAGTAGGTCACCGAGGCGGCGGATGTCCGCACGCAGCTCTGCGTTGGCGGTGGCGGCCTGGGTGACGGGGGCGGCCTGCTGGGCGGCCCGGGGGGCCTGGTCAGCACTGCTCACAGGTGCGGCTCCTTGCAGTGTTCGAGCGCTACTGGGCGGTGGGCACCCGATCGCGCGCAGCGCTGCTGCTCCTGATGCGCAGCTCGGGCTGCCCGTGCGGACCGCGCTGTCCGACGACAACAGGATAGGTGTCCGAGCCGTGTGCCTGGGCAAATGTGTCATCTGGTGGTCGCGAACGGCTCGCGGCGCCCCTGTGGCCGGGTGATGGCGGGGTTGTGGCGGCCGTGTGACGCCCGTCGGTGCTGCGCCCGGACCTGGCGTGCTCCTGTTGCCGCGGCCCCTCCCTTTGCCATACTTACCATGCCGTAGGTTACGGGTCCGTAGGGTCTGTGACCCTGGCTCCCCCGGTCTCTGCCGGGAGGTGCCCCCCGTCTTCTCACCCCCCAGGGGACCCCATGCCCACCAGTCCTGATCTGGTCGAGGACGCCTCCGCGTCCTCCACGCGTTCCGAAGGTTCAGTGTCTGCGCCGTCCGCGACCCTCGGCGGCGAGAACAAGCGGTCCATCGAGCAGATCGCGCTCCTGCTGTTCATCACCGTTCCCTTCCTGGCCCTGCTGGCGGCGGTTCCGCTGGCCTGGGGCTGGGGGGTGAGCTGGCTGGACCTCGGCCTGATGGTCTTCATGTACTTCCTGGCCTGCCACGGGATCACCATCGGCTTCCACCGCTACTTCACGCACGGTTCCTTCAAGGCGAAGCGGCCGTTGCGGATCGCCCTGGCCGTGATGGGCTCGATGGCGGTGGAGGGCCCGCTGGTGCGCTGGGTGGCGGACCACCGCAAGCACCACAAGTACTCCGACCACGAGGGCGACCCGCATTCGCCGTGGCGCTTCGGCGAGACCCTGCCGGCGCTGATGAAGGGCCTGTGGTGGGCGCACATCGGCTGGCTCTTCGACGAGGAGCAGACCGATCAGCAGAAGTACGCCCCCGACCTGATCAAGGATCCGGCGATCCGGCGGATCTCGCGTGACTTCATCTTCTGGACGATGCTCTCCCTGGCCATTCCGCCGCTGGTGGGCGGCCTGGTGACGATGTCCTGGTGGGGCGCGTTCACGGCGTTCTTCTGGGGCTCGCTGGTCCGGGTGGCGCTGCTGCACCACGTGACGTGGTCGATCAACTCGATCTGCCACGCGGTGGGCAAGCGGCCCTTCAAGTCCCGGGACCGCTCGGGCAACGTGTGGTGGCTGGCGGTGCTGTCCTGCGGCGAGTCCTGGCACAACCTGCACCACGCCGACCCGACCTCGGCGCGGCACGGCGTACTGCGCGGCCAGATCGACTCCAGCGCCCGTCTGATCCGCTGGTTCGAGCAGCTGGGCTGGGCCACGGACGTCCGCTGGCCCTCGGCGGCCCGCATCGACGCCCGCCGCAAGGAAAACGCGCCGAACGCGGCATGATGGGGGGCGTGGCGATCGACGGCAGTAATTCCAGCAGCGACAAGCCCAGGCGCGGCCGCCGGGTACGGATGACGGGCGCGGAGCGGCGTCAGCAGCTGCTGGACATCGGCCGGACCCTGTTCGCGGAGAAGGGCTTCGAGGGCACGTCGGTGGAGGAGATCGCGGCGAAGGCCGGGGTGTCCAAGCCGGTGGTGTACGAGCACTTCGGCGGCAAGGAGGGCCTGTACGCGGTCGTCGTGGACCGGGAGATGCGCCAGCTGCTGGACGGGGTGACGGGCGCACTGACGGCCGGGCACCCCCGGGAGCTGCTGGAGCAGGCGGCGTTCGCGCTGCTGGACTACATCGAGTCGTACACGGACGGTTTCCGGATCCTCGTACGGGATTCCCCCGTCGCCCAGTCCACGGGCACCTTCGCCTCGCTGATCAGCGACATCGCCACGCAGGTGGAGGACATCCTGGGCCTGGAGTTCAAGGCCCGGGGCTTCGATCCGAAGCTGGCCCCGCTGTACGCGCAGGCGCTGGTGGGGATGGTGGCGCTGACCGGGCAGTGGTGGCTGGACGTCCGCAAGCCGAAGAAGGCGGAGGTCGCCGCGCACCTGGTGAACCTGGCCTGGCACGGGCTGGACGGGCTGGAGTCGAAGCCGCAGCTGGTGGGCCGCCGCAAGAGCTGAGCGGGTACGGCCGCGCGCACGACGGCGCCCCGCCCCCCGGGGAGCGGGGGGGGGGGGGGCGCCGGGGCGCGCCCC
>NZ_JBEZMA010000020.1:0-87529 GCF_040652415.1 Streptomyces sp. NPDC048255
GACGCAGATAACCCCGCGCCAACTGCACACCCGCCAGATACAGATCCCCCGCCACACCCGGCCCCACCGGCCGCAACGACGAATCCAGCACATACGCACGGGTATTGGCCACCGGAGCCCCGATCGGGGCTGCTCCGCCGTCCGGAACCAGTGCACCGCTCAGGGTCGACGCGACCGCGGCCTCGGTGGGGCCGTAGGCGTTGACCAGTCGGCGGCCGGCCGACCACCGGGCCACGAGCTCGGGGGAACAGGCTTCGCCCCCGGTCACCACGCACTCCAGCGACGGCAGCCCGCCCTCGGCGAGCGGCACGGTCGCCAGCACGGGTGCGGGCAGCATCACGTGCGTGATCGCCGCGGACTCCAGCAGCGCCGCCAGTTCATCGCCGACGACCTGGCCGCGAGGCAGCACGAGGGTGCCGCCCGACAGCAGGGTCATCAGCAGGTCGCCGAGCGACGGGTCGAAGTTGGGCGACACCGCCTGCAGCACTCGGGCACCGGCACCGATCTCCAGGTGCTCGATGTGCACCGCCGCCATGTTCACCGCGGCCCGTTGCGCCACGACGACGCCCTTGGGGCGTCCCGTGGACCCGGACGTGTAGATCACGTAGGCGGGGTGCCGGACGTCCAGTGGTGCGACGCGCTCCCCGTCGGACACGTTCTGCTTGGGCAGGGAGGCCAGTTCCTCCTCCGGCACGGCAACGAGGGTCAGTACCGGGGCCGAATCCTCCAGCATGTACGCCACGCGATCCGCCGGGTACTCCGGATCGACCGGCAGGTAGGCCGCGCCGGCCTTCCAGATCCCCAGCACGGCGGCCACCCAGTCGACCGAGCGCGGCAGGGACACGGCCACGATCCCCTCGGGTCCCGCCCCGCGGGAGATGAGGAACCGCGCCACCCGGTTCGCCCGCGCGTTCAGCTCCGCGTACGAGACCGATTCTCCGCGGCACACCACCGCGATGTCGTCCGGACCCCGCTCCACCTGCGCCTCGAAGAGGTCCGGCAGGGTGCGGTTCAGCTCGTCGGAGTCCAGCATCAGGGAGTGGTGACCTCGTGAATCAGACATGACTGGGGACCTTCGCTGGAGGCATTCATCCGGGACGGTGCAGAACTGGCAGCGGCAGACCCGGAGGGCAACGCAGGTGGCCGCGATCGTGTCGTGCGGCGGGCTCGACCTCCGCAGCGCACTGTTCCAGTTTCACCCGAAGCGGCCTTCGAAGGGCTGGAGCTGCATGAAACTGCCAGCTCCTCCTGCTGGCTCCGGCCGGCGGCACGCCGGAACCGGCTGCTCGCGGACAGCGGAAGGAAGCCGCCGCCGCGAGCCGTGGGTGTTGCTCCGGTCAGCGGATCCTGGCGAGACCGCGCGCATTGCGACGTGCGGTGCCGCGGGACACCGCGAGCGGGTCCCAGCCCTCGGGCCGTTCGGGCAGCAGGCTGGAGTCCGCCACGACGGACCCCGTGTGGACCTCGTTCATCAGGCGCCGGTCGAGGATCTGCCCCGCGCAGGCGATGCCTCCGACGGCCACGCCGGTGATCCCGCTGCCGTACCGGGTGTTGGCGCCCACGACGTACAGGCCCTCCACCGAGGTGCGGGTGTCCGGCCGGCTTCCGCCCGTTCCCCATTCCGCCAGGCCGAACGGGGTTCCTCCGGTGGAGAGGGTGTACCGCTCGTGGGTCAGCGGTGTGGCCGCCTCCAGGTGGACGATGTGCTTGCGGAACGGCCCGATGGCCTCCTCCGCGGCGTTCAGCATCGCCTCGGTCAACTGGGCCTTCCGCTCCCGGTACACGCCCTTGCGCCGGTACGGCTCACCGGAGGCGGGCCCCTCCTCGACGCCCCAGCGGTCGTAGCTCGGCGGGCACAGGGTCATCACCTGGAAGTTGCTGTGTCCCGGCGGGCAGACGTTGCGCGAGCCGGGGTCCTTGAGGGAGGCGAAGGACATGAAGAGGAACGGCACCGGGTCGAGGTCGCCGTCGGCCAGCCGCTTGTAGTAGCCGTCGATGTCGTTGTCCCGGTACCACCACAGGTTCGCGTTGGGGCGGCTGGGCAGCTCCGTGTCCAAGGCGATGTAGAGCGTGGCGAAGGGGAGACCCATCGTGGCGTCCCGCGTCTTGGACACCAGACGGCGGGGGAAGTGCTCTTCCCCGACCAGGTCGAGGACCGTCCTGCGGTAGTCCGCGTTGGACACGACGAGGTCGGACTTGATCAGTCGGCCGCCCTCCAGGCCGACCCCGGTGACCTTTCCGTCCTCGACGAGGATGCGTTCCACCTTGCTCTTGGTGAGAAGCTCCCCGCCGTGCGACTCCAGGACCTCCACCAGCGAGGCCGCCAGCATCTGACCGCCGCCCTCGGGGTAGTAGGCCCCGCGGACGTAGTGGTCGGTGACCGTGGCGTGCATCGAGACGCTGGCCTGGTCGGGGCCCATACCGTAGTTCGGCGACTGGGCGGCCAGGATGGTCCGTGCCTGCGTGGACAGTCCGCAGTGGTCGAAGAGGTCGGACAGGGTGCGGCGTCCCCACGTCACCGTGTTCGGCGTACGGGCCACCAGCTCGGTGATCGTCAGGTTCTCCGCCGACAGGAGCGCCGAGCGCATCTCCTCGCCCAGACCGGCGCAGATGTCGATGAACCGGTCGATGCCCGCCGCGTCGCCGGGCAGGGCCTCCTTCAGGCGCTGCCGGTACTGCGGCCAGCCGGCCGGCATGTCCATCGTGACACCCGGAGTGACGATCCGGTCGAATCCGGACTGGTCCATCTCCCGGTAGGTGACCCGGTCCTTGAGGCCGAGCCCGCTGAAGATCGCGGGCAGGACCCCGTCGGGGCCGCAGTCTCCGAGGTAGTGGACCCCCACGTCGAACTCGTAGGCGCGACGACGCCGGAACACGTGGCTGTTGCCGCCGGCGACGTCATGCTGTTCCACGACCAGTACCCGGCGCCCGCCCGCCGCCAGGTAGGCCGCGCACACCAGCCCGCCCAGTCCCGAGCCGACGACAACGGCATCCCACTCATCCTGAGCCGACATACCAGCGATTCCACCCTTCCAGTGATCCAACCCACGCGAATGCGCGATGGGGACATCGCGAAGACAAAGGGACCGCGCGTGCTGACACCGTGCCAGCGCGCACCCCTCGCGACGGGTACGGATGACCGGAAGGTGCCAGCGCTGTCCGCCTACAGGTAGAAGACGGCGCGGTATCCGGCCCACCGGAGTGCCGTCGAGCCCGCCGCGGCGGTGCGCACACCCGCCAGCAGGCTCTCCTCCCCGGTCAGCCCGTGAAGCCTCAGGTCCGATTCCTCGGCCCAGACCCCCACCCCGGAGTCGAGCAGGACGCCCAGACCCTGGCGCGGTTCGTTCAGGGTGGTGAGGTCGCGGTTCCCCAGGCGAAGGTGCGGGGTCCGGCCCGCTCGAGCCGCGTACGTGACGGCTGACCCGCGCAGCAGCACGTCGAGTCCACCGAGGTGGCGGTGGAAGAGGAAGGCGCAGTACAGCTCGTCGGAGAACTGGGTCTCCACAGCGCCCCGATAGCCGCGCTCGATGATCGCGAGCGCGCGCTGGGTCCCGGCCTCCATCACATCACTCCCAGGTACAGGGTCTTGCCCGCGGCCGCGACGTGCTCGGCGAACTTGGTCGGCGCGCGCAGCGGGACCTCGGGGATGTGCGCCACCGCGCCCCGGTCGTCGCTGCAGAAGCGGCAGGCGTACCAGTGGAACTGCTCGGGGAAGGCGCGGAGCATCTCCTGGATGACGGTGACCGTCGAGGGGTACTCCGTGGACCATGCGGCCAGGTTGCGCGGTTTGCTGTCCCCGAGGCCCTGTTGCGTCAGCATGGTCGCGTATCCGCAGGCCCATACGTGGACCTTCGCTCCGCTTTCGAGCAAGGACTGGGAGAGCCGCAGGACGCTGGTGACGATGTCGCTCTCGTAGGGGGAGCCCATCAACGTCATCAGCACGTCCGCGGCCGGGACCTTGGTCGCCATGTCAGTGCCACACCACCCTCACGTCCGGCTCCAGCACACAGGCCGCCACCTCCGCCATCTCCACGGCCCTCGCCCCCGGCAGGAGGCCGGACTCGTCGAGTCCGCGCTGGGCGAGCGAGAACCGGTCCACCCAGATCTCGCAGCCGGCCTCGGCCGCCGAGGCGGTCTCGCGAAGCGAACCCGCCACCGCCGCCGAGACACCGTCCTGGATGAACAGCAGCCGCACGCGGTGGCCGCTACGTGCCAGCTCACGGGCATCGCGCAGGAATCCCGCGCAGCCCGGCCCGGACCACGGCCCCTTGGTCTCCACCAGGAGTTGGGACGTGGCCGGGAGGTACTCGCTTCCCTCGTCGCTCATCACAGCCGTCCGCGTCAGCCGCAGCCGCCGGCGTGGCCGGTGTCGCCCGCCGCAGCGGAGAAGAGGGGCAGCTCGACGTGGTCCTGCCAGCCCTTCTCCACTTCCTCCACGGGCTGCCCCCGGTGAGCGGCGACGAAGGGCCTGAGGCGGTCGGCACCCCAGAACTTGTCCCTGCCGTGCACGAAGAACGGAACCCCGAACAGGCCGTCCTGGTAGGAGGAGACCAGGCACTCCAGACCCAGCTTGCGCACGTCCGGGTCGTCGGAGGCGCCGGCCAACAGCTCGGGGTCCAGCCCCAGGACGCCGGCGATCTCAGCCATGGTCTCCCGCTTGGTGATGTCCCGGCCCTCCTCCCAGCGGGCCCGGTAGGCGAGGTCGATGAACTCCCGGCCCTTGCCCTCCCGTTCTGCCACGAGGTAGGCCAGGTGGGAGATCTCCCAGTTGGGGTCCTTGTCGATGGGCCAGGTCATCGCCAGGCCCCGGGCCTTGGAGAGCCGTGCCGTGTCCTGGAGGATGTAGAAGCCCTTGGCCCGCGACATGGCGACGATGGGCAGTTCGACGTCTGCCTCGTCCAGCATCCCCTGAGTGATCTCGTCGGGCTCCCAGAAGGGGATCCACTCAATGGCGTCGGCCACATCGGCGTAGTGCTCGGTCAGTTCCCGGTAGGCGAACCAGGAGTACGGGCTGCGCAGGGAAAAGTACCAGCGCGGCTGCTTCTTCTTCTTGGCCATGGGAACAACTCCGACTCGTCGGGGGAGGAGGGTGGGAAGGGGCGCCAGCTAGATGATGATTCCGCCGTCGATCTGGAGCACGGCGCCCGTGATGTAGGAGGCACGGTCGGACGAGAGGTACGAGACCAGGTCGGCGACCTCTTCGGCACGGCCGAGGCGCCTGAGCGGAATCGACTGCATGGCCTGCTTCTTGACCTTCTCGCTGAGGTCGGCCGTCATGTCGGTCTCGATGAAGCCCGGTGCCACCACATTGGCCCGGATGCCGTACCGGCCGACTTCCTTCGCCAGTGAACGGGAGAACCCGATGATTCCGGCCTTGGACGCCGCGTAGTTGGTCTGAGTGGCGTTCCCGTACACACCGGCCACGGACGAGATGTTCACGATGGAACCGGACTTGCGCTTCATCATCTCGAAGATCACCGACCGGCACACGTTGAAGACGCCGCTCAGATTCACGTCGATGACCTGGTGCCAGTCGGCGTCCGGCATCATCAGCAGGGCGTTGTCCTTGGTGATGCCGGCTGAGGTCACCGCGACGTCGATCGGGCCCAGCTCGTTCTCGGTCTCGGCCACGAACCGGCGCACCGAATCACCGTCGGAGACGTCCGCCCGTACCGCCTGGGCCTTGACGCCCAGCTCCGCGATCTCCTGCGCCAGTTCCTTCGCCGCCTGCTCGTTGGACTGGTAGCAGAAGCCCACGTGGAAGCCGTCCCGGGCCAGCCGGAGGGCGGTCGCCCGTCCGATGCCCCGGGACCCGCCGCTGATCAGGGCCACTTTGGTTGCGCTGTTGTCGGTCACGCTTGCTGTTCCTCCCTCGGCCGGAGCTGTTCGCCCGGCCGGAATGCCATCACCATGCGCGAGAACGTCATGGCGACCTGGCCGTCCACGAGGCTCTCGCCATCGAAGACGACGGTGTCGGTCAGTGCCCGGAAGACCCGGACCCGGTGCTCCAGGACGTCCCCGGGGTAGACGGCCCGGTGGAACTCCACACCGGACATGGCACCGGCCAGCATGACCTGGCCGGCGAGGTCCGCCTCCCGCGATCCGGCGTGCACGGCGAGCAGTCCCGCGGCCTGGCCCCAGGACTCGACCAGCAGGGTCTGCGGGTAGGCGAACTCCTCCTCGGCGGCGTCGTCCCCCACGTGCTGGTACCACGGCTCGTTGCACGTGATCGCCTTGACCGCGCGCAGGCTCTCGCCCGGCACCAGCTCCAGCACCCGGTCCACCAGGAGCATGGGGTACCTGTGGGGCAGCATCCGCTTGATCTCCGCGGCGTTCATCACCCGTTGCCTCCGGCTCGGTAGCGCAGGCGGACCTTCGCGGCGGTCCCCCGGACGGTGTACGCCTCACCGAGGGCGGTCCAGCCGCCCTCCTGGGCCTTCCACTGCAGGTCGACCGTGAGCGTGTCACCGGGGAAGACGGCTCCGACGAAGCGCGCGGACTCCAGGGCGGCCAGGCTCAGCCCGGCCGTCGGAGCCGTGGCACGGGCGGCCCGGTGGACGCATTCGACGACGCACACGCCGGGGAAGATCGGGAAGTCCGGGTAGTGCCCCGCGAACACCGGCTCCTCGGCGCTGATCAGCGTCTCGGCGCTCGACCGCAGTACGCCCTCCCCGCCGTCGGCCCGCGCGGGCCGGAGTACCCGGATCACCGCGCGGACCGGACTGTTGTGGTGGAGCGACGTCACGACGCCAGCAGCTTCTCGGCCAGCAGGCCGTGCGCACGCTGGAGGGTGACGACGTCACGCAGCTCCGCCTCGGAGAACTTGACGCCGTACTTCTTCTCCAGCACGACGACCACCTCGAGGGCCATCAGCGAGTCCACCTCCAGGTCCTCGAGGAAGTGGGCGTCATCGGAGACGTCCTCCGCTTCTACGTCGAGGATCTCGGCGACGGTGGCGCGCAGTTCCTCCTTGTCCAGGACTTCTGGGGAGACGTGCTCAAGTTCGCTGATGGACATGGCAGATCCTTTCGTGAGGACGGTTCGTGGCAGGCCGGAGAACGGATGACGGGGTCAGCGCAGGCGCAGGATCGCGCAGGCCAGGACACCGTCCCGGTCGACCGAGGTGAGGGCCGCAAGGCGCCCCGCGGCCCGGGGGTCGTCCTGGGCGGCGGTCAGTACGGACACCATCTGGAACGCGGCGGTGGCCGCTGCGGTGTCGCCGATCTGGGCCGGGGACGGTACGTACCGAGGGCTCAGGCTGCCGAAGACGCTCTCCAGCCCTTCCCGCTCCTGCTCGCCCGCGGTCCCCGGCGGGTTCGAGGGGGACACCGCCCACACGTCCCCGCGGTCGGACCCGGTCCGGCTCAGCGCCCGGGTGACGCATGCGGCCAGCGACTGCGCCACGCCCGCCGGACCCACGATGCCCGGTTCGACGGTCACGACCTCGGCCAGGGCCTCGCCCTCCGCGACGGCGTCCGCCGGCCGGAGCCGCAGTACGGCGCATCCCTCGCCGAGGACCGTGTCCGCCTCGTCCTCGGACCGGGTGTGCCAGTCCAGCCAGGAACGGGACGAGGAGTACTCCTCCACCGCACCGCACAGCACGGTCCGGGCACGGCCCGATGCCAGGAGCCGGCGCGCGTAGTTGAGCGCCAGCAGACCCGAAGCACGTCCGGCTGCGACCGTGGTGTTCGGCCCCTTCAGCCCGTACCAGATGGCGCACTGACCCGCGGCGCAGTTCATGATGGCGTTGGGGATGTGCGAGGGGTCGATGTAGAAGGGCTTCTCGTGGACGAGGGTGTCCCGAGTGATGTTCATCATGCTCTCGGCGCTGCCGGTCGTCGTGCCGATGACGAGCCCCACGTCCGCGCCGCTCTCGACGGCGCCGTCGCCGGCCGCCTCGGAGATCAGTTCGCGCACCGTGGTGACGGCCAGGCCGGTCACCCGGTCCATGGACCGGGTGCCCTTGCGGCCCAGCACGTCCTTGATGACGAACCCCGGTACCAGGCAGACCTGTTCGTCGGGCCCCGTCCATTCCGTGGGATCCGGCGCCACCGCCGTCGGCCGCCCCGACCGCGCACCCTCGACGAAGGCCTCGCGGCCGATGCCGAACGGCGACACCGCCGACCAACCGGTAATCACCGGACCGCGCACCGCGGTCACCCCTCTGCTCACAGCCGAATCCTCCGACGTCTCGTGGTCTGGCGACCGGTCAGGCGCCGGGCTCTGTCTCGTTGTTGAAGGCGCGCAGGACACGGTCGTCAAAGGTGACGAGGCGCCCCTCGCGCCCGTTCTCGACGACTCCGTAGGCGTGGGTGATCGAACCGGTGGCGGTCTGCACCAGCTTTCCGTCACGCACCACGTAGCAGTCCAGCCGGGAGGTGTAGAGGAGGTTCTTGAAGATGTTGTCCACGGTGTAGACGACGTAGAGGTCCTCCTCCAGCAGCGCCTCGTCGAGCAGCGTCACCTGGGAATGCGTCACCGCGGGAATCCAGTTGGTCTCGGCCAGCAGCTTGCGGATCGAGATGCCGCGGGCGTCCACGAAGCGGTGCTTGGCCTCCTCCATGAGCCGCAGGTAGCCGGACATCTGGAGCCGGTCGAAGAAGTGCACGAACGGGTAGGGGATGCGGAACTTCCAGCCGTACGCGTTCTCGCCGGCCAGCAGCTGGTCCAGCACCGGGTCCGAGTCGGTGGACCCGCCGGAGACCAGGGGCTCCCCCAGGGCGGGCACGGCCGCGCCGGGCTCCGCGCCTCCGATGGCCGCGGTCACGAAGGGCTCGAGGCCGGCGGGAACGGGCAGCCTGCGCAGCATGCGCGTGTCGTTCTCGTCGTACCGCAGTACGGCGCGGACCTTCGAGGTCACGGCCTTCTTGGGCGCCCCGTCGCGCTCCACGGTGATGACGACCTTGAACGAGAGCTCCGAGGCGCCGTCCTGGGTCACCGGCTTGACCTCGATCGACGCCTCGTCGTCGACCACCAGCGCGGTCTGCAGCCGGGAGTCGATGTACGTGATGTCGAAGCCGAGGCCGTTCTCCTCGTAGAGGCGCCCCACCGGCAGGCCGCTGCGCCGGAAGTGCTCGATGACGGCCTTCTCGACCAGGTAGTTGACGTGCTTGAAGCCGATGATGGTGCCGATGTTGGCACCTTCGTAGCCAGGGGTGAGGACTACGGTGGTCGACTCGTTGAGCAGCGTCTTCGTCGCGGTTCCGGGCATTACATACTCCTAGAGATGAATTCGTCCAACAAGGCGGAGAAGAGCGCCGGGTCCTCGGCCATGGGGTAGTGGCCCTGCCCTGGGATCACGCGGAGCTCGGCATCGGGGAGGTCCGTGGCCAGCGTCGAGCTCTCCGCGGCCGCGAAGTCCCGGCTCCCGGTGACGACCAGGCAGGGCACCTTGATCAGGTCGGTGCGCAGCCCGGGGGTGCGCAGGTAGGTCTGGAAGAACTTCAGCCAGCCGTGCGGGCCGACGCGCTCGCACACGCGCCTCGCCATCTGGTGGCGGAGTTCCGGGTCGATCGGACGGCCCGGTCTGCTCCGGATCCCCTCCTCCATGAGGTGGAGGAACTTCTGCTGCAGTCCGGCGGCCACGTCCCATTCGAAATCGCCGGCGAGCCGCCGGTAGAAGGGCGAGACCAGGACGATGCCACGGATCCCGTACTGCCCGATCGGGTCGGCGCCCCGAGCGGCCTGCCCGCTGAGGAACTCCAGCAGCAGGTTGGCGGAGAAGGAATGGGCGATCACCAGCTGCGCTCCGCCGGGCACCTGGTCCAGGGCGGCGGAGATGCCTTCGGCGTCGTGTTCCTGCTGCCCCCACTGGGAGACGTACTCCGCACGCCAGGGCAGCTCGGCCGTCCAGGCCTCCAGGCCCGCGGGGGTGTTCTCCCACAGCCCGTCCCACACCGCGCCGCTGCCGGCCAGGCCGTGCAGCAGCAACCCGCGCAGGGTGGGGGCGGCATCCGCCGGGCGGTGCCGGACGTACAGGGGGCTCGGCAGTCCGGCCGGCGCCCCTGGGCTCCCGGCCCGCGCACCCCGGTCCCCGCGCGCCACCGGCGCCGGCGCGAGTGGGCTCACCGAGCCGCGCCCGGCGCCAGGAGGGCCAGCCCCGCGGTGGCGTCGTCACCGGTCCGTCCGGCCAGAGCGTAGACCGGTCCGGTTCCGCCACCCGCGTACCAGCCGACCGCTCCGACGCACTGGAGGACGCCCAGTACGGCCGACGCCTCGCCCCACACGTCGGAGAGGTCGTAGCGGCGGACCTGCGGCAGGAGGTCCCCGAGCGCTTCGCCCGGGCCTTCGCCCGGGGTGAACCACGCGCCGGGCGCACTGTCCGGCCTCGCACCGCCCAGGCTGTCCAGGCAGGCCTGGACGCTCGGGGTCCGTACGCTCAGGCCCACTTCGGCCCGCGGCTCGGCGCCCCGGGCCCGGGCGAGGTCCGGGTGCTCGACGACGACAGCGGCGGCGCCGTCGATGACGCGGTCCGCGCCCGTCAGTCCGCGGACCATCTCGTTGTCGGGCTCCACCCCGAGGACCAGCGCCCGGCCGGCCCGGCCGGAGGTGATCAGGGCGTCGGCCCAGCGGACGGCGTCCAGCCCCGAGGTCGGACCGTTGCAGATCATCAGGTTCGGCCCGCGCAGGCCGTGCTTGATGGCCAGCGTGGACGCGATCACGTTGCTGGACGCGTTCGGGGTGTCCATCGGGCTGATGCCACGGGTGCTGCCGTCCGCGGCGATCAGTTCCACCACGGAGCAGACCGTGTCCACGTTGCCGTAGTTGGAGGCGACCAGGACTGCGATCGTCTCTCCCGGTACGGTCAGCCCGTCCTCCCCGATCAGCCCGGCGTCACGCAGGGCTTCGTCGGCGCAGCACAGCGCCAGCTGGGTGGCCCGGTCCTTGTAGCGCAGCCCCTTCTTGCCGATGCGCGCCGCCGGATCCACGGCGGCGGAGTCCGCGCTGACGGCGCCCAGGAGGTCTCCCGCCGAGCTGACGCCCGGCAGGGCCAGGCCGACTCCGGTCACCACTGCGTTCACTCTGCCGCCTCCACTACTGCCACCGCGTTGATCCCGCCGAAGCCGAACGCGTCGATCTGCGCCAGCCGCACGTCGGCGGGCACGCTCACGTCGCGGACGAACCTGAACCCGGCCGCCTCGTCGGCGACGTTGTCCAGGCCGGTGATGGGTGGGATCCGTCCTTCCCTCATCGACTGCAGGGCCACGATCAGGCTCAGCACTCCGGATGCTCCCGAGGTGTGTCCCGTCATCGACTTCACGCCTGTCATGACCGGGCGCCCGATGTGCGGTCCGTACACCTCGTGCAGGGCGATGCCTTCCGCGGCGTCGTTGAGCTGGGTGCCGGTGCCGTGCACCATCACGAGCTCGATGTCCTCGGCCTTGACCCCGGCCCTGCTGTGCGCGTCACGGATCGCGGCCGCGATGCCCTGCGGATCGGGTGCGGTGGCGTGGAAGGCGTCGCAGTTGACGCTCACGCCGCGGACCCAGCCGTGTGAGGCGCCGGGGTCCGTGGGGGGTTCGCGCCGCAGCACGATCGCCGCCGCGCCCTCCCCCATGACCGTGCCCTTGCGTTCCTGGTCGAACGGGCGTACCTGGTCCGGCGGTTCCAGCTGGAGCCGGTCCGACAGGCCGAACATGCTCTCCGTGATCACGTCCACCCCGGCGACGATCACCGTGTCCGCGCCCTGGAACTCCAGCAGGTCCACTCCGAGTGCCAGGGCGTACAGAGAGGCCGAGCAGGCGTTGGAGATGGTGTGGGTGTCCTCCGCCCCGAAGCGCTCGCGCAGGGCGGTGCCGAAGTGCATCCGCGAGGCGTCGAACTCCTGGCCGTCGCGCGAGTGCAGTTCCAGGGAGCGCAGCTCCCGGAGCCCGGTGCCCACCAGCACCGGGATGCCCCGCAGGTCCTCGCCCAGTCCGGCGTCCCGTGCGGCCTGTCCCACCGCCTCCAGCAGCAGACCGGTGGCCCGGCCCACGACGTCGGCTCCGGGTTCGGGGCGGTTGTCCACCTCGTAGAGGTGCCGGGCGTTGTACCAGTCCCGGTTGAAGCCCCGCAGTTCGCCCAGCCCGCTCCGGCCCGAGCACAACTGGCTGAAGATCGTCTCGACGTCACCGCCCGTGCTCGCCACCGCGCCCACGCCGGTCACCGGCCAGCGGCTCATCGCTCTCCCTCGTATTTCCCGAGGATGACGATCGCGTTGTTGCCGCCGAAGGCCAGTCCGTTGTTCTGGACGATCCGGAGATCGGCCTCCACGGCCTCGTTGGGGACGCAGTCCACCTCGCACTCCGGGTCGGTGGTGACGTGGTTGATGGTGGGCGGAATGAACCGGTGCACGATGGCGAGCGAGCACGCGATCGCCGCGAGCGCACTGGCGGCGCCCATGGTGTGCCCGAGCATCGACTTGATCGAGATGGTGCGCGGCGGACCGTCTCCGTACACCTCACGGATCGCGCGGGCCTCGGTGATGTCGTTGGCCTTGGTGCCGGTGCCGTGCGCCGAGATCAGGTCGACGTCCTCGGGCTTGATGCCCGCGTTCTCCAAGGCGAGTTCCATGCAGCGTGCGACGCTCGTCTGATTGGGCGCCACCTGGTGGTAGGCGTCGCAGTTCAGCCCGTAGCCGAGCACCTCGGCGTAGATCCGGGCGCCGCGTGCCAGCGCCGACTCCAGGCTCTCCAGGACGAGGACGCCGGCGCCCTCGCCGGTGAGTATGCCCTTGCGGTCGGCGTCGAAGGGTTGGCACAGCTCGGGGGCGATCGTGCCCAGCCGGTAGAACCCGGCGAAGGTCTTGCGGCACATCGCGTCGGCGCCGCCGCACAGGGCGAAGTCCACTTCGCCCGTACGTACGGCGTCGAAGCCGTAGCCGATGGCGTAGTTCCCGGCCGCGCACGCCGTCGGGATCGTCACCGCTTCTACATCGGTCAGCCCCAGCTCATGGGCCACCGCCGCTGACAGCCGGCCGGCCCGGACCCGGCGCGCGATGGTGGAGTCCATCTGCTCGGGCCCGAACCGGATCTGGCTCTCGACGAGCTGGTCCAGGTCGAAGGACTCGCCGTCGGTCGTACCGATCGAGATCAAGCCCCGCTGCTCCCGGAGGCTCTCCTCCTCGAGTCCGGCGTCCTCGATGGCCATGCGTGCTGCCGCTACCGAGAACTGGCTGGCCCTGCCGAGCTCGTCCACATCGAGGTTGCGGATGTACTTCTCGGGCTCGAAACCGACGATCTCGCACCCGTTGGCGTGGGCGAATCCGTTGGTGTCGAAGGCGGTGATCGGTTTCGCGCCGCTCCGCCCCGAGCGCAGCCCTTCGGCGAACTCAGCTGCTCCCACTCCGATGCTTGAGAAGACCCCAAACCCGGTCAGAACCACTCTATGAGCTGTTGAGCTCGGACCATTACCTGCGAGATTCGTCATCGGATTCCTCAACCAGTCTCGGCCTGGACAGCGACAGGAACTACCAGCCGGCGGACTCGGCGACGACCTCGTTGACACCCTTGAGGTTCACCATGCGAGCAAGCTCGGCCTGGTCGATGACCAGCTTGAATTCCTTCTCGAGCGACGCCAGGATCTCGATCGCACGGAGGGAGTCGGCGTCGTGGTCTTCACGGAAAAGGCTGGTCTCGGTGACCTCGTCCTCTTCCAGTTCAAGGATTTCGCAGACGATCTCCTTGATCGTCGCGGCACGCTCGGCAGTCACAGAAGCCATGGTGTTTTAACCTCTCGATGTTCTAGTTTTCCGCACGGATCACTCATGCGGCAAAAACCGGAAGAGTGGAAGTGGCGGTGGGCCGTACAGAGCAGATGGCTCCGCGGCTTGCTATCAATCAGGCTCGAAACTCGATCGCCTTCCCGAACCGCACTCGGGAAACAATAGGTCACCTATGGCGCGATCCTCGCCGCCGATTCTCCAACCGTCAGGAAGATGCCATCCGGGATTCGAGGTCCCGGAGCAGTTCGCCCTGCTGGGGTACGAGATAAAAATGGTCACCCGGCAGCACTCGGAGTGCGAAACCTCCTGAAGCCACCTCAGACCAGGATTCCATGTCCGCCGCCCCCACATTCGGGTCCCGGTCGCCCACGTAGGCAAAAATCGGGCATTGCACGGGAATCGGTGACGACGCACGGTACGTGCCGACGATCCGGAAGTCCGACCGGATCGCGGGCATCACCAGCTCTCTCAGGTCCGGGTCGTCCAGGACCGCCGCGTCCGAGCCGCCCAGGCCCCGGACCTCCTCGATGATCGCCTCGTCGCCCCGCAGATGGACGTCGGAAGGTGTGACCCGGTGCGGAGCCGCACGGCTGGAGACGTAGAGTCCCTGCGGCCGGACGCCGTACCGGTCCTCCAGCCGCAGGGCCACTTCGTAGGCGAGTGACGCACCCATGCTGTGGCCGAACAGTGCCAGGGGCCTGTCCAGGAACGGCCGCAGCGCTTCGACCGCCGCGTCCGCCAGGTCGGCCATGCTCTCCAGGCACGGTTCGGCGATCCGGTCCTGCCTGCCCGGGTACCGGGCGGACAGGACCTCCACATCGCTCCCGAAGGCGTCGGCCCAGGAATGGAAGAAGCTCGCCGCCCCTCCGGCGTGCGGCAGGCAGACCAGCCTCAGGCGCGGAGCGGTGGGGCGGGCCGCGCGACGGAACCACCGGGCACCGGCACTGTCGACCGCGAGGGGCATGGGTTCCGGTGTCACGGTCTGCCTTTCTGGTTCTGAGAGCGCAGTCTTGCTCCGGCGGCACGTCCGGGGGTGACGGCCGCCGGAGCGGGGATGAGCCGGAGTCTTCACGGGAACTCATTCCGGACGTCATTACTGGTCCAGGGCGCGGGCGGACGCAACCGGCCCTACAGGAAGATGCCATCCGGGGCAATGGCGGGAAATCACATCGCTGCCCGGAGTCCGAATGGTGACAGCTGGCAGGACATTGTCATGCCGACCGGCCGCTGGAGCCCGGCCCTGATTCATGGGCCCCTTCCACTGTCATCAATCGGCCACTCCCGCTGAGCATCCGGCGGCTGGTCGTACGTTTCTCAGGGTTGTTCACGGGCCGCCCCGGCCCTTGGCCTTCGTGGCGCCGCTCCACCACTAGCCCTCCTGGGGGATGATCAATGCCACCGAACACCACGACGCAACACCGTGTGACCGAGCTGCGAACGCTGCAATCCGCGGTGAGACGAGGCAGTGAATCCGGCACCGAACGGCAGCACGCCAAAGGCAAGCTCACCGTCCGCGAACGCCTGGACCTGCTCTTCGACGAAGGCTCGTTCTGCGAAGTGGAATCCCTGCGGCGGCACCGTGCCACCGGATTCGGGCTCGAGGGCAACAGACCCCACACGGACGGAGTGGTCACCGGCTGGGGCACCGTTCACGGCCGGACGGTCTTCGTCTTCGCGCACGACTTCCGCATCTTCGGGGGTGCACTGGGCGAGGCGCACGCCCAGAAGATCCACAAGATCATGGACATGGCCCTCCAGGCGGGCGCCCCCCTGGTGTCGCTGAACGACGGCGCCGGCGCCCGGATCCAGGAGGGCGTGTCCGCGCTCGCCGGATACGGCGGAATCTTCGAGCGCAATGTCCGGGCCTCCGGCGTCATCCCGCAGATCAGCGTGATGCTCGGCCCCTGCGCGGGAGGCGCCGCGTACTCCCCGGCGCTCACCGACTTCGTCTTCATGGTCCGCGAGACGTCACAGATGTTCATCACCGGCCCGGACGTGGTCGAGACCGTGACCGGGGAGAAGGTCTCCCAGAACGGTCTGGGCGGCGCGGACGTGCACGCGGAGGTCTCGGGCGTGGCGCACTTCGCGTACGACGACGAGCAGACCTGCCTGGCGGAAGTCCGTTACCTGTTGTCCCTGCTCCCCTGCAACAACCGCGAGACTCCCCCTGCGGTCCACTCCACGGATCCGGCCGAGCGGCGCGGTGACGCACTGCTCGAACTGGTGCCCTCCCACGGCAACCAGCCGTACGACATGCGCAAGGTCATCGAGGAGATCGTCGACGACGGCGAGCACATGGAGGTCCACGAACGCTGGGCCGGGAGCGTCCTGTGTACGCTCGCCCGCCTCGGCGGCAACGTCGTGGGCATCGTGGCCAACCAGCCGCAGTCCCTCGCCGGCGTACTGGACATCCACTCCTCGACGAAGGCCGCGCGCTTCGTCCAGCTCTGCGACGCGTTCAACATCCCGCTGGTGACCCTCGTGGACGTCCCCGGGTTCCTGCCCGGCGTCGACCAGGAGCACGGTGGCATCATCCGGCACGGCGCCAAGCTCCTGTACGCCTACTGCAACGCCACCGTCCCCCGCGTCCAGGTGATCCTCCGCAAGGCCTACGGCGGTGCGTACATCGTCATGGACTCCCGCTCGATCGGCGCCGACCTGTCGTACGCCTGGCCCACCAACGAGATCGCCGTCATGGGCGCGGAGGGCGCCGCCAACGTCGTCTTCCGCCGCCAGATCGCCGCCGCCGACGACCCCGAGGCCGTACGCGAGCAGCTGGTCAAGGAATACGCCAGCGAACTCATGCACCCCTACTACGCCGCCGAACGCGGCCTGGTGGACGACGTCATCGACCCTGCGCTCACCCGGGAGACACTGATCCGGGCACTGGACATGCTGCGGGCCAAGCACGCGGCGCTTCCGGTGCGCAAGCACGGGAACCCGCCGACGTGAGCGCCCCGGGCCACCACCCCCTCGTCCGGACGCCGCCGGTGCCCACCCTGCTCACGGTGGTCCACGGCCGTCCGACGCCGGAGGAACTCGCCGCCGTCACAGCCGTGCTGATCGCTTCGGCACGGCCCGCGGACGACGGTCCGGAACCGCGCACCGGCAGGGCCGGATGGGCCGACTGGGCCCGGCCCGCGGACGGCCCCGCACAGTCCTGGGCCGCACGACCGGCCCGGCACACCTGGAGATGACCCGATGACCACCGCACCGACCACCGCGGCTCCGCTCCGGACCAGCCCTCGGAGCACCCTCGCCGCCCGGGGAACAGCCGTGTGGTGGTGGCCCATTCCCGGTACGGCGGACCCCGCCGACCTCGCCCTCCTCCACCCCGCCGAGCGGGAGCGGACGGAGCAGTTCGGCTCCCGGACCCGGGCGGCCGAGTACGTCACCTCCCGGGCGGCGGTCCGCCGGACGCTCTCCCTCCTTCTGGAGGTCGCACCGCGATCGGTCGAACTCGGGCGCCTGCACTGCCCCTGCTGCGGCGACCCCGAACACGGCCCGCCCACGCTCCTGAGCCCCGTCACACCGTGGTGGATCAGCATCTCGCACACGGCGGGGCTCGGGCTGCTCGCGGTGTCCGGGGCTCCCGTCGGCGTGGACGTCGAACGGATGCGCAAGGTGCCGGCCGAGGACCTGTCATCCGTGGTGTTCACCGCCTCGGAACGGGAGTTCGTCCTCTCCGCCCCGCCCGGGGAGGACCGGGTGACGGCGTTCCTGCGGGTCTGGACCCGCAAGGAAGCCACGCTGAAGGCCGTCGGCATCGGGATCTCCAGCGATCTCTCCTCGCTCGAGACGCACCCTCAGCTCCCGGGGACGGCCGAGGTGACGGCAGGCCTGCCCGGTGCCCCGCGCACCTGGCGGGTGACCGACCTGTCACTGGCCGGACCGTGGTCGGCCGCCACCGCTGTCGCCCGGTGCGACGAGGCCTCGGGCCCGGTGCACCTGTACCCGGCCCCCACTCCCTCCGCCGGGGCCCCGCTCGATCACGGTTGACCGGGAGGACGCCCTCGCCGAGGAGCTCGGCACCCACCCGGGCACGCGCAGGACCATTTCGCGCCAACTGCTGGGGCCCTTGGGCTGGCTGGGACTGGCCGCGCTCTTCGCCGTCGCGTCGCTCATGACCCGACCCATCGTCCGCAGCCTGGAGGCGAACCGGCCGGCCGCTGCGGCCACGGCTCCCTGATCCTGGTGGCAGCGGCACAGGACTAGGGCGTGCGACCGCCCTCGGGCCGTACTCCCAGGACGCCGAGTGTGGCGGTACGAAGGCACCTTGCGGCCTCGTCGACCGTCATGCGGCCTGACCCCGCCTCGTCGCCCGCGGCGTGCCCTAGGGCGGTCACCGCGGTCACGAGCCAAGCGGCGGGCACGCCGGGATCGAACTCTCCTGCCGCCTGCCCCTTCTCGATCAACCGCGTCAGCCGGGCCGCGACGGGTTCGTGCCGTGCCCGGTCGGCCTCGACGTTCACAGGCGCGGCTCCGAGCTGGAGCAGCACCGGATGCCTTTCGAACAGCCGCCAGCCGATGTCCTGCAGCCTCAACAGCGCGTCCAGGGCGGAACCCTCCTCGACATCCGCCGCGTCCATCGCCGCCATGGCCTCCTGGGTGACGTGGGCGGCCACGGCCTCCAGCAGCTCGTCGCGTGTGCCGAAGTGCGCGTATACGGTCTGGCGGGTGACGCCGGCCGCTGCGGCAACCGCGGCCATACCGGCGTCCGGCCGCTCGGCGAGCAGCCGCATCGCGGCGTCGAGCACTGCGGCCCTGCTCCGTTCGGCGTCGGCCCGACGACGTCGCTGGGGGGCCGAGGACCCTCCGGGAACCTCCGGGACAGTCAATTCTTACACCCTTGTCAAAAGTAAGGAGCCTGGATATCTTACAGCTATGTAAGCGATCGTAGTGGGGTACAGCCCTGCCCGCCCGGCCGGAGCACTCATGGAACCGCTGAAATCCAAGACGCCCGAGCAGTTCGTCGCAGACTTCTTCACCTCCTTCACCGAGGCGGTCGTCCGCGACGAGGAGGACCCCGCCGAACTGATGGCGAGGTACTACACCCCGGACATCGTGCAGACCGCGGACGGCGTACGGCTCGACTGGGACCGGCTCCTCGCCCATCTCCGTCCCGTCCGCAGAAACCTGAACGGCTTCCGGATCGAGATCCACGAAGCGCTGGCCGACGGCAATCGGATCGCGACCCGGTTCACCATCCACGCCCGGATGCGCAAGAGCGGACCGGTCTCCACTCAGGTGCACATGTTCGGGGAGTTCACGCCGGAGGGCCTGCTGCGGCGGGCCGACCAGCTCACCCGGACCATCGACCCACCCGAACCACGACGCGAGGGGTAGCACAGATGCGCATCCGACTCACCCAGGCGATCGCCCTGTTGTCCACCGGCGCCCTCGCAGGAGCGTTCGGCTACGGCGCGGCCAACCTGGTTCCGACGTTCAACGCCGTCCCGCTGGAGATGAGACTGTCCTTCCACGCCGAGCTGATGAAGATGAACGGCATCACCATGCAGGGGGCCATGGGACTGTCGGTTCTCAGCGCCACGGCCCTCGCCGTGATGACCCGTGGAACCGCACGGTGGCTCGCCGGCGGGGCAGGACTGCTGGCGCTGGCGTCCTTCCTGATCACCCGGCTCGGCAACGTTCCGATCAACGGCCGGATCAAGGAGTGGGCCGCGACCTCCGCCCCTACCGACCACGCGGAGATCCTGGGGCGCTGGGAGGCGTTCAACTACGCCCGCACCGGGGCCGCGTTCGTGGCCTTCGCACTCCTGATCCTCCTCGCTCTCCGTCAGCAGCGGACCGTTCCTGATCCGGGAGAGAGGCGCTGACCGACGGCCCGCGGAGACGCGGAAGACCCGTCAGACACCTTCTCCGCATTGGGTAGTTCGGCGACCAGGATTCAGCCTTGCGAGGCAGTGGTGCGAGCCTGCTGCGCGGCTGTGCGCAGCGCTGCGATGACGGCCGTGTTCGTCGGGTTCGCGGTCTCGGTGTGACGCGTCGCGGCGAACAGGAGGCGCCGGATCGGATGGTCCTCGATGGGCACCGTGCGGATTCCCGGTGTGGCCGGGTCGATGGCCGTTCGGGGGACGAGCGCGGTGGCGAGGCCGGCCCGGGCGAGGGTGAGCTGGGCGGCGATGTCGGCGGTGACGTAGCGCGTCGTGGGGGTGAAGCCGGCCTGGTGGCAGGCGTGCAGGATTGCCTGTCCGCAGTCCGTGGTCGGCGGCGGCACGGCGAGGCTGTGCGTGGCCAGGTCCCGCAGGGCGATGGGCCGCTCGTCGGCTTGGCCGGCCGCGGTGACGACGAGCAGCGGATCGTCGAGCAGCGGCGAGACCTCGATCCCCCGGGGCGCGGCATCGGGCAGGTGGTGATACCTCTGCCCCAGCACCACATCGACGGTGCCGAGCGCGAGTTCCTTCAGTTGGGCCTGGTCGGTGAGAAGACAGGTCACGGTGAGCTGGGGCTGGTCCGAGCTCAGTGCGGTCAGTGCGGGGGCCACGATCCTGGCGGCGGTCGACGGCAGCGCGGCGAGGGTGGCGCTGGCGCCGACCGTGCCCTTGACCGCCGCGAGGGCGCTCTCGGCTTCCTCCACGGCTGCGAGGATCCGGTCGGCGTGTTCGAGGAGCACCCGGCCCGCCTCAGTCAGTGCCACGGTTCGCCCGTCGGGGCGCAGCAGATCGACTCCCACGTCGTGCCGCATCGGAGGAAGCCGCTGCCTGCTACGCACGGGCCGTCCGGACCTGGGGGTGCGCCAACATCCCCGCCGACGCCGACGTGGAGCACTTCAACCGCTTGGCACAGCATCTGATCGACGCCGCCGACGCCGACGCGCTGCCACTGTTCGCCGGCTGGCGCGCGCAGGCCTGCCCCGCCGACGACCCGGTCGGCGCAGCCATGCAGCGCATACACGTACTGCGGGAACACCGTGGCGCCAGCCATCTTGCGGCGGTGCGCCTGTGCGGCCTGAGCGCCCGAGCGGCCATGGTCATCAACCTCGGCGTCGAGCAGGCGACCCACTACGGCTGGCAAGAGCCGCATCCCGTCGCCGCAACCCTGATCCCGCGATGGCAGCGTGCCGAGCAACTCACCGACGAGCTACAGGCACCGCTCTACGCCACCCTGACCGACCGGCAACGTACCGAATTCGCCCAGCTCGTCAACGCACTGACGTCCCCGCGCGTCGCGGTTGTGGGCGATCTGGAGAGCCAGAGTCCTTTTACTCGACCATCCACCATGTCCGGGTCCGCCATCCCCTGCCGGCGGGACCACATCCAGCACTCCGCGACCACGTAGTCGACCTTGCCGTGCCCGCGACAGGCACTCCACCACACATGCGTAGAGGTCCAGCGCCGGGGTTGCCTCCAGGCTCACGGAGACGAAGGGGAGGTCTCTTTGCGGAGGGGGTCTGGGACCGGGTCGCCGGAGAGGCGGACCGTGCTGAGGATGCGCATGACCAGGTCGTCGCGGACGGCCCCCTGGACGCCCGACCGGCCGTAGAAGTCCCAGGCGACGAAGTCGCCCTTGGAATTCTTGAAGCCGAAGGCGATCGCCCAGCCGTCCCCCGCGCACTTGTGGTCCTTCTTGGCGCCCTCGGTGCGGGCCTTCACGTAACTCCCCTTGACCCCGGCCTTGGTTGTGTAGGCCACCGGCTTGTCCCACTTGACGACCTCCTTGTCCGGGGATGCGAACGCGGAGTATGCCCAGGCCGTCGCCGTCTTCTCGGCGACCTCGTCGGTGGTCTTTGCGCCGTCGGCGCCCTTGGTACCGGTGGACGCGAGCGCGATGTCGTTGACGTAGCCGTCGCCGTTGGCATCCAGACTGCACCACTTCTTCTTGAAGAAGGCGGGCGCGGTGTGGCCGATCACCGGCTTGTCGGGGTCCTTGTCGTCCGAGAAGCCGCTGAAGATCTGCGACTCCAGGACCTCCCAGTCCGGCGGTACGTCGAAGGCGGTGCCGTGCGCCGGATTCACCACGACCTTCCAGCCCTTGACCGTCGACTTCACGGTGCCCGGGGCGCCCGAGGACACGGAGCCGGACGGGGAACCGGAGGCGGGTGCAGGGGAAGCCGGCCCCCCGGCGCCGTCCGCCCTGTCGCCGTCCCGGAAGAGGACCGCGGCGGTCACCGCGACGGCCACCCCCGCAGCCACCGTCACCGATATCGCCACGACGGCCTTACGCCGGGGCGCGGAACGCGGCGCCGGTCCGGGAGGCGGAGTCGGCGCGCCGGACGGGTGCTGCTGGTGCGTACCGGGCGTGGCGCCCTGCCAAGGTTGGCCGGATATGCCAGGTCCGTAGGGGCCGGTCTGGGCGCCCTGTTGTCCGGGAACCGGCTGCCGGTAAGGGTTTTGCCCCGGGTTCTGCCTGCTCTGGTCCCCATCGGGCGTCTGCTGTCCTGGCCACATGGCGCGCAACAATAGGGCGGTGGCCGCCGCTCGTCACGCTTCGGGGGCGGGGAGGGCACGGATCCGGCCACCCTGCCCGCCCGGGTCCCGCGACCTACTTCCCGAAGGACAGCAGGGAGTGGTCCACCTTCTTCGGCTCCGGGCTGCGTACGGACCCGTTGAGCAGGAAGACGCGTCCCTCGACCCAGGCCAGCCGGACGCTGGAGGTGTAGAAGGCGGATTCGGGCCCCTTGGCGATCTTCGGGCTCTGCAGGAATATCTGGGGCCGGCCTCCGCCTGTCGGGATGGCCGCCATCGCCGCGGACAGGCCCTTGTCCGTGTCGACGTAGACGACGACCTTCCCCTCCTCGATGGCCAGCGGGAACATGACGCGGCCGTCGGGGCCCGTCGTGCGCCACTTCACCTGACCGGTGTTGAGGTCGACCGCGATCACCTCGTCGGGCTTGTCGACGTCCAGCGGGTACTTGGCGTCGGGTGTGCCGCCCGCGATGTAGAGGGTGTCCGCGTCGGCCACCGCCGCGTTGCAGTCGTGCAGGTCGCCGCTGCCGCTGCCCCAGCCGTTGCACCGCTTGCTGACCCCGAAGGCGGCATTGGTCTGCGAGCGGACCTTGCCGTCGGCGGCGAAGGCCATGATGTTCCAGACCTTCTCCTGCGTGTTGTAGGTGCTGACGACGAGCGGGTCCACGGACAGGATCTGGCCGAGGTTCGAGCCCTTCGCGTACTGGTGGCTCCACTTGGCAGCGCCAGTCGCCGGGTCGATCTCCTCGATCACCGACTGCCGGTCGGCCGAGTCCTGGCCGAAGCAGTCGCGTACGAGCATCAGCCTGGCGGCGGCGCCGCCGACCGTCGCGGGGGCGCAGCCGCTGCTCGGTGTACCGAAGAGTTTGTGCCCGTCGGTGACCGAGAAACCGCTCACGACCGCGGCACGCGCCACCGCGACGGTGTCCCCTGAGATGGCCAGCCGCAACTCCAGAGCCTGGTCGAAGACCTTCTCCTTCGGTATCTCCAGCTTCCAGCCCGCCTGGCCCGTGGCGAGGTCGACCTGCTGGAGGTGGGTGCACTGGGAGGTCGCGCTGTCCTTCTCGCGGACCCCGACGACGATCTTCCCGTTCAGGGCGGGACTCTCCGGGATCCCGCACAGCGGCGTGGCGAGGGGAAGCCTCCACTTCTCCTGGCCGTCGATCGCGGTGTAGGCGGTGACCTCCTTGTACATCGCCTTGATCACGGCGTCCCCCACGCGCCAGGGGCCGTGCTGCGAGGCACCGGAGCCGGCCAGTTCGGTCCGGTTCGACACCAGCCAGACCCGGCTCTCGCCCGGCTGAATCCCGGCGTTGGGGTCGAAGACGAACGGGGGGCCGCCGGGGCCCTGGCCGTCTCCCTGGTCCACGGACGCGGACGATGCGGGGGCGGCGGTGTCGCCGTCCCCGGCGTCGCCGGAGCCGTCGCGCAGGAGGATGTACGAGCCGCCGCCGAGGGCGAGCAGGACCGCGACCAGGGCCGCCACCAGCACACCGGTCCTGCCCCGCAGGCCGCGGCGGGGCGGGCGTACGAAGTCCCCTGCTTGCACCGGCGGTTGCGCGTAGGGATTGCCCGGCGCGGGCCCCGATCCGGGCTGTGGCGTCCGGTAGGCCGAGCCGTAGCCCGGCTGGACTGCCTGCGGTTGCTGATCAGGGCCCGGCAGTTCGTCGAAGTCGCGACGGGTCATGGGGTCAGTGTGGCTGGCGGGACGGCCGAACTGGGATACTTTTTTAGACTACTTCCCGTCACTGTGCCCGGTTCCGGCCCTGGTTCCCCGGCGCGTGTACCCGCCAGGTGCGGGCGGGCTCACCCAAGTCGACAGCGTCTCCCTCGCGCACGCCGCGTTCGGGCTCACCCTCTCAGGCGTGGTTGACCGGGAGGACGTCCGGGGAGAGGGCGCCCGCGTGGGCTGCGGCCGAGGTCATGCGGCGGAGATGGTGGCGGCGGCACAGGACCTCGTAGCCGATCTCCTCCGCCGGGCGGTTCACGTCGCCGACCACCACCTGGGCGCCCTCGACCACCATCTCCCCTCCCACCGTACGGGCGTTGTGCGTGGCGCGGGATCCGCACCAGCACAGGGCCTCCACCTGGAGCTGCTCCAGCCGGTCCGCCAGTTCGATCAGGCGCTGCGAGCCCGGGAAGAGCTTCGTGCGGAAGTCCGTCGTGATGCCGAAGGCGAACACGTCCAGCCCGAGGTCGTCCACGATGCGGGCCAGCTGGTCGATCTGCTCCGGCGCGAGGAACTGCGCCTCGTCCACGATCACGTAGTCCGCCTTGCCGCCCTTCGAGAGCTGGGCGACCAGGTACGCGTACAGGTCCATGCCCTCCGGCGCCTCCACCGCCTCGGTGACCAGGCCGAGACGGGAGGACAGCTTGCCCTCGCCCGCCCGGTCGTCCCGCGTGAAGATCACACCCTGGAGTCCCCGCGCGTCGCGGTTGTGGGCGATCTGGAGAGCCAGAGTGCTCTTTCCGCAGTCCATCGTTCCGGAGAAGAACACCAGCTCGGGCATGGGAAGTACGGGACCTTTCGGGTCGTGGGCAGCGGGTGGGAAGGGGAAGGCGGTCAGGAGCGGATCTCGAGCAGCGGGACCAGCTGCTCGGCCGCGGTCATGGAGCCGTGCATGCCGACGAGGGCGGACTCGTTGGGCTCGTTGCGCGAGGCGGTGATGGCGACATCGGCCTGGGCGGCAGCGACCACGTCGCCGATCCGGCCCCGCACCCGCTCGTCGCACTCCCCCGGGGCCCCGAACCAGCCCAGTTCCAGGGCCTCTTCGCGGCTCGCGATCCAGAAGCGGTCGCCGAGGACCTCGCGCCACACGGTCAGGACGTCGGCCTCGGCGCCGGGGACCGCGTACACGTGCCGGGCCCGGCCCTCGCCGCCGAGCAGGGCCACGCCCGCGCCCAGCTCCCAGTCCTCGTCGTAGTCGATGCGGGAGTCCTCGTCGAAGGGGACGTCGACCATGCCGTGGTCCGCGGTCACGTACAGCGCGGTGCGCGGGGGCAGCTGCTCGGCGAGCCGCTGCACGAGCCGGTCGACGTACATGAGCTGGCCGCGCCAGGCGTCGGAGTTCACGCCGTGCCGGTGGCCGGCCCCGTCGAGCTCGCTGTAGTACGTGTACACGAGCGAGCGGTCACCGGCGGCGAGCCGCTCCGCCGCGAGGTCCATCCGCTCCTCGCCGGTCATCCGGCCCAGGAAGGTGCCGCCGCTCAGCGCGACCTTGGTCAGCGGGGTGGTCTGGAAGGCGGGCGAGGACACCTGCGCGGTCGCCACCCCCGCCTTGTCGGCCAGCTGGAAGACGGTCGGGTACGGCTGCCAGGGCTTGGGCTGGGTCCACGGGTGCCAGCGGAGCTGGTTCATCAGCTCGCCGGTGGCCGGGTTGCGCACGGCGTAGCCGGGCAGGCCGTGGCGGGCGGGCGGCAGGCCGGTGCCGACGGAGGCCAGCGAGGTGGCGGTGGTCGCCGGGAAGCCCGCGGTGATCGGGCGGCCGGTGCCGCCGCGCGAGCCGGCGAGCAGGGAGGTGAGGTACGGGGCCTCGTCCGGGTGGGCCTTGATCTGCTCCCAGCCCATGCCGTCGACCAGGAAGACGCAGTTCCGGTCGGCCGGGGTCAGCTCCGGGATGGAGGCCGTGAAGCCGGGGACGCCCTGGCCCGCCACGAGGGTCGGCAGCAGGTCGGCGAGCGAGCCGGTGCCGTACGCGGGGACGGGCGCGGCCGCGAGATCCAGCAGCTCCGGCTCGTCCTGCCAGTTCTGCGCCGCGGGGTACGACATCAGCGGGCGGCGGGGGAGGACGTGGCCGCGGTCGCCTCGGAGAGCGCCTGCGCGAAGACCAAGGTCTGGCGCACCGCCTCCGGGCCGTCTCCGGCCTCGCTGACCCGCAGGCTCAGGTCGTCGGCGGTGGAGTTGCCGGTGTAGCCGTGGTCGGAGTCGCAGTTCGGGTCGCCGCAGGCGGCGGGCTCCAGGTCGATCCGGGAGACCGCCCCCCAGCCGATGGTCAGGACGACCTCGCGGGGCAGGGTGCCCGGGGTGTAGGACTCGGGGTTGGCGACGACGCGGCTCAGCACCACCGAGGAGATGCTGGAGAGCTTGACCGACTCGGTGGAGGTGGTCGCGTACGGGGACGGGGAGCCCGCGTCGGCGGCCTGCTCGTCGGTGTGGGAGACGATGAACCGGTTGCCGGTCAGGACCAGCACGGTGACGTGGCGGCGCACCTCGTTGGAGTCGAAGGTCGTCTCCTGGTGGACCAGGTACGACGAGATCGGCTCGCCGCCCACCGCGGCCTCCACGGCCTCGGCCACGAGGGCCGGGTAGTAGCCGCTGCGCTCGATCGCCGTGCGCAGCCCCTGGGTCGTCGTACCGGATTTCGCCATGAGGTCCATCCTAAGGCCCGTACGGGGCACCCCGGCCGCCTTGTGCAGGGTCGGTCAGGTCAGTAGCTGGGGAGTGTGCGCGGGCCGAGGTCGGTGCGGGCCGGGGCGTGGGCCACCCGGACCGTGGCGCTGAGCACGGAGAGGCCCTCGGTGGCGACGACGACCGGCTCCAGAGAGACGCCGATCACTTCGGGGTGGTCGTCGACGAGGCGAGACAGGCGCAGGAGGAGCTGCTCCAGGGCGGGGGTGTCGACGGGGTCGCTGCCGCGCCAGCCGAAGAGGAGGGGCGCGGTGCGGATGGAGCGGATCAGTCCGGCGGCGTCCCGGTCGGTGGCCGGGACGAGGCGGTGGGCGGTGTCGCCCAGCAGCTCGGAGGCGACTCCGGCGAGCCCGAAGGAGAGGACGGCGCCGGCGGCCGGGTCGATCACGGACCGGACCACGGTGTCGACGCCCCGGGGCACCATGGATTGCACCACGGGCTGGATCTCGGCGGGCTTCCCGAGGGCCTCGGTGAGCTCCTCGTACGAGCGTCTGAGCTCGGCCTCGTTCGTCAGGTCGAGCCGTACGCCTCCCAGGTCGGCGCGGTGGCGCAGGTGCGGGGCGGTGGTCTTGAGCACGACGGGGTAGCCCAGGGCGCGGGCGGCCCGGGCGGCGGCGTCGGCCGAGAGGGCGGGCAGGGTGGGCATGACGTGGATCCCGTAGCGGCCCAGGAGGGCGTGGGCGTCGAAGTCGCCGAGGGTCAGTACGGCCTCCCCGTCGACGTCGGCCAGCAGCCGGGCGAGCTGGGCGCCGGCCGCGGCCTCGTCGATGTCCTCGTACTCGGGGACCAGGCCGGCCTCGGCGTTGGCCCGTCGCCACTGCCCGTAGCGCACGGCTTCGGCGACGGCCTTCACGGCGCGCTCGGCCGCGGGGTAGGCGGGGATCCGGTACCCCTCGGACGGCCCGGGCCCGGGCGCCGTCGCTTCCGCTGCCGGTGCCGGCGCTTGCGGGGGTCCCGGCGGCGGGGGCGATGCCTGCGGCCGCGGCGGCGCGGCCGGGCCGGGCGCGGCGGGGGCCGGGGCCGCGGGCGCCGGGGCGGAGGCCGTCGCCGCCGAGAGGGCGTCGGCCAGGGCGCCGAGCTCCACGTGGACCACCGCCACCGGCTTGCCGGGGTACGCGGCCACCGCCTCGCGCAGGGCTTCGGCGAGGTCGTCGGCAAGCTCGTGCTCGCTGACCCAGGGGATGGCCGTGACGACGACCGCGTCGTTGGCCTCGGACGCCAGGGCCCCGGCGAGCGCGTCGCGGAAGTCCGCCGGTGAGGCGGCCGTCGTCAGGTCCAGGGGCGGCAGCGGCCGAAGGCCCTGGGTCAGGCAGGCGTCGTAGGTGAGGACCCCGAGGGATTCGGAGTTGCCGAGGATGGCGATGCGCGGGCCCGCGGGCAGCGGCTGCGAGGCGAGCAGCAGGCCGACGTCGACCAGTTCCGTGACGGTGTCGACGCGGATCACGCCCGCCTGCCGCAGCAGGGCGGAGACGGTGGCCTCCGGCAGCCGGGTTCCCGGGACGACGTGCCCGGCCGGGGTGTGGCGGCCGCCCTTGGCGACGACCACCGGCTTCACGGCCGCCGTCCGGCGGGCGAGGCGGGTGAACTTCCGCGGGTTGCCGAGGGTTTCCAGGTAGAGCAGTGCGACGTCCGTCGCCTCGTCCTCGTACCAGTACTGGAGGATGTCGTTCCCGGAGACGTCGGCCCGGTTCCCCGCCGAGACGAAGGAGGACAGCCCCTCGCCGCGCCGCAGCAGCGCGGAGAGCAGGGCGATCCCGATGGCCCCGGACTGTGTGAACAGGCCGATCCGGCCGCGCATCGGCATCGGCGCGGGCGTGAGGGAGGCGTTGAGCTCCACCTCCGGGGCCGTGTTGATCACCCCGTACGCGTTCGGGCCGATGAGGCGCATCCCGTACGAGCGCACCTGCCGCACCAGTTCGCGCTGGCGGGCGAGCCCGGCCGGGCCGGACTCCCCGTAGCCGGCGGAGAGCACGACGAGGCCCTGGACCTCGTGCTCACCGCAGGCCGCGACGGCCTCCGGGACCCGCTCCGCCGGCACGGCGAGCACGGCGAGGTCGACGGGGGCGCCGATGTCGGCGAGCGCGCGGTAGGCCCGTACGCCGTCCAGCAGGTCGGCCTCGACCGCCTCGTTGACGGCGTACAGGTGGCCGTGGAAGCCGCTGTCGCGCAGGTTGCGCAGGGCCGCGGCGCCCAGGCCCGCGCCGGAGCGGCTGACTCCGATCACTGCCACGGAGCCGGGGGCCAGCAGCCGCTGGACCGAGCGGGCCTCGGCCCGCTGTTCGCGGGCGCGCTGGACGGCGAGGGACTCGGCAGTGGGTTCGAGGTCGAGGGTGAGGTGGACGGACCCGTCCTCGAAGCTGCGCTTCTGCTGGTAGCCGACGTCCGTGAACACTTTGATCATCTTGGTGTTGGCGGGCAGCACCTCGGCGGCGAACCGGCGGATGCCCCGCTCCCTGGCCACCGCGCCGATGTGCTCGAGGAGGGCGGAGGCGACGCCGCGGCCCTGGTGGGCGTCCTGGACGAGGAAGGCCACCTCGGCCTCGTCGGCGGGGGCGGAGGCGGGCCGGCCGTCGGAGCCGATCCTGTCGTAGCGGACGGTGCCGATGAACTCCCCGCCGATGGTCGCCGCGAGTCCCACCCGGTCGACGAAGTCGTGGTGCGTGAAGCGGTGCACGTCGCGGTCGGAGAGCCGGGGGTAGGGGGCGAAGAAACGGTAGTACTTCGACTCGTCGGACACCTGCTCGTAGAAGCTGACCAGCCGCCCGGCGTCCGCGGCGGTGATGGGCCTGATCCGGGCCGTGCCGCCGTCGCGGAGGACGACATCCGCTTCCCAGTGGGCCGGGTACGAGGGGTCCGACTCGGTGGTCATGGGGCCACCTTAGGCGGTTCCCGGGTCGCGCGGCCCTGGCGCGGCGCATCGGGCAGGCGGGCACGGATCAGTGCAAGCTGGGGAAGGTCGAACGGCGGCGGATCCGGGCCGAAGGTCGGTCGGAGCATTCAGGGCGTCGTGAGAGACTGGTCTAGACAACCGTAAGAACCTGAAGGGCATCACCATGGCAGAGCGCCGCGTCAACGTCGGCTGGGCCGAGGGCCTGCACGCTCGTCCCGCCTCGATCTTCGTCCGCGCGACGACCGCTTCCGGCGTCCCGGTGACCATCGCCAAGGCCGGTGGCGACCCCGTCAACGCCGCCTCCATGCTGGCGGTCCTGGGCCTGGGCGCCCAGGGCGGCGAGGAGATCGTCCTCGCCTCCGACGCCGAGGGCGCGGAGGTCGCGCTGGACCGTCTCGCGAAGCTGGTCGCCGAGGGTCTCGAGGAGCTCCCCGAGACCGTCTGACCCTTCGGGTTTCGCCGAAGCCGTGGTTCCCGGGCATCCGGGGGCCACGGCTTCGCCGTTTTCGGACGGGCCGCTCCGGAGGCCGGGTACGACGGAGAGCCGGCGCGGCCGAGAACCAGTACGGCGGAGAGCCGGCGCGGCCGAGAACCGGCGCGCACGGCAAAAGGCCGGCACATGAACCGGCCCGTTGCCCACACGGACCGGCCGCGCGCATAAACCAGCCGCGCGCATAAACCAGCCGCACATCAAAACGCTCCGCAGGAATTCGGCACGGCGGAATTCAGCCGACTGCCGGCCGACCGCCGCGCAGTGAATGCGCGGACCGGATACCAGCCCTTTGTATACGGCCCCTGTTAATGCCGACCGCTCGACATGTTTACGGCAGGTTGCGAAGTGCTCACCGCGGCCCGCGGCCGCAGCCGGTGCACCCCGGCCACCCGGTCGGCGTGGACCGCGGTCAGCGTCCGGGCCCGCTCGGCGTCCCCGCGCGCCACGGCGTCCACGATCGCGCCGTGCTCCGCCCAGGACTCCACGGGCCGCTCCGGGGCCCCCACCACGTACATCCAGGCGATCTTGTGCCGCATCTGGGTAAGCAGCGCGATCAGCCCGGGGCTGCCGGAGGCCTGCGCGAGCGTCTCGTGGAACCAGGCGCCCAGGGACCGCAGGTCCTCCCCCTGGCCCCGCCTGGCCCGTTCCTGGCCCAGCCGGACCAGCCCGCGCAGCACCTTGAGGTGTGCCTCGGTGCGCCGCCGGGCGGCCCTGGCGGCCGCCAGGGGCTCCAGGAGCATCCGCAGCTCCAGGAGATCGGCCGCCTCCTGCCCGGTCGGCTCGGCCACGCAGGCGCCCGCGTGGCGCCGCGTCGTGACGAACCCCTCGGACTCCAGGGTCCGCAGGGCCTCGCGGACCGGGACGCGCGAGACCCCGTACCGGCGGGCCAGTACCTCTTCGGTCAGTCTGCTGCCCGGTTCGAAGACCCCGGAGACGATGTCGTCGCGAATTGCCGTGCATACCGCGTGCGCAGGAATACGCAAGACCGGACCTCCGCTTATTTCCGACTGCCGTCGCCATGGAACACACATGCGCGTACTGAGACTCTATTGCAACACACGATATTTTCCGAGGGCGGCCGGAAATACGAAACATTTACCGCGCTGCGCAACACCAACGCGAAGACCCCGGCTCGGGGAGCCGGGGTCTTCGAAGAAGCGGTGAGCGCGAGCGCTGCGGACGGGTCAGAGGCTGACGCCGTGCGAACGCAGGTAGGCGACCGGGTCGATGTCCGAGCCGTAGTCGGCGCCGGTACGGGCCTCGAAGTGCAGGTGCGGGCCGCTCGAGTTGCCGGTGGAGCCCGACAGGCCGATCTGCTGGCCCGGGGTGACCTGCTGGCCGACGGAGACGCTCAGCGAGGCCAGGTGCCCGTACTGGGTGTACGTGCCGTCGTTGTGCTTGATGACGACGTTGTTGCCGTACGCGCCGCCCCAGCCCGCCTCGACGACCGTACCGAGGCCCACCGCGTGGACCGAGGTGCCGGAGGCCGCGCGGAAGTCGATGCCGGTGTGGCTGCCGGAGGACCACATGCCGCCGCCCGCGTGGTACTGGGTGCTGATCCCGCCGCCGACGGGGGCGACGAAGGTGTTGAGGCGCTTGCGCTCCTCCTCGCGGGCCGCACGCTCGGCGGCCTCGCGCTCGGCCTTCGCCTTGGCCTCGGCGAGGCGCTTGGCCTCGGAGGCGCGCTGCTTGGCGTCGGCCTCGGCCTGGGCCTTGGCCGCGGCGTGCTCGGCGGCGCGCTGCTGGGACTCGGCCTGGTCCTGGACGTCACTCGCGAGGTCCTCGGCCACGACGACGGCGCCGAGGGCGTTGTCCTGGACGGAGTTGTCGCTGTTGTCCGCCGCGAAGGCGGGACCGGCGAGGGTGCCCACGACGCCCGTGGTGGCGAGGGCGGCGATACCGGCGTAGCCGGCGGTCTTGCGGCTCAGACGGCTGGAGCCACGGTGCTTACCGGAACCGGCGGGACGACTGCCAAACGCCATGAAGGGGTTGATCCTTTCCTTCCTTCTCGCCTACCGGGTTAGCTGACGGGTTCGGAGCAGGAAGGTCTCCTACGGGCCTCCTCTTGCGAGGCGGTCCGATTCACCCCAGGGACACATGTGGGTCCCCGGCTCCCCAGGCTCGCGCCTGACGGGGACTCGGCGATCGCTGTCCGGTGCCGCGGATGCGGCGGGTACAACTGACGAACAGCAGGGCCGACGCTAGGCGGATCATCAGTCAATCGCCAAACAGACGCGCCTTTTTGTTGCGTACGCCACACCACATAAAAGCAACCTCCCCATTAAACGGACAAAAGGGGCCCTGGCGAACAAACCGCCAGAGCCCCTTCCGTATCCGTCAGTTGGTGACGACGCTCACTTCACCGATCCCGAGGGCCCGCACCGGCTCCTCGATCTGCGAGGCGTCGCCCACGAGGACCGTGACCAGCCGGTCCACCGGGAAGGCGTTCACCACCGCGGAAGTCGCCTCGACGGTGCCGGTTTCGGCCAGCCGCGCGTACAACTGCGCCTGGTAGTCGTCCGGGAGCTCCTGCTCCACCTGGTCGGCGAGGGTGCCGGCCACGGAGGCCGCCGTCTCGAACTTCAGCGGGGCCACGCCCACCAAGTTCTGCACCGCCACGTCCCGTTCGGCGTCGGTCAGACCGCCCTCCGCGAGGGTGCGCAGCACCTTCCAGAGGTCCTCCAGCGCCGGGCCCGTGTTGGGGGTGTCCACCGAGCCGCTGATGGCGAGCATCGAGGCGCCCTTGCCGTCGGCGGTGGAGCGCAGGACCTGGCCGAAGGCGCGCACGCCGTACGTGTACCCCTTCTCCTCGCGCAGCACCTTGTCCAGGCGGGAGGTGAGGGTGCCGCCGAGGCAGTACGTGCCGAGCACCTGGGCCGCCCAGACCCGGTCGTGCCGGTCCGCCCCGATCCGGCCGATCAGCAGCTGCGTCTGGACCGCGCCGGGCCGGTCGACGATGACCACCCGGCCGGTGTCGTCGGCGGTCACCGGCGGAACCGGGAGGGGCTCGGCGGAGTTGCCCGTCCAGGCGCCCAGGGTGTCGGCGAGGACCTCGTCCAGGTCGATGCCGGTCAGGTCGCCGACGACCACCGCGGTGGCCGTGGCGGGGCGTACGTGGGCCTCGTAGAAGGCGCGTACGGCCGCGGAGTCGATCCGGGCGACCGTCTCCTCGGTGCCCTGGCGCGGGCGGGACATCCGCAGGGTGGCCGGGAAGAGCTCCTTGGAGAGCTGCTTGGCGGCGCGGCGCTGCGGGTTGGCCAGCTCGTGCGGGATCTCGTCGAGCCGGTTGCGCACCAGCCGGTCGACCTCGGCGTCGGCGAAGGCCGGCGCGCGCAGGGCCTCGGCGAGCAGGCCGAGCGCCTTGGCCAGCCGGGAGGCCGGGACCTCCAGGGAGACCCGGATGCCCGGGTGGTCGGCGTGCGCGTCGAGCGTGGCGCCGCAGCGCTCCAGCTCGGCGGCGAACTCCTCGGCGGAGTGCTTGTCGGTGCCCTCGGACAGTGCCCGGGCCATGATGGTGGCCACCCCGTCCAGGCCCTCGGGCTCCGCGTCCAGCGGGGCGGCGAGGTTGACCTCGACCGCGATCACCTGCTGGCCGGGGCGGTGGCAGCGCAGCAGGGTGAGGCCGTTGGACAGCTTCCCGCGCTCGGGCGCCGGGAAGGCCCACGGTTGCGGCTCCCCGGCCTGCGGCTGCGGGTGGAAGGTCATCGTGACGGCTGCGGTGTCGCTCACTGCTCCGCCCCCTCGTTCTCGTCGTGCTGGTTGGGCTCGTCGTTCTCGTCCGCCGCGATGGGCTCGTAGACCAGCACCGCGCGGTTGTCCGGGCGCAGCCGGGCAGCGGCCACGGCCTGCACCTCCTCGGCGGTGACGTCGAGGACGCGCTGGACGGCGGTCAGCGCCAGCTGCGGGTCGCCGAACAGGACCGCGAAGCGGCACAGTTCGTCGGCGCGGCCGGCCACCGTGCTCAGCCGGTCCAGCCATTCCCGCTCCAGCTGCGCCTGGGCGCGCTCCATCTCCTCGGCCGTCGGGCCCTCGGCGGCGAAGCGCGCGAGCTCCTCGTCCACGGCCGCCTCGATGGTGGGGACCTCGACGCCGCTGGAGGTCTTGACGTCGAGCCAGCCCAGCGAGGGCGCCCCGGCCAGCCGCAGCATGCCGAAGCCGGCCGCGACGGCCGTCTGGTCGCGGCGTACCAGGCGGTTGTGGAGCAGCGAGGACTCGCCGCCGCCCAGGATGGTCAGCGCCACGTCGGCGGCGTCGCACTCGCGGGTGCCGTCGTGCGGGAGCCGGTAGGCGGCCATCAGGGCGCGCGCCGGCACCTCCTCGACGATCTCCTCGCGCAGCTGCTCCCCGATGACCTCGGGCAGCGAGCCGTCGCGGGGCGGCTGCTTGCCGTCGTGCGCCGGGATGGTGCCGAAGTACTTCTCGACCCAGGCGAGCGTCTGCTCGGGGTCGATGTCGCCGACGACCGACAGCACCGCGTTGTTGGGCGCGTAGTACGTGCGGAAGAAGGTCCGCGCGTCCTCCAGGGAGGCGGCGTCCAGGTCGGCCATGGAGCCGATCGGGGTGTGGTGGTACGGGTGGCCCTCCGGGTACGCCAGGGCGGTCAGCTTCTCGAAGGCGGTGCCGTACGGGACGTTGTCGTACCGCTGGCGGCGCTCGTTCTTGACGACATCGCGCTGGTTCTCCATGGACTCGTCGTCCAGGGCGGCCAGCAGTGAGCCCATCCGGTCCGCCTCCAGCCAGAGCGCGAGCTCCAGCTGGTGGGTCGGCATCGTCTCGAAGTAGTTGGTGCGCTCGAAGCTGGTGGTTCCGTTGAGGGAACCGCCCGCGCCCTGGACCAGCTCGAAGTGCCCGTTGCCGGGTACGCTCGCCGAGCCCTGGAACATCAGGTGCTCGAAGAGGTGAGCCAGGCCGGTACGTCCCTTGACTTCGTGGCGCGAGCCGACGTCGTACCAGAGGCAGACCGCGGCGACCGGGGTCAGGTGGTCCTCGGAAAGCACCACGCGCAGGCCGTTGGCCAGCCGGTGCTCGGTCGCTGTCAGGCCGCCGGAGCCGGCCTGAGCTGTGGCCGTGTGACCCATGGGCATGTGGTCCCTTCGATCGCGATGCAGAGATTTCTGTCAGACCTGCCACTGTATGCAAGCGCGTCGGCCGCCGGATAAGTTCCCGGGTCACACCTGGGTCGGAGTCCGCGTTGTCGGTGCCTCGGGCCACAATGGTCCGCGTCGACCACGGTCGGGCACCTCGTGAGCCCCGGCCGGACCCAGCCGAACCGCCAGACCCGTCAGACCCGCCCGACCCAGCAAGACCTGCAAGACCAGCCAGACCCCCAGCACACCCCTTTCTTGGTTAAGGAGCCGCGCAGCGATGGCCCGCCGCAGCACGAAGACCCCGCCGCCGGAGGATTTCGAGGAGAAGATCCTCGACATCGACGTCGTCGACGAAATGCAGGGCTCCTTCCTCGAGTACGCGTACTCGGTGATCTACTCCCGTGCACTCCCCGACGCCCGGGACGGCATGAAGCCGGTGCACCGGCGCATCGTCTACCAGATGAACGAGATGGGCCTGCGCCCCGACCGCGGCTACGTGAAGTGCGCCCGCGTCGTGGGCGAGGTCATGGGCAAGCTCCACCCGCACGGCGACGCGTCCATCTACGACGCGCTCGTGCGCATGGCCCAGCCCTTCTCGATGCGGCTGCCGCTCGTCGACGGCCACGGCAACTTCGGTTCGCTCGGCAACGACGACCCGCCGGCCGCGATGCGTTACACCGAGTGCCGGATGGCCGACGCCACGTCACTGATGACGGAGTCGATCGACGAGGACACCGTCGACTTCACCGCCAACTACGACGGCCAGGAGCGGGAGCCGGTCGCACTGCCCGCGGCCTACCCGAACCTGCTCGTCAACGGCGCCTCCGGAATCGCCGTCGGCATGGCCACCAACATGCCCCCGCACAACCTGGGCGAGGTCATCGCGGCCGCCCGCCACCTGATCCGCCACCCGCACGCGGACCTCGAGGCGCTGATGCGCTTCGTGCCGGGGCCCGACCTGCCCACCGGCGGCCGCATCGTGGGCCTCTCCGGGATCAAGGACGCGTACGAAAACGGCCGCGGCACCTTCAAGATCCGCGCGACGGTGGCCGTGGAGAACGTCACGGCGCGCCGCAAGGGCCTGGTCGTCACCGAACTGCCCTTCACGGTCGGCCCCGAGAAGGTCATCGCGAAGATCAAGGACCTGGTCGGCTCGAAGAAGCTCCAGGGCATCGCCGACGTCAAGGACCTCACCGACCGCTCGCACGGCCTGCGCCTGGTCATCGAGATCAAGAACGGCTTCCACCCCGAGGCCGTCCTGGAGCAGTTGTACAAGCTGACGCCGATGGAGGAGTCCTTCGGCATCAACAACGTGGCGCTGGTGGACGGGCAGCCGCTGACGCTGGGCCTCAAGGAGCTCCTGGAGGTCTACCTGGACCACCGCTTCGAGGTCGTCCGCCGGCGCAGCGAGTTCCGCCGCACCAAGCGCCGCGACCGGCTGCACCTGGTCGAGGGCCTGCTGGTGGCGCTCATCGACATCGACGAGGTCATCCGCCTCATCCGGGACAGCGAGAACTCCGCGCAGGCCAAGGCCCGGCTGATCGAGCGGTTCTCGCTGAGCGAGATCCAGACCCAGTACATCCTGGACACTCCGCTGCGCCGGCTCACCAAGTTCGACCGGCTGGAGCTGGAGTCGGAGCGCGACCGGCTGACCGGGGAGATCGACGAGCTGACCGGGATCCTGGAGTCGGACAGCGAGCTGCGCAAGCTGGTCTCCACGGAACTGGCCGCGGTGGCGAAGAAGTTCGGCACCGAGCGCCGTACGGTGCTGCTGGAGTCGGCGGGCACGGCGGTCGGGGCGGTTCCGCTGGAGGTCGCGGACGACCCGTGCCGGGTACTGCTGTCCTCGACGGGCCTGCTGGCCCGTACCGTGACCGGCGATCCGCTGCCCGAGGCGGAGGGCGGCGCCCGCGCCAAGCACGACCTGATCGTCTCGCAGGTCACCGCGACCGCGCGGGCCGAGGTCGGCGCGGTCACCTCGTACGGGCGGCTGCTGCGGCTCTCGGTGATCGACCTGCCGCAGCTGCCGGACACCCATGCCGCGCCGAACCTGGCGGGCGGCGCCCCGGTCTCGGAGTTCCTCTCCGGGCTGGAGGCGGACGAGAAGCTGATCTGCCTGACCTCGCTGGACGAGTCCTCGCAGGGCCTGGCCCTGGGCACCGAGCAGGGCGTGGTCAAGCGGGTCGTGCCGGACTACCCGGCCAACAAGGACGAGCTGGAGGTCATCACCCTCAAGGAGGGCGACCGGATCGTCGGCGCCGTGGAGCTGCGCACGGGCGATGAGGACCTGGTCTTCATCACCGACGACGCCCAACTGCTGCGCTACCCGGCGGGCCAGGTGCGCCCGCAGGGCCGCCCGGCGGGCGGGATGGCGGGCATCAAGCTCGCCGACGACGCCAAGGTGATCCACTTCTCGGCGGTGGACCCGGCCCGGGACGCCCTGGTGTTCACGGTGGCGGGCTCGCAGGGGACGCTGGACGACTCGATGCTGTCCGGGAAGCTGACCCCCTTCGACCAGTACCCGCGCAAGGGCCGGGCCACCGGCGGGGTGCGCTGCCAGCGCTTCCTCAAGGGCGAGGACCTGCTGGTCCTGGCCTGGACCGGGAACAGCCCGGTCCGCGCGGCGGCCGCGAACGGCACTCCGGCCGAGCTGCCTGCCGTGGACCCGCGCCGGGACGGCTCGGGGACGGCGCTCCCCGCGTCGGTCGCGGCGCTGGCCGGGGCCGCGCTGTAGGAGGTACGAGGTCATTCGGGTGGTACGTCCGGGGGACGTACCACCCGAATGGCGACTAGTGTTTTCCCTCTTGGCACTGTCGGTTGGGGCGGGGAGACACAGAGCTGATGAGTCGTCGGCCGGGCGGATTGATCGGGGACTGGGCCGAGGCCCAGCGCCGCACGCAGCAGACGCAGCTGATCCAGCTGCGCGAGGCGGAACGCCGCCAGCGGGCGTACGAACGCGAGGTGGCCCGGGGCCAGCGCGAGCAGCAGGCCGCCTACCGCCAGCACCGCGAAGCCGAGGCGCGGCGGCGCACCGAGCACATCGAGGCGGAAGTCGCCGCCCTGCAAGGCCTGCTGGCCGCGGGCTGCCGGGCGCCGGCGTTCCGCACGGCCGCGCTGGTCAGGTCCGAGCAGCTGGAACCCTTCTCACCGGGGAATCTCGCGCATCCGCTGCCGATGCCCCGTATCGAGCAGTTCCAGCAGCAGGACGCCGGCTGGGCCTTCGGTTCGAACCGCCGGGCTCAGGCGGAACGCGAGGCGCACGCCCGGTACACCCAGGCCTGGCAGGCGGCGCACGCCGCGGAGACGCAGCGGCAGCAGCAGCTGGCGGCGTACCGGCAGCAGTACGACCGGTGGGCGGCGCAGCAGCTCGCCGGGATCCGGGCGCACAACAGCGGGCTCACCGAGCTGGCCGGGGCCCTGCGCGCGGGCGACGCCGAGGCGGTGGTGGAGTACTTCTCGGCCGCCCTGTACGCCTCCACGGCCTGGCCCGAGTCGCTGCCGAGGCAGCTGGCGGCCGCGTACGACCCGGGGGCGCGTGAGCTCGTACTGGACTGGCAGCTGCCGGGGTACCAGGTGGTGCCGGAGACCAAGTCGGTGCGGTACGTGCCGAGCACGGACCAGGAGAAGGAGACGGCCCGCCCGGTCACGCAGCGGCGGGCCCTGTACCGGGACCTCCTGGCGCAGTGCGTACTGCTGGTGGTGCGTGATCTGTACGCGGCGGACGAGTTCGGCGTACTCGGCTCGGTCGTGGTCAACGGCTTCGTGGACGACCACGACCCGGTGACGGGGCAGGAGGCGCGGATCGTCCTCGCCGCGGTGTCGGCGGAGCGGTCCGCCTTCGCGGGGCTGCGGCTGGAGCAGGTCAGCGCGGTGGACTGCCTGGTGGAGGGCTTGCGCGGGCAGCTGGCGGCGCGGCCCGACCAGTTGGCCGCCGTACGGCCCGGCCGCCGGCCCGGCGAGGTGGGCGGCGTCGTCAGCCACGGCGGGCACGCGGACGGCGGCGAGGACGAGCCCGACCTCTTCGAGATGGACCCGATCGCCTTCGAGAACCTGGTGGCGGAGCTCTTCCGGGCGATGGGCATGGAGGCGGTGACCACCCAGCGGTCCGGCGACGGCGGTGTGGACGTGGAGGCGCTGGACCCGGCCCCGATCCGGGGCGGGCGGATCGTGGTGCAGGTCAAGCGCTACCGCAACACCGTGCCGCCCACGGCGGTACGGGATCTGTACGGCACGGTCCAGGACAAGGGGGCGAACAAGGGGGTGCTGGTCACCACCGCGTCCTTCGGGCCCGGGTCGTACACCTTTGCCAACGGCAAGCCGCTGGAGTTGGTTCCCGGAGTCGAGCTCGTGCGGCTGCTGCACCAGTACGGGCTGCGGGGCCGCCTCGGCGGCGGCGCCGCGGCCGGTGTCCCGGCGCAGCGGGTGTCCGAGCCCGAGCCCGCCCCTTCGCCCGAGGACCACAACGTGCTCGGCATGTCCTGGTCGGGCTCGGTCGCGCTGGACGTGTGCGCGCTCGTCTGCACGGGCGGCCGGGTGCTGAGCGAGGACCACTTCGTCTTCTTCAACAACCCGCGGACCCCGGACGGTTCGGTGCGGGCCCGCGCGCACGCGGCGCCCGACAGGGCCGCGCTCGAGGTCTCCTTCGACGGCCTGCCCCGCGAGGCCGACCGCCTGGTGCTCGTGGCCGCCGTCGACCCGGAGGCCGGTCCGCACGCCGACCTCGCCGGCTTCACCGACGCCCGGATCCGGCTCCTCGACCCGTCCGGCGCGGAGGCCGGGCAGCTGGAGGTGTCCGACGGCCGGGCCGGTGAGACCGCACTGGTGCTGGGCTCGTTCCGGCGCCGGGGGAACGGCGACTGGGACTTCGTGATCGGCGGCAAGGGCTACCGGGGCGGGCTGGAGGACCTGCTGCGGGAGTACGGGGTCGAGGTCGCCTAGAGTCGAGGTCGCCTAGAAGGGTTCCGCCTCGGCGGGCTCGACCTCGGCGGGCTCCGCCTCGGCCCGGGCCCGGTCCGCCGCGGGGCGGGCCACGTACCGCAGCACGCCCCACATGCTCTCGGGGCGCGCCTCCCGCGGGGCCGGTTCGCGGCAGGCCTCCAGCTCGGCGAGCAGCCCGGCGCCGTCGGTGCCCGAGCCGATCAGGACGAGCTGGGTCAGACGGGCTTCGCCCCGCCCCCAGGGCTGCGGGGCGAAGCGGAGGAACCGGCCGACCGCGTGCACCTCGTAGCGCTCCTCGTGCCCGGGGACGCCGAAGTAGACGAAGCCCTTGATCCGGTAGAGCCCGGCCGGGCGGCGGTCGAGGAAGTCGATGAACCGCCGCGGGCTCAGCGCCTGCTCGGACACGAACTCCGTGCTCTCGTACGCCGCGTGCGCGTGGGAGCAACGCCCGTGCCCGCCGTCGTGACCGCAGTCGTGCCCGTGGTCGTGCTCGGGCTCCTGGTCCTGCGCCAGCAGGTCCTCGAAGGAGAGCTGGCCACGGGTCTCGGTCCAGGGCCGGCGGTCGAAGAGCAGCTCCGGGTCGATCCGCCCGTGCTCGGCGCCCACGACCGGGGTGCCGGGGCCGCAGAGCTCCGCGAGCCGCGCCTCGATGCGGGCGCGCTCGGCGCTGTCCACGCGGTCGGTCTTGTTGAGCACCACCAGGTCCGCGACGGCCAGGTGGCGGTCGGTCTCCGGGTGCCGGGCCCGGGTCGCGTCGAACTCCGCGGCGTCCACGACCTGCACCATGCCGCCGTAGCGGATGTCCGGGTTCTCGCTGGCCATCAGCATGCGCACCATCTCCTGGGGCTCGGCCAGCCCGCTCGCCTCGATGACGATCACGTCGATCCGGTGGGCGGGAGCGGCGAGCTTCTCCAGGTACGCGTCGAGCTCGCTGCCGTCGACCGCGCAGCACAGGCAGCCGCCGCCGAGGGAGACCATCGAGTCGCCGACCTGGCCCGCCACGGACATGGCGTCGATCTCGATCGCACCGAAGTCGTTGACCACGACGCCGATCCGGGTGCCTCCCCGGTTGCCGAGGAGGTGGTTGAGCACGGTGGTCTTGCCGGATCCGAGGAATCCGGCGAGGACGACGACGGGGATGGGCTGCCTGCTGTTCACCCGGTCGATCGTAGCCAGCCGCCGTCAGCCGAGCACCGGTACCGGCTGCGGCGGGACGGGGCCGGTGTAGCGGGCGGCCGGGCGGATGATCTTCGGGTCGGCGGCCTGTTCGAGGATGTTCGCGCCCCAGCCGACGACGCGGGCCGCGCAGAAGGTCGGGGTGAACATCTCGCGCGGGATCCCGCACAGCTCCATGACCACGCCCGCGTAGAACTCCACGTTGGTGTGGAGTTCGCGGCCCGGCTTGAGCTCGGCGAGGATCTCCTCGACCTGGCGCTCCACCTCCACCGCGAAGTCCACGAGCGGTCCGCCGAACTGCCGGGCGATGTCGCGCAGCATGCGCGAGCGCGGGTCCTCGGTGCGGTACACGGGGTGGCCGAAGCCCATGATCCGCTCCCCCGCCAGCACCCGTTCGCGGATCCACGGCCCGATCCGGTCCGTGGTGCCGATGGCGTCGAGGGTGTCCAGGGCCCGGCTGGGGGCGCCGCCGTGCAGCGGGCCGGAGAGCGCGCCGATCGCCCCGGTCAGGCAGGCGGCGACATCGGCGCCGGTGGAGGCGATGACGCGGGCGGTGAAGGTGGAGGCGTTGAATCCGTGGTCGACGGTGGAGATCAGGTACCGCTCGACCGCGCGGGAGGTGACGGGGTCGGGCTCCTCGCCGGTCAGCATGTACAGGTAGTTGGCGGCGTACGGGAGGTCAGCTCGCGGCTCGACCGGCTCCAGCCCCTGCCCGAGCCGGTGCAGTGCGGTGAGCAGGGTCGGTACGGCGGCGCAGGCGGCCAGGGCGTCGCGGGCACGGCCCGCGGGGTCCAGGTCGTAGACGGGGCGGAAGCCCGCGGAGGCGCCGAGCAGGGAGAGCGCGGTCCGCAGCCCGGCGAGAGGGCCGGAGAGGGCGGTGGCCCGGGCGAGGGCGGGCAGGGCCTCGCGGACCTCGTCCGGCAGCCGGCGCAGGGGGACGGTCTCGGCGGCGAAGGCGGCCCGCTCGGCCTCGTCTGCGGGCAGCGCGCCCCGGAACATCAGGTGCCACACGTCCTCGAAGCTGCGGCTTCCGGCGAGGTCGACGGCGGAGTACTGGCGGTAGTGGTAGAAACCCTCGCGGCCCCTGACGTCACCCAGTTCGGTCTCGGTGACCACGACCCCGGCGAGGCCGCGCGGTCCTTCGATCCTGCTGTCGGTGGTGCTGTCCGTAGTGCTGCCCATAGTGCTGTCCGTGGTGTTCATGGATCGACCATCCATGATGGATTCAATCGCTGTCAATGTTGATTGAATCAACATAGCTGGACGTCTGTAAGGTGTCGGTCATGGACGACCAGACGGACGGCGGCGGACGCCGGATCGGCACCCAGGAGGCGGCCAGGCTGCTGGGGGTGAAGCCGGCGACGGTGTACGCGTACGTCAGCCGTGGCCAGCTCACGAGCCGCCGCGAGGCCGTGGGCCGCGGCAGCAGCTTCGACGCCGCCGAGGTGGAGGCGCTGGCCAGGCGGAGCAGGCGCGAAGCGGCGGCCCCCGCCGGGGACCTCGCCGTACGCACCTCGCTCACGCTCATCGAGCCCGACCGGTACTTCTTCCGGGGCGTGGACGCCGTGGAACTGGCCTCCCGGTACGCCTACGAGGAGGTCGCCGAGTGGCTGTGGACGGGCAGCCTGCCGCGCGGCGCCCGGTTCACCGCTCCTCCTGAGGTCCTGGCGGCGGCCCGGCGGGCCGTGGCCGCCCTGCCGGAGCACAGCGGTCCGGTCGACCGGCTGCGGGTGGCCGTCGCCGCCGCGGCCGTGGCGGATCCGCTGCGCTTCGACCTGTCCGAGGAAGCGGTACTGGGCTCCGCGCGCTGCCTGATCCCCACGCTGGTCGGCGCGCTGCCCGAGCTGGGCGCGGCGCAACCGGGCGACGGGCCGCTGGCCCGGCAGCTGTGGTCTCGGCTGACCCCGCGGGAGCCGGACGAGCAGGCGCTGCGCGTGCTCGACCTGGCGCTGGGGCTGCTGGTCGATCACGACCTGGCCGCCTCGACCCTGGCGGTACGGGTGGCCGCGTCGGCGCGGGCCCATCCCTACGCGGCGGTGTCGGCGGGCCTCGGCGCGCTGGAGGGGCCGCTGCACGGCGCGGCCGGGCGGCTCGCCCACCGGATGCTGGCCGAGGTGCTGGAGCGGGGCGGGGCCGCGCCCGTGGTGGCCGATCACCTGCGGGCGGGACGGCGGGTGCCCGGGCTCGGCCACCGGCTGTACCGGGGCGAGGACCCGAGGGCGACGGCGCTGTTCGCCCGGCTGGACGGGCTCGCACAGGCCGGCCCGGCGCTGGCGGCGGCGCGCGAGGTGGCCGCGGTGATGGCCCGGCAGGGCGGGCTGCACGCCAATGTGGACCTGGCGCTGGCGGTGCTGACCGTGTCCTGCGGGATGGCGGCGGAGGCCGGGGAGACGGTCTTCGCGGTGGCCCGCACGGCGGGCTGGATCGCGCACGCGCTGGAGGAGTACCAGGAACGGCCGCTGCGGATGCGGCCCAGCGGGCAGTACCAGGGGCCCCGCCCGCCCCAGCCGATGCCCTGACGGGCAGATCCGGCACCCGCGCCCCGGGCGGCCGGGCCCGGCCCGCAGGGCCCGGGACCCGGCTGCGGGGAGCAGCCCGGCTACGGGGGCCGGGCTGCGGCGCCCGTTCCGCGACCGGACGGCGGCGTCCCGCCGGAGCGGCCCCGTAACGTAGCTCCCCATGCGGTTCCTCTTCATGAGCGCTCGGCGCCTCGGGCTGCCCAGACGGGCCGTCTCCCAGATCCTCCTGACCCAGCTGGCCATCGCCGCGGGCGTCGTCGTGCTGGCCACGGGGCTCTTCCTGGCGCCGCTGAGCGCACAGCTCGACGACCAGGCGATGCGACGGGCTCTGGCCATCGCGCAGAGCGCCGCCGCAGACCCGGCGCTGGCCGCCGGCCTGCTGGACTCCGGCGCCTCCGCGGACGGCCCGGTGCAGGCCTCCGCCGAGCGGATCCGCCGGGCCACCGGCGCCGAGTACGTGGTCGTCCTCGACCTGGACGGCATCCGCCGCTCGCACCCCAGCGCCGACCGGATCGGGCTGCCCGTCTCCACCGACCCGAGCGACGCCCTGGCCGGCCGCGAGGTCATGGAGATCGACGAGGGCACGCTGGGCCGCTCGGCCCGCGGCAAGGTCCCGCTGATCGCGGCCGACGGGGAGATCGTCGGCGCCGTCTCCGTCGGCATCGCCTACGACAGCGTGCGCGACCGGCTCCTCGGCGCCATCCCCGGGATGCTCGCCTACGCGGGCGGCGCCCTGGCGGCAGGCGCGCTGGCCGCCTACCTGGTGTCCCGCCGCATCCAGCGGCAGACCCGGGACCTGGCCTTCTCCGATATCGCCGGCCTCCTCGCCGAACGCGAGGCGATGCTGCACTCCATCCGCGAGGGCGTCATCGCCCTCGACCGGGAGGGCCGGGTCCGGCTGGTCAACGACGAGGCAGCCCGCCTGCTGGGCCTCGCCGCGGACTCCACGGGCACCCTCGCGGGACGCCCGCTGGACGACGTACTCGGTGCTGGCCGTACCACCGACGTCCTGTCCGGCCGCGTCACGGGCCGCGACCTGCTCACCGTCCAGGGCGAGCGGGTGCTGGTGGCCAACCGGATGCCCACCGAGGACGGCGGCGCCGTGGCCACCCTGCGCGACCGCACCGAGCTGGAGCACCTGAGCCGCGAGCTCGACTCCACCCGGGGCCTCATCGACGCCCTGCGCGCCCAGGACCACGAGCACGCCAACCGCCTCCACACCCTCCTCGGCCTGCTGGAGCTGGGCCTGCACGAGGAGGCGATGGAGTTCGTGACCGAGGTCGCCGGGGTGCACCGCACCACCGCCGAACAGGTCACGGAGAAGATCCACGACCCGCTGCTGGCCGCCCTCCTGGTCGGCAAGGCGACCGTGGCCGCCGAACGCGGCGTCCCCCTGCGGCTGGCCGGGAGCAGCCTCCTCCCCGACCGCCTGGTGGACCCGGGCGGCCTCGTGACCATCGTCGGCAACCTGGTGGACAACGCCCTGGACGCCGCCGCCGGCTCGATGGCGCCCCTGGTCGAGGTGGAACTGCGCGCGGAAGGCCGCACGGCCGTACTGCGGGTGCGCGACAGCGGGCCCGGGGTCCCCGCCGCGCGCCGCGAGGAGATCTTCACGGAGGGCTGGTCGACCAAGCAGCCCAAGGCCCACCGCGAGCGCGGGCTGGGTCTCGCCCTCGTACGCCGTCTCGCGCAACGGCAGGGCGGCAGCGCCCGGGCCGGTGAAGCAGCGGACGGAGGGGCGGAGTTCTCCGTCGTACTCCCGGAGGCCCTGCGATGAACGAGACCCCGATTCACGTATTGGTCGTCGACGACGACATGCGTGTTGCCCGGATCAACGCGGCGTACGTGACGAAGGTTCCCGGTTTCCAGGTGACGGGACAGGCCCACTCGGCGGCCGAGGCACTCGACTTCCTCACCACCCACCCGGTGGACCTGGTCCTCCTCGACCACTACCTCCCGGACGAGAACGGCCTGGACCTGGTCCGCCGCCTGCGCCAGCTCGGCCACCGCACCGACGTCATCATGGTCACCGCCGCCCGCGACCTGGCGACCGTCCAGTCCGCCATGCGCCTCGGCGCCCTCCAGTACCTCGTCAAACCGTTCACCTTCGCCGGCCTGCGCACCCGGCTGGAGGCCTACGGAGCCCTGCGCCGCACCCTGGAGACCGGCGGCGAGGCGGAACAGTCCGAGGTCGACCGGATCTTCGGCACGCTCGCCGCGGCCGGCACCCCCAACGAGCTCCCCAAGGGACACTCCCCCACCACCGCGGATCTGGTCCGTCAGGTCCTGCGCGCCGCCGGCGGCCCGCTCTCCACCCAGCAGATCGCCGACCGCGCGGGCATCAGCCGCCAGACCGCCCAGCGCTACCTGAAGCTCCTCGAACGGTCCGGCCGCGTTACGCTCGCCCTCCGATACGGCGAAACCGGCCGCCCCGAGCACCGCTACACCTGGCTCCCCTCGGAGGGAACCACCTGACGGCCCTCAGACGGCACCGGCGCCCGTGAGGGAGCGGACCTCCGTCTCCGCGTGCTTCGCCCGGTCCGGTTCCTCCCCGGAGGAGACCGTGCCCAGCCAGCCCGCCAGGAAGCCCAGCGGAATCGAGACCAGGCCGGGGTTCTGGAGCGGGAAGAGCTGGAAGTCGACGCCCGGGAAGAACGCGTCGGGACTGCCGGAGACCACGGGCGAGAGCACGACCAGGACCAGCGCCGGAACCAGCCCTCCGTACACCGACCACACCGCGCCCCTGGTCGTGAACCCGCGCCAGAACAGCGAGTACAGCAGCACCGGCAGGTTCGCCGAAGCCGCCACGGCGAAGGCCAGCCCCACCAGGAAGGCCACGTTGAGGTCCTGGGCGAACAGCCCGAGGGCGATCGCCACGGCCCCGATGCCGACGGCCGCTACCCGCGCGACCGCGACCTCGCTGCGCTGCCTGGCCCGCCTGCGCTTGAGGGAGGCGTGCAGGTCATGGGCGACGGAGGCCGACGAGGCGAGAGTGATCCCGGCGACCACGGCGAGGATCGTGGCGAAGGCGATGGCAGCCACGAAGGCGAACAGCACCGTGCCCCCGGTGGACCCCGCTCCCCCGCCGAGGTGCGCCGCGAGCAGCGGGACGGCCGTGTTCCCCGAGGCGTTGGAGGCCCGGACCTCCGCGGGCCCCACCAGGGCGGCCGCTCCGAAGCCCAGCACGATGGTCATCAGGTAGAAGGCGCCGATCAGCCCGATCGCCCAGACCACCGAGCGGCGGGCGGCCCGCGCCGTGGGCACGGTGTAGAAGCGCGACAGGATGTGCGGCAGCCCGGCGGTCCCGAGGACCAGCGCGAGGCCGAGGCTCATGAAGTCGAAACGGGCCGTCCAGTCCCCGCCGTACTTGAGGCCGGGGCTCAGGAACCGCGTCCCGTGCCCGCTGCGGTCGGCGGCCGTCGTGAGCAGCTGGTCGAAGTTGCCGTGGAAGCGCAGCAGCACGAGCACCGTCAGGGTGATCGCCCCGCCCATCAGCAGGACGGCCTTCACGATCTGGATCCAGGTGGTGGCCCGCATCCCGCCGAAGGTCACGTAGACCACCATCAGGGCGCCGACCCCGATCACGGTCAGCGTCCGGGCCGTGGCGCTGGAGTTCCCGAGCAGCAGCCCGACCAGGCTGCCCGCGCCGACCATCTGCGCGACGAGGTACAGCACCGAGACGACGACCGAGGAGGCCCCGGCGGCGATCCGCACCGGCCGCTCGCTCATCCGGGCCGCGACCACGTCGGCGAGGGTGAACCGCCCGCAGTTGCGGACCAGTTCGGCGACCAGGAACAGCACCACCAGCCAGGCGACGAGGAAGCCCACCGAGTACAGCAGGCCGTCGTAGCCGAAGAGGGCGATGAGACCGGAGATGCCGAGGAAGGAAGCGGCCGACATGTAGTCGCCCGCGATGGCGAAACCGTTCTCCAGTGGTGAGAACAGCCGCCCGCCCGCGTAGAACTCCTCCGCCGAACCGTGCCGGTTGCGGCTGACCCAGGTGGTGATGCCGAGGGTGACGGCGATGAACAGGCTGAAGAGGATCAGGGCGAGGCTCTGGTGCTCGGTGGTCACCGGCCGGCCTCCCTGGAGGACCGGGCCCGCTCCCCGGCATCCGCCCGGCGGACCTGCTCCTGCTCGAAGACGGTCCAGCGCAGGTCCAGGGCGGCCCGGTCCCGGCGCAGCCGCGCGTGCCGGGCGTAGGCCCAGGTCAGCAGGAAGGTGCTGAGGAACTGGCCGAGCCCGGCCAGCAGGGCGACGTTGACCGCGCCCACCACCGGCCGGGCCATCAGGCCGGGCGCCGCGGTGGCGGCGACCACGTAGGCGACGTACCAGAGGAGGAAGCCGATGGTCGCGGGGACGACGAACCTGCGGTAGCGGCTGCGGACTTCCTGGAAGGCGGCGCTGCGCTGCACTTCCAGGTAGATGTCGGACGCGCCGGGTGCGGGCCGGCCGCCGGGGGCCGGGCGCGGCGGGGACGATTCCTCCACCTCGCCCCAGCCGACGGCGAGCGCGTCGTACCAGGGGTCGGTCAGCCGGATCGTTCCGGCATCGGGACCTTCGTGCTTGACCACCGAACTCTCCTTGTCCGCTGCCGCATTGGCCGCGTGCCCACAAGGATGTGCGGAATGGACGGTTTCCGGACTGGTGTCCCGGCGCTCTTCACTCCTTCAGGTGATGGAGTGAACGCCACCGGTGTGCCGTCGCACCGGTCCGTGGCAGCGGGGACGGCCGCCACGGCCGGGGAGCGGTCCTCCCCGGCCGTGGCGGACCGGCCGGATCAGGCGTCGATGCGCGAGCGGTCCAGGGTGGCCGCGGAGCTGGTGATGAACTCCTTGCGCGGGGCCACCTCGTTGCCCATGAGCAGGTCGAAGACCTGCTCGGCCGAGTCCAGGTCGCCGATGTTGATCCGGCGCAGGGTACGGAACCGGGGGTCCATGGTGGTCTCCGCCAGCTGGTCCGCGTCCATCTCGCCGAGGCCCTTGTACCGCTGGATCGAGTCCTTGTACCGGATGTTCTTGCGCTGGTACTCGAGCAGGGTCTGGCGCAGCTCGTTGTCCGAGTACGTGTACACGTACTTGTCCTGGCCCTTCTTCGGCTGGACCAGCTCGATCCGGTGCAGCGGCGGCACGGCCGCGAAGACCCGCCCGGCCTCGACCATCGGCCGCATGTACCGCTGGAAGAGCGTGAGCAGCAGGCAGCGGATGTGCGCGCCGTCCACATCGGCGTCGACGAGCAGGACGATCTTCCCGTAGCGGGCGGCGTCGATGTCGAAGGTCCGGCCCGAGCCGGCCCCTATGACCTGGATGATCGCCCCGCACTCGGTGTTCTTGAGCATGTCCGAGACCGAGGACTTCTGGACGTTGAGGATCTTGCCGCGGATCGGCAGCAGCGCCTGGAACTCGGAGTTCCGGGCGAGCTTGGCGGTGCCGAGCGCGGAGTCGCCCTCGACGATGAAGAGCTCGCTGCGGTCGACGTCGTCGCTGCGGCAGTCGGCCAGCTTGGCGGGCAGCGAGGAGGACTCCAGCGCGGTCTTGCGGCGCTGCGCCTCCTTGTGCTGGCGGGCCGCGATCCGGGTCCGGGCCGCCGCGACGATCTTCTCCATCACGGCGCGGGCCTGCTGCTTGTCATCGCGCTTGGTCGAGGTCAGGAAGGCCTTGAGCTCCCTGGCGACGACGGCGGAGACGATCCGGGTGGCCGCCGAGGTGCCCAGCACCTCCTTGGTCTGACCCTCGAACTGCGGCTCGGCGAGGCGGACGGTGACGACGGCCGTCATGCCCTCCATCGCGTCGTCCTTGACCACGTCGTCCTCGGCCACGCGCAGCAGCTTGGCCGAGCGCAGCACCTCGTTCACGGTCTTGGTGACCGAGCGTTCGAAGCCGGACACGTGGGTGCCGCCCTTGGGGGTGGCGATGATGTTCACGAAGGACTTGAGGTTGGTCTCGTACCCCGTGCCCCAGCGCAGGGCGATGTCCACGCCGAGCTCGCGGGTGACCTCGGTGGGGGTCATGTGGCCGCGGTCGTCGAGGACCGGGACGGTCTCCTTGAAGGTGCCCGTGCCGGTCAGGCGCTGGACGTCGCAGACGCCCTTGTCCTGGGTGAGGTACTCGCAGAACTCGCTGATGCCGCCGTCGAAGCGGAAGGTCTCCTCGGTCTTGCCGGCTCCGTCGATCCCCCGCTCGTCGCGGACGACCAGGGTCAGCCCGGGAACCAGGAAGGCGGTCTGGCGGGCGCGCTGGTAGAGCGTCTCCAGGCCGAGCCGGGCGTCCTTGAGGAAGATCTGGCGGTCGGCCCAGTAGCGGATCCGGGTGCCGGTGCGGCCCTTGGGCACGCGCTTGATCTTGCGGAGGCCGTTGGCGGGGTCGAAGGGGCTGTCGGGGCCCTGTTCGGTGAACATCCCGGGGACGCCGCGGCGGAAGCTGATGGCGTGCGTCGAGCTGTTGCGGTCGACCTCGACGTCGAGGCGGGCGGAGAGGGCGTTGACCACGGAGGCGCCGACGCCGTGCAGGCCGCCGGAGGCCGCGTACGAGCCGCCGCCGAACTTGCCGCCGGCGTGCAGCTTGGTCATGACGACCTCGATGCCCGACAGCCCGGTCTTGGGCTCGACGTCCACGGGGATGCCGCGGCCGTTGTCCCGGACCTCTACGGAGGCGTCCTCGTGGAGGATCACCTCGATGTGGTCACAGTAGCCGCCCAGGGCCTCGTCGACGGAATTGTCGATGATCTCCCAGAGGCAGTGCATGAGGCCCCGGCTGTCGGTGGAACCGATATACATGCCGGGGCGCTTGCGGACGGCCTCGAGGCCTTCGAGGACGAGCAGGTGCCGCGCGGTGTAGTTGGAACCGTCCCGGTCTGCTCCGGACAGCAGCGCGCTGGAAGGCACGGACGTGTCGGCGGTCACGCAGTTCGCTCCTCGCTGAATTTCTTTTCTGGCCCGGTCGGGCTCAGGGGTGGCGGGGGTGCCGGTCGAAGGGTACCGAGGCCTGGTAGAGCCGATGCAACGCCACCCTCGCCGTTCACCAGCGTAGTGCAGGTCCGTACGGGTGTTCGATCGCCCGTGGGAGTGAAGCAAACATCACGTTCCCTTCCAGGCATGAACCATTTAGGGTTCGGGCACGTCCTCATGAACAACCTGGCACTCAGCCGGGGGAGGATGGAACTGCGACAAGCGAACGACTGACAACGCGAAACCGTAAAGCAACGCAATACGGCTCCTTCGCCGCCAACCGGCAACAGCCGGCCAGCTTCGGAAGGAAGTTTCGAGGAAAAGCCGCGAGCGGGAACGTTTTCGGCCTGGTTGGATGTTGACCCTGGTACGACAGCTCGTCGAGCTAGAGAAGAGGCGACGTGACTACTGTTCTGACACCCGCGACCCCGCTGACGGCCGCTGACCGATGCGACCGTTGCGGCGCCCAGGCATATCTGCGCGTCGTCCTGCTGAGCGGCGGTGAACTGCTCTTCTGCGCCCACCACGGACGCAAGTTCGAGCCGGAACTCAAGAAGATCGCCGCGGAAATACAGGATGAGACCGAGCGGCTCACGTCCGCTCCGGCTGCCAATGCCGAACCCGAGGACCGCTGACACAGGCCTATACCTCGCATCCGACGAGCCAGGACCGGCCAGGCCGGTCGACGGGCGGCCCCTCTGAGACCCAGGGGGAGCCGCCCGTCCTCATGTCCGCTTGCCGGTGGGCACCCCGGGCGGGGGTATCCGGCGGGCCACGGCCAGGGGCGCCCGGCGGGCGACGGCCGGGGGGCCGGGCGGGTGCCGGGTGGACCCCACCCCGATCCGGCGGACACTCCCTAACGCGTGCGATGCCCCTGTGCGGGCCATCCTCCTGGCCCGTAGCCCCCCGCGGGGCCCGATGCGGCGCCCTGGACCCTTCCCGCCTGCGCGCCCGTCTCCGGGCCCGTCACGAAGCCGGCCAGCGGCGCCACGCGCGTGTACACCCCCGGGCTGTCCGCGCGCCCGCAGCCGCGCCCCCACGACACGAGTCCGATGAGCCGCCCCTGGGCGACGAGCGGCCCCCCGCTGTCCCCCTGGCAGGCGTCCTTGCCGCCTCCGCCGTCCCCCGCGCACACCATGGACTCCGCCCGGTACTGCCCGTCGGCGTCCCCGGGGTAGGCTCGCCCGCAGACCTCGTCGGCCAGGACGGTCACCCGCGCGGCACGCAGTGCGTACGCGTAGTCACCGAAGCCGCTCGTGTCGCCCCAGCCGTAGACGGCCGCGTCCGTGCCCGGCGCGTAGGCCGGGTGGCCCGTCCCCGCCATGGGCAGGACGTAGTGCGCCGGCACGGCTTCCTCGAGTTCCAGTACGGCGAGGTCCCCGGCATTGCTCCGCGGGTCGTAGGCCGGGTTCACCCGGGCCGCGCGCACCGCGATCTCCCTGCCGTCGGCCGCACGCAGCTCCGTACGCCCGGCGATCACCCGGAAGTCGGGAACGGACTCGACCGGGCCGCCCAGCACCTGGCTGGCGAGGCAGTGGGCCGCGGTCAGCACCTTGGTCGGGGCCACGATCACGCCCCCGCAGAACTGTCCGCCCCGCGTACCCCCGAACCGGTCACGGCTGGCGAGGGCCACCACCCAGGGACTGTCGGCCGCCTTCACCGGCTTCCCGCCGATCACCACGCTGTCCGCGGCCGCCTGTGGCACCTGGGCCAACGGCGCCGCGGCCGCTCCCGCCACCAGGGTCAGCGCGCCCGCCAGGACACGGGCAAAGGGACGACGCATGAGGCCTCCTGACTCTGAGTGTGCATGACTCCACCCAGAGTGGGATGCCCGGTGGCCGTGCGCACCCGCGCGGCCACCGGAGCACCGCCCCGTGCCGGTCAGTCCAGGTAGTCGCGCAGGACCTGGGAGCGGGACGGGTGACGCAGCTTCGACATCGTCTTGGACTCGATCTGGCGGATCCGCTCACGCGTGACGCCGTAGACCTTGCCGATCTCGTCGAGGGTCTTCGGCTGGCCGTCCGTGAGACCGAAGCGCATCGAGACCACGCCCGCCTCGCGCTCGCTCAGCGTGTCGAGGACCGAGTGCAGCTGCTCCTGCAGGAGCGTGAAGCTCACGGCGTCGGCCGGGACGACCGCCTCGGAGTCCTCGATGAGGTCGCCGAACTCGCTGTCGCCGTCCTCGCCGAGCGGGGTGTGCAAGGAGATCGGCTCGCGGCCGTACTTCTGGACCTCGATGACCTTCTCGGGGGTCATGTCGAGTTCCTTGGCCAGCTCCTCCGGGGTGGGCTCGCGGCCCAGGTCCTGGAGCATCTGGCGCTGCACGCGGGCGAGCTTGTTGATGACCTCGACCATGTGCACCGGGATGCGGATGGTGCGGGCCTGGTCGGCCATGGCACGGGTGATCGCCTGCCGGATCCACCACGTGGCGTACGTGGAGAACTTGTAGCCCTTGGTGTAGTCGAACTTCTCGACCGCGCGGATCAGACCCAGGTTGCCCTCCTGGATCAGGTCCAGGAAGAGCATGCCGCGGCCGGTGTAGCGCTTGGCGAGGGAGACCACGAGGCGGAGGTTGGCCTCCAGCAGGTGGTTCTTGGCGCGGCGGCCGTCCTCGGCGATGATCTCCAGTTCGCGCTTGAGCTTGGGCGCGAGCTTGTCGGAGTTCGCCAGCTTGTCCTCGGCGAAGAGCCCGGCCTCGATCCGCTTGGCGAGCTCGACCTCCTGCTCGGCGTTGAGGAGGGGGACCTTGCCGATCTGCTTGAGGTAGTCCTTGACCGGGTCGGCGGTGGCGCCGGCGACGACGACCTGCTGGGCCGGGGCGTCGTCCTCGTCGTCGGAGATGACGAAGCCCTTGTTCTCGCCGCCCTCCTCCTCCTCGTCGGCCTCGGCCTTCGCCGCGTCGGGACCCTCGTCCGGGGTCTCGTCGTCGGTCTCGTCGGAGGCCTTCTTGGAGGCGGTCTTCTTCGCCGCGGTCTTCTTGGCGGCGGTCTTCCTGGCGGGAGCGGCCTTCTTCGCCGCGGTCTTCTTCGCCGCCGCCTTCTTGGCGGGGGGCTCGGTTCCGGTCTCGTCCACGAGAGCGTCCGCGGTCTCCGGGTCGGCCGTCCCGGCCGCCGGGGCCTCGGCGGCGGGGCTGGTGGTGGCGGGCTGCGCTGCCGCCGTCTTCGCCGTGACGGTCTTCGTGGCCGTCCGCTTGGCGGGGCTCTTCGCTGCGACGCTCTTGCGGGTGGTGCGCTTGGGCGACTCCGCGGCACTGACCATCAGCGTCACACCCTCTTCCTCGAGGATCTGGTTGAGGCTGCGCAGAACATTCTTCCACTGGGTCGCAGGAATCTGGTCAGCCTCGAAGGCCCGACGCACGTCATCGCCGGCGATCTGCCCCTCGGCCTTGCCCCGCTCGATGAGCGCCATCACAGACTCGGAATCGGCGATCTCCGGCGGGAGCGTACGGGATGTGCTGGCCGACACGAACAACCTCTCGGAACGATGGGAACGGCTTCCGACCCCGGGCCTGGTGGTGCTGGACCGGAGCCGACGACCACCGACTGGGGATGGGCCGGGGGCGCGGGCAGGGGCCGGGGAGCTGCACAGCACCCGCAAGGGCTGCTGTCTTCCCTCCGTCGGCCATCACCTCTTAGGTCATCGCGTGACCTCGCGGAGCGTTACGCCCAATCTTCGTGGCCCGAGTCACACCCCGTATCCGCCAATGCCCGCGATACGGCCATACGCGTGGTTCCGGCGCGGCCCGGCGGCGGCCCGGTGACGGCAGGGCCGCGGCCCTGGAGGGGCGGCCGGCGGCCGGGCCCGGCGTACGGCTCCGGACGCGGGTGTCGCCGGACCCGACCGGGCCCGGCGACGTGTCGTGCACCCCCGCGCGTCCGCCCGTCAGTGCTCGCGCGGGGCGGGCACCACGCGCTCGACCTCCGGATGCACCGTCAGCAGCTGGCGCATGGCGTTCTCCGCACCCGTCGCGTCACCGGCGGCCAGGGCCTCGACCATCCGCGCGTGGTGGGCGACGCAGGTCTCGCTGGGGCGGTCGCAGGCGGTGATCGGGCTGCCGGAGACCTGGAGGGCGGCGGAGACGATGCCGGAGAGGTGCTCCAGCATGCGGTTGCCCGCGACCTGGATGAGCAGGGCGTGGAACTCGTTGTCGGCCCGCGCGAAGGTGATCGCGTCGCCCTGGCCGAGGGCGTGGCCCATGATCTCGACCATGTCGGCGAGGCGCTGCTGGATGTCCGGACGGCCGTGGCCCGCCGCGAGGCGGGCGGCGAGGGGTTCGATGGTCCAGCGGAGCTCGCCCAGCTCGCGGCGCTGGTCGTCGCGCTGGGGGCCGAAGGCGCGCCACTCGATGATGTCGGGGTCGAGCAGGTTCCAGTCGGCGACGGGCCTCACCCGGGTGCCGACGTTGGGGCGGGCGCTGACGAGGCCCTTTGCCTCCAGGACCCGCAGCGATTCGCGGACGACGGTGCGGGAGACCTCGAAGCGCTGGCCGATCTCCTCGGGTACCAGCGGGCGGTCCGCGCCGAGATCGCCGGAGACGATCATCTGGCCGAGCTGCTGGACGAGTTGGCCGTGCAGTCCGCGGCCGCGGCTGCCGGCGGCGCGGCGGCCGACCCGGCTCAACTCGACGTCGGCGCCGTCCCAGTGGGGCGCTCCGACCCGGTCGGACCCGGGGGTCTCCGCGTAGGGGTAGCGGTCGAGTTCGCCCGGGCCGGCGAGGCCGGAGTCGGCGTGGCGGGCGGCGGTCATCATGGTGTGCGCAAGGGTACTCACGAATCCTTTGTCGGCCGTGCCTCCGTGACCCTTGAGGTCTTTGGTGAAAAGCACACGAAAGGGTGATCGGTGCCACCTACGCAATTGACGACTTATCGTAAAGAACCGGGCCTTTTTGGGGGACTTGCGGTCCGGTTCACGCGCGGCGGACTTCAACGGTCCTACCCGGCCTCGTCCCGCACCGGAACGATCACCAACGGACTCGACTGCGCAGTCCGGTGAACCCATAGGCGCACAACAGGACCATCAGCGACAACACCAGAGCGGTGCCCACGGGTTGGGTCATCACCCGCAGCGCGCCGAGGACGATGCGATCTGCCTCCGGCGGCCACTGCGCCCAGGCCAGGCCGCGCAGCCGGGACGCCAGCCCGGTCGTGGGGTACGCGGAGGGGCCGTCCAGCGCCTTGCGGACCAGCGGGACCACCATCACCGGTACGGCGAGCACCGCCGCCAGTCCGACGGTGGCGGACCGGAAGACTCCGGAGGCCAGGACTCCGGCCCAGGCGCAGCCGACCAGCAACCCCGCCCAGCTCACGGCCGGGGCCAGCCATTCCACGGGGGTGCGCGGCGGGCCGCTGTCGAAGACCAGCGCGAGGGCGCCTGCGTCCGCGGCCACGGCGAGGGCGCCGAGCAGCAGGGCGAGGGCGGCGCAGACTCCGAGCTTGGCGGCGAGCAGCCCCATCCGCCGGGGCACGGTCCCGCGGTCGGCGGCGAGCGCCGGGTAGCGGTACTCCTCGCCGAAGGCCAGGGCGCCGAGCAGTCCCGCGCCGAGGGCGGCGGGCGGCAGCGGCAGCAGCTCCGGCCAGGCGGCGAGCAGCCGGTTCTGCGGGGTCTGGCCGGCCCGGGCCAGTACGAGGGCGGTGACGACGGAGGCGGCGACGACGAGGGCCGCCGTGAGGAGGGGGGTGGCGGTGCCGAAGACGCGGAGGAGCTCGTAGCGGAGCGGGCGCAGCGGCCCGCCGACCCGGCGCACTGCCGAGGCGGGCCTAGGGGAGCGGTCGCGCCGCCGGCGCCCCCCGGACGCCTCGCCGGACGCTTCTCCGGGCGCCTCACCACTGCCACCGGAGGCGGCCGTGGTCCCGGCCCCGGCTTTGGCGCGGGCGCGGGCGTGCGGGACCGCGGACCCGGGCGCGCCTGCGTCACCGGTCTCGTCGGCGAGCTGGTGGACCAGCACGCCGTGCCGGAACGCCGCCTCGCCGACCTCAGCGCAGTTGCTCCCGTACACGGAGAGGCGGCTGCCGCTCTCCTCGACGATCTCCACCGCCCGCTGGGCGGCCCGCGCCTCCCGGCCCAGTACGTCGGCCAGCCGGGCGGCGTGCGGGGTCCGCACGGCGACCCGCGGCCGCAGCCGGGTACGGGCGAACTCGGCGGCCTCCTGGTCGGCGACGAGCCGGCCCGCCTCGATGCTGACGACCCGGTCCGCGCTGCGGGCGGCCTCCTTCGCGTCGTCGGTGGTGAAGAGCACCGCTCCACCGAGGGAGGCATGACCGCGCAACAGCCCGTGCAGCCAGCCGCTCTCGCGGGGGGAGAGCCCGGCGGCCGGCTCGTCCAGGAGCAGGGTGCAGGGGTCGGCGAGCAGGGCCGCCGCCAGCCCCACGCGGCGCTCCATGCCGAGCGAGAGCGAACCGAGCCGCTGGTCCCGCAGGCCCGCGATGCCGACGACCTCCAGCATGGTGTCGGCCCGCGAGGCCGGCACCCCGGCGGCGGCGCAGAGCATCCGCAGCTGGTTGCGGACGGTCCGCGACGGGTTGCCGGGGACATCGCCGAGCAGTACGCCGACCTCACGGCCGGGGTACGGGATCCGGTGGAGCGGACGACCGCGGAAGTAGGTGACGCCGCGGCCGGGTTCGAGTTCGAGCATGAGCCGCAGCGCGGTGGTCTTGCCCGATCCCGGCTCGCCGAGCAGGGCGGTCACGCTGCCCGGGCGGGCCTCGAAGGTGAGGTCGTCCACGCGGGGCGGGACGCCTCGGCGCGGTGTGCTGGTGAGTCCGATGGCCTGGAGCATCGCTTCTCTCGCAGGGTGTGAGACCGCTCTGCGGCAGGATGAGTACCCCAAGCAAGATAACGCGATATGTCCGATTTTCGGCGCAACCGGTCCGATGGAACACCGGTATTACTCTCAGGCGCGGCAAGGACAGCGGGACGGCCTCCACACGCCGGGCGGGCGACCGTGCCCGGCGCCGCCCATGGGCAGGGGCCGGGCGCGGCGGCGGGGACGGTGCAGCGGCGTCAGACTTCCGGCCGCAGCATCGGCGGGTTGAGGAGGGTGGCCCCTCCCGCGCGGAACAGCTGGGCGGGGCGTCCGCCCTGACGGGTCGTCGTCCCCCCGGCCGGAACGAGGAACCCGGGGGTGCCGGTGACCTTGCGGTGGAAGTTGCGCGGATCGAGGGCCACGCCCCAGACCGCCTCGTACACGCGGCGCAGCTCCCCGACGGTGAACTCCGGGGGGCAGAAGGCGGTGGCCAGGGAGGAGTACTCGATCTTCGAGCGGGCCCGTTCCACGCCGTCGGCGAGGATCCGGGCGTGGTCGAAGGCCAGCCCCGCGGCGCTCTGGGCGTCGTCCGCGGCGAGAAGTTCGTCGACGGGGGCCCACCGCGCGCTGTTGGCGTCTCCGCCCGCCCGCGGCGCAGGCAGGTCCGGAGCCAGCACCAGGTGCGCCACGCTGACGACACGCATCCGCGGATCCCGTTTCGGATCGCCGTAGGTCGCCAGCTGTTCGAGGTGCGCCCCGTTGCCCCCGTCCGGCACGGCGGGGTCGTGCGCGCACAGCCCGGTCTCCTCGGACAGCTCCCGGGCCGCGGCACCCGCCAGGTCCTCGTCCGCGCGGACGAAGCCGCCGGGCAGCGCCCAGCGTCCCTGGAACGGCTGCTCACCCCGCCGGACGACCAGCGCGCAGAGCGCGTGGCGCCGAACGGTGAGCACGACCAGGTCGACGGTGACGGCAAAGGGCGGAAAGGCCGACGGGTCGTAGGGCGACATGCCGCGATCATAGTCGTCTGCCTGACGATAAACAGCGCTTTCGTGACCTTGAAGCGCCCGATCCGGAGGCCAGGGCCCTACCCGCCCAGCTGGAGCGCATCGGCGGCCTCCTCCACCATGCCGAGGCCGAGCCTGCTGATCCGGACGGCGAACGGCTCCCCCGAGACCCGCAGGCCCGACAGGCGCAGCGCGCCGAGGGGCGCCCCGGGCAGGGGCACGAGGGCGACGGTGCCGGCAGGGGCGTCGGGCCGGATCCCCGCCAGGGCGGCCAGTACGTGGATCCCTGCCGCCGCGGCCACCGCGGCGGGGCGGCAGGCCGCCGGGTGCGGGAGCGGGGCACTGCCCGCGGTGCGCTGCTCGGCCGCGAACATCTCCGGCAGCCGGTAGCCGAAGGCCTCCGCCGCGTCCAGCAGCCCCCGGACCAGGGCCGCGGCCTCCTTCTCGAAGCCGCCCTGGGCCAGGCCCGCCACCGCCACGGCGCTCTCGTACGCGCGTACCGAGCCGGAGCGGTGGCCGAAGGGGTTGTGGCCGGGCTCTCGCGCCGCCATGCTGCGCAGCCCCCATCCCGAGTCCATGCCGGGGGCTCCGAGCAGCCGGGCCAGCTGCTCGGTGCGGGTCTTGTCCAGCAGCCCCTGGGCGAGTCGGCCGCCGCCGAGCAGGCCTGTGTCGAGCAGGTGGGCGACGGCTCCCGTCAGCCGGGGCAGCGGGCGTCCGTCGGGATGCAGGGCGGCGGCGGGCCGACCGCCGTCGGGGCCGTCGATCCAGAACCCGGCCCGGAACCGCTCCCGCAGTGCCGCCGCGCGGTCCCGCCACTCCTCGGCGCCCTCCAGTCCGCAGCCGTCGAGCAGCCCGGCTCCGAGCAGCGCGGCCCGGTGGGCGTGGGCCTGCGTCTCGCAGCGCCTCGGCCCGGGGTCCGGGTCGGCCAGGAAGCCGTCCTCCCCGAGGGCGCCGCGCAGCCAGCCGAGGCACCGCTCGGCGGCCGGGAGCAGCCGGGCCACCTCGTCCTCGGGCAGCCCCCAGAGCCGGGCCTCGGCGAGGACCGCGGGGAAGGCGAGGGTCGCCTCGGTGCCGGTGCATCCCGGCGGGAGCTGCGGGCCCGCCCCGCGCAGCGGTCCCGGGATCATCCCGGCGTCGGGGCCGCGCCCGTCCCGCTGGAGGCGGGCCAGGACGCGCAGGGTCGCCGCGGCCAGCCCGGTCCCGAGCGGCAGTGCCATCCGGGCCGCCCACAGCGACTCCGCGGGGGCCAGGCCGAGCCGCCACGGCACGCCCGCCGCCGCGTAGGCATCGGCCTGGTCCCCCGGATCCCTCAGCAGCAGCGCGCCCAGGTCCTCCAGGCTGGTCCGGAACCACTTCTCGGCCCTCGGGTCGTCCGCTTCGGCGCGGGCGTCGGCCAGCGGGTTGGCCACCTGCCCGGCCGGAGCCCGCGCGGTGCGGTCCTGCGTGGTCCGCAGCTCGATGGTGCGGGACTCCCCGGGAGCCAGTTCGAGCTGCCAGCGCAGGAGCCCGGCGGAGGCCAGCGCATCGTCGGGGGCCGGCTCGGCCACGGTGACGGCCTGGGTCTCCCCCGTGCTCCAGCGCAGCCCGGCGGCATGCACGACGGCGGGCAGCTCGGGCCCGGCCAGCCCCGCGGCCACGGCGGCCAGCTCGGCCAGGTCGGTGCCGAGGGAGACCTCCACGGGCAGGCGCAGCGGACGGGCGGTGAAGCTGCGCAGGGTGATCCGCTCGGTTCCGTCGGCGTGCCGGATCCGCTCGACCCCGATGTCGGGGTCCGGGCCCGGTTCGGCCCCGGTGCGGACCGTCGCGGTGAAGGCGGCCCGGTCGGCGCCGAGGCTGCGCCCCTGCACCGCGACCGGGTCCCGGCCTCCGACGCGCAGGACGCACCGGGAGAGCAACCTGCGCCCCGAGCGGTAGACGCCTTCGATTCCCCGCCCGGTCAGCTGGCCGTGTTCGGGCGAGATCACCAGGCAGGGCGCGGCGAGACAGATGACGGCTCCGTGCACGGGCGGCAACTCGGGCCTGCGGGCGGCGGGTACGCCGGGTGGGCGGGAGGGTGCGGGGTGAGACATGCGTCGCCTTGTCTGCGCTCCGGTCGGTTCAGCTGGGCGGCGGCGCGGCCGGGCCCCCACCACCCCCCAGCTGAACGCCCCCACCCCCGCCCGGGTCACGGGCCCCGGCCGGGCGTGCCCGGGGCGGAGCAAGCCCCTTGGGCCGTCTCCGCGGAGTCCCGCCTGCCCGGTCGGGTCCGGAACGCGCGCTCGCCGCGTTGCCGTCGGTCGCCGATGGTCCGCATCACCTCCCTCCTCCGCCTTGCGACCGCACGCACCAGACGGCGCCGAGGCCGTCCTCCAGGCGGCCATCGCTGCCATCGCTGCCATCCGGACACTCCCCAGGGCCGCGCCCAGGGCCCCGCGCCCCCGCGGGGTGTACCGCGCCGGGAGCCGGCGGGGGCTCACTGCTCGCTCCCCGTCGCGCGGCGGACCTCACGGCGGGCACCCGTACGTCCGCGGCGGCCCGGAGGGCGGGTGGCCGCGGCCTTGCGCCCCCGCCGGGGCTCGCGGCGCCGCCGCTCCTCGCGCAGGCACTCGCGCAGCCCCTCAGGGTCGATGCCCTCGTTGCAGGCGTGGTGGAGCAGTTGGGCGAAGCGGTACTCGGCGTCCGCCCTCAGGGCCATCCCGAAGGCGATCCGTGCGGTCGGCTCGTCCCCGGCGGACCAGGAGACCCAGCCCGCGAGGGTGAGGGGGGCCGCCGCGTGCTCCCCGTAGGCCCCGACGCAGCGGCGGGCCAGGGCCCGCCACAGCCGCAGGGCGGGGGCGGCCTCCTCGTGCTCCATCCACTCGGCGGCGATGTCCCGGATCTCGCGGTCCTGGAGGCCGAGGATCAGTGCGGCGGCCTCGTCGTGGCCGAGCAGTGCGTCGTCCCACTCGTCCGCGCAGGGGCCGCCTTCGACGGGCGGGGCGAGGGTCATGCGCCGCATCAGGGTCCGAGCCAGCGCGATGGTCTGGGCACCCGCCTCCTCCCGGGTGACCCCGTCGAGGATCTTCGGCACCAGGGCGGTGGCCACCCGGTCCAGGGCCGTTTCCATCTCCTCGGCCACGGCTCCGCGCAGTGGCGCCAGGCGTCCCTCGATCTCCTTGAGGGAGCCCCGGACCTGGAGCCCCGCGAAGGTCGCCGCGGCGGCCAGCACCGAGGTGCCGACCGCGGCCAGCGGACGGCCTTCGGCCGGGCAGCAGCGCTCGTCGGGGCAGCTGTAGGACCAGTAGCGGCCGCCGGAGAGGCACAGGGCCTCCAGGACGGGCACGTCCAGCGCCCCGCAGGCCAGCCTGATCCGCTGGGCGAGCGGGCGCAGCCGGGTCATCACGCGCTGGCCGCTCTCGTCGCCGCGCGGGTCCTGGCAGAGGAAGACGACGATGCCGTCCGGCTTGCCCCCGCGCCGTTCGCTGCCCCGCACGAGGGTGTCGGCGACCTGCCGGGCGGTGTCCTCCCACTCCGCGGGGCCGGTGGGGATGCCGACCCGAAGGCGGCCGCCGAACCGGCCGCCTTCGCCGTGCACGGCGACCATGACGAGGGAGTCGGTGGGGTGCAAGCCGAGCATGTAGGGCAGCGCGTCGGCCAGTTCGGCCGGGCTGCGGAGGGTGATCTGCGGGGCGGTGGCGGATCCGGTCCCGGCGGCGGAAGGCTGATCGGAGGAACGGTCGGACGGACGGTCGGAGGGGCGGTCGGACGGGGTGCGTGATGCGTGATTGTTCGTCATGTCCCGACGGTCCCGCGCATGATCGGATCCGGAAACCCCTGTGGATAACTGTTGACGCTTCAATGTCCGCAGGCTCAGGGCGACACGGACGACATGGACGCGCTGTCACCGGCACGCGCCTTCACCGGCACCGAAGCTGAGCCGCGACCGGGTGGCGGGGCCGCCCGGGCAGAGCAAGGGGGCACGCGACGCGACCCGGGAGATCGCCGAGACGGCCAGGGCCGGTGCCCGGGCGGCCGTCACCGAACTGCGGGAGCTGGCGCGGGAGGCTCCGTGTGATCATCGGTGACGACGGCGCGGGCGCCGCGCATCCGGCCCGCGGCGGCGGCCTGTCGGGACTCACCGGCCGGCTCGCGGGGATCGACGGCACCCTGACGGTGAGCTCGGGGAGTTGCCGGCCGCGTGCGCGGCCGTCGCCCTGACGGCCGCGGTCCTGCCCACCGCGCTGGCGCTGCGCGGCAAGGACGGGCGGAGCATCGTCGCCGGGATCAGCGGCGAGGCCGGCTGACTCTCGCGGCCTTTGCGCGCCGGACAACGGACCGGCGCGGCCGCCGCGTCAGCCCGCCGCGGCGAGCACGAGCGGAAGGACCTGTGCGCTGCCCGCCTTGCGGAGCAGGCGGGCAGCGACGGCGAGGGTCCACCCGGAGTCGGCGCAGTCGTCCACGAGCAGGACGGGGCCGGGTGAGGCGGCCAGTGCCGCGGCCAGCTCCTCCGGGACGGCGAAGGCGCCGGACAGCGCCCGGAGGCGTTGGGCGGAGTTGCTGCGGCGTGCCGCGTGCGCGCCGCCCGGCCCGGTGTAGGCCAGGGTGCCCAGGAAGGGCAGGCGGCCGATGGTCGCGATTCCCTGGGCGAGGGAGCCGACCAGTTGCGGGCGGGTCAGGGACGGTACGGCCACCACTCCCACCGGCCGGGCGGAGGCGTCCGGGACGTTCGGCGCCCAGCCGCCCGCGGAGCGCGCCCAGTCCGCGAGGACGGCCACCGCGGCCTGCAGGACGTCGTCGGGCACCGGCCCGTCCGGCGCGTTGTCGGCCAGCAGCGGGCGCAGGCGGTTGCCCCAGCCGATGTCGGAGAGCCGGCCCAGGGCGCGCCCGGTGGAGCACTGCTCTCCTACGGGGATCCGTCCCTTGAGGTTGACACCCAGCGCGGGCATCCCCGTCGGCCACATCCGCCGCGGCTCGACCTCCACCCCCGGGCGGTCGAGTTCCTTCGCCGCCCCGGTCAGCGTCTCCGCCGAGACGGAGGTGTCCGCCCAGGCGCCCGCGCAGTTGTCGCAGCGGCCGCAGGGGGCGGCTCCCTCGTCGTCCAGCTGCCGGCGCAGGAACTCCATCCGGCAGCCGGAAGTGCTCACGTAGTCGCGCATGGCCTGCTGCTCGGCGGCCCGCTGCCGGGCGACCCAGGCGTACCGCTCGGAGTCGTAGGTCCACTGCTGGCCGGTGGAGCTCCAGCCGCCCTTCACCCGCTTGACCGCCCCGTCCACGTCGAGCACCTTGAGCATGGTCTCCAGCCGGGTGCGCCGAAGGTCCACCGCGCCTTCCAGGGCCGGCACGGACAGCGGCCGCCCCGCGTCCGCGAGGGCCGAGAGGGTCTGCCGGACCTGCGTCTCGGGCGGGAAGGCGGTGTCGGCGAAGTAGCGCCAGATGGCCTCGTCCTCCTTGCCCGGCAGCAGCAGCACGTCGGCGTGCTCGACGCCGCGGCCGGCGCGCCCGACCTGCTGGTAGTAGGCGATCGGCGAGGACGGCGACCCCAGGTGCACCACGAAGCCCAGGTCCGGCTTGTCGAAGCCCATGCCCAGCGCCGAGGTCGCGACCAGTGCCTTGACCCGGTTCTCCTGGAGGTCGACCTCGGCCTGCAGCCGGTCGGCGTTCTCCGTGCGCCCCGTGTAGGAGGCCACCTTGAAGCCGCGCTGCCGCAGGAAGGCCGTGGCCTCCTCGGCGGCGGCGACGGTGAGGGCGTAGATGATCCCGGAGCCCTGCAGCTCGGTCAGGTGCTCGGCGAGCCAGGCCAGGCGGTGCGCGGCGTCCGGCAGCTGGACGACGCCCAGGCGCAGGCTTTCCCGCTCCAGCGGACCGCGCAGCACCAGGGCCTCACCCGCACCGGTGCCCAACTGCTCGGCCACGTCCGCGGTGACCCGCGCGTTGGCGGTCGCGGTGGTGGCCAGCACCGGCACGCCGGGGGCGAGCTCGGCGAGCATCGCCCGCAGCCGGCGGTAGTCGGGGCGGAAGTCGTGACCCCAGTCGGAGATGCAGTGCGCCTCGTCGACCACCAGGAGACCGGTCGTGGCCGCGAGCTTGGGCAGCACCTGCTCGCGGAAGTCCACGGAATTGAGGCGTTCCGGGCTGACGAGGAGGACGTCGGTCTCGCCGCGCTCGACCTCCTCGTAGATCGTGTCCCACTCCTCCGGGTTGGCCGAGTTGATGGTGCGCGCCTGGATGCCGGCCCGTGCCGCCGCCTCGACCTGGTTGCGCATCAGCGCCAGCAGCGGCGAGATGATCACGGTCGGGCCGGAGCCACGGCGGCGCAGGAGGGCGGTGGCGACGAAGTAGACCGCCGACTTTCCCCACCCGGTGCGCTGCACCACCAGCGCCCGACGGCGCTCCTCGACCAGGGCCGCCACCGCCTGCCACTGGTCCTCCCGCAGCCGCGCCGAACCCCCTGGGGCACCGACGAGCTCAGCGAGGATGGCATCGGCTTCGGTGCGGAGCTCCAGGTTGTCCATGCCCCCCATGCAACCCGATGCCACTGACAATCACCCAACTCACCCAAAGTGACACTCCGCTCACCCGTCCCTCACGGAGGCCGGGGGGATGCCGCCGACCCGGAGACGGCCCGTACGGAAGCCCCGACGGTAAGGCGCGAAGGGGGTGTTGCCGCTGGTGCCGGCACTCCGGCCATGGCGGGATGCGTCATTTCCGGTGGAGCCGGGCAAGGATATGAACGGCATACCGGCGAATTCCGGTCGGCGGCGTCAATTGCTCGTTGCCGCATCCTCCGGAGCCCGCGAGAATCGGAGTGCTCCCGCTCGGTTCCCCGGCATTCTCCCGGGCGCCCCGCGGCGCGCCCACACTCCAGCCGTGCCCGTCCGCGGGCGTGTACCCGAAGGGAGGACCGTGACCTTCGGATCCGCCCCGCCCTCGACCACGTCCCTGCGAACGGCCACCGGCGGCGCCCACCGGCACGGCAGACGGTTGGAGCCCGCCGAGTGGACGGCCGCGGGCATCCCGCTCCTGCGCGATCCGCGCGAGATCGTCAGCGGGCTGCACTCCCGGCACAGCCCCGTCCCGTCCACCGCGGTGATCGCCGTCCTCGGCCCGGAGGACCGGCTCGTGGCGAGCGCCTCCTTCGTCCAGCGGTCCGCCTCGGCCGACGGCTGGGACTACCGCAACGCCCTGCTGTCCCGGCTGCGCCGGGTCCTCCCGCACGACCTGCGGCGGCGGACCCCGGTGCGCACGGCGGTGCTGCTCTACTGCCGCGAGGGCGACGAGCAGTGGACCGAGGAGGACGGAGCCTGGATGTGGGGACTCCGGGACGCCTGCACCCTGCACGGGCTGCGCTGCGGCGCGTACATCACGCTGACCCGCGAAGGCTGGCAGGTTCTGGGTGAGGGCCGGGGCGGCCGCAGGCCCAGCTCCGACTCGCGGCCCCCGCGCCTCGGCGAGAGCACGGCCGAGTACGCCCCCTTCGCCCTTCACACCGGCGGTGGCGCGGCCGAGGCCCTGCGCCGTACCGCCGCGCGCTGAGGCCCGTACCCGGGACACCGTCCTCAGGGCAGGCCTCACGGCCGTACGCCCGGTCGAGCGTACGGCGGATCAGGCCCGGGCTTCAGCGGGGCCGGCTCACGGCCCGCCCCGCCCCTCGCCCGTACCGGGTACGGGGCGTCAGACGCCCGCGCCCAGCACGGAGTTGATCTGCTGCGGGTCGCCGCACACGATCAGCAGCGCACCGGCGCGCGCGAGCGCGACCGGCAGGGCGCCGGCCACAGCGTCGACCGGTCCGCCGTTGGCAGCGAAGACCACGACGGGACGGCCCGCGGCGCGCTGGACCTGCGCCGCGTCCGCGTAGAAGACGTCGTCCCCGGCGTCGTGCAGGGCCCAGTAGGCGGCCTCACCGAAGGACAGTTCGTGTGCGGCCCACGGGTGCGGGTCGCCGGCGGTCAGCACCAGGATGTCGCCGGGCGCGCGCCCGGTGTCGAGCAGCAGGTCGACGGCCTCCTCGGCCGCGTCCAGCGCGCCCTCCACGGAAGCCGGGATCAGCTGGATCTGCGGCACCGCGGCCGAGACGGACGGCGCGGCGGGGGCTGCGGGAAGGGTTCCGGGGGCGGCCTGCGGTGCGCGCTGCGCGGGCGGTGCGGGCCTGGGGGCACCTGCCGCGCCGCTTGCCGCTGCGGGGGAGGGACCGGGGCGCCCGGGCCGCGGTACGGCTACGGGACGCGGACCAGGTACGGGGCGGGGGGTCTGCGCGGTGCGGCTCGCGGCCGGCGTGACGCGGGGACCCTGGGCACTCTCGTGAATCTGAGGCTCCTCGATGGCGGGGGTGAGAGGCATGAGTTGATTTCTATCAAACACCGGTACGAAACGTACCGGTCGGTGGCACGTGGGTGCGATCAGAAATCGAAGCCGAGTTGGCCTCCGTTTTCCAGCTCCACCGTTTCCTCGCTGCGGCGTACCTTTTTGAGGTGACGCCATTGCGGCAGCGCGTCGAGGTAGGACCACGACAGCCGGTGGTACGGGGTGGGGCCACGTTGCTCAAGTGCCGCCCGGTGCACGGGAGACGGATATCCGGCATTGGCAGCGAAAGCGAAATCCTCTATTCCGCCGCCTGGTCCACCGAGTTCGGCCATCATCCGGTCGCGCCGGACCTTGGCGATGACCGAGGCGGCCGCGACGGCGACGCAGGACTGATCGCCCTTGATCACCGTACGGACCCGCCAGGGCGTGCCGAGGTAGTCGTGCTTCCCGTCGAGGATGACCGCGTCGGGTCGCACCGGCAGGGACTCCAGGGCGCGCTCCGCGGCGAGCCGCAGGGCGGCGGTCATACCGAGTTCGTCGATCTCCTCCGGGGAGGAGTGCCCGAGGGCGTACGCGGTGACCCAGTCCTCCAGGATCCCGACGAGGGCGTCGCGCCGCTTGACGGTGAGCAGTTTGGAGTCGGTGAGCCCCTCGGGCGGCCGGCGCAGACCGGTGATCGCCGCACACACGGTGACGGGACCGGCCCAGGCCCCTCGTCCGACTTCGTCGACCCCGGCGATGACCTTGGCGCCGGTGGTTGCACGGAGGGAGCGTTCGACGGCGTGGGTGGGTGCTTCGTACGGCATGGCGCCAGCAAGGTTACGCCGCCCCGCGCCGCCTGCACACCCCGGCCCGGCTCCGGCTCGCGGCGCGTCCCCGCGCCGCGGCGCTGGAGAGGTCCGCCGCGCGGCCGGTCCCGGGGGGCGAGGCCTCGCCGGGCCCGGCGGCGCCCGGCCGGAACGGCGCTCCGCATTCGCTCCCGCACACCCCGCACCTCACGCGCAGGGAATCGCGGGGACCTCCCCGACCGAGGGCTGCCGAGCGTCGAGGCTGGCACCCCGACCCTTCCCACACCCGGTGGTTGAGGCTCCCCCAGGCCACCGAGCACCCCCGGACGCCCGAGTAGGGAGGACTCCGGATAACCGGTCCGCACCCACTCGGTCACATCTGTGAAGCACAGCACGAAGGGGGTGTCCCGGCTTTCGTACCCGCCCGGACACCCCCTCGTACGCGAATCAGTCGTACGCGAATCAGTGCTCGATGCGGCTCCCGAAGGCGCCGAGGCGCGAGCAGACCTCGTACGGGGCCGTCACCGGCCTCTCGCGCAGGATCGCCCGGGCCCGGTACTCGCCGAGGCTCATGGCGTACCAGGGCACCTGACCGGCCTTCGACAGTTCGTCGTTGATCCCGCGCAGGGCGCAGGACCGCAGGGGCTCCGGCAACCCGTCCAGGCCGGGCACCGCATCCGCCGACAGGGACTGGAAGTACGCGAGGTCGATCTTGCCGTCCTCCTGGAAGCGGGCCACGTTGCGCTCGGCGACCATCCCGTCCGGGGACATGAGGCCGAAGACGAGAACGGCGCCCGCCGCGCTCCCGACGACCGCGCGCGGCAGCCAGCGCGCGCCGAACACCCCGGCAGCCATGATCAGTACGATGACCAGCCCGAGCCACAGCTCCATGGCGGCCACCGACACCCGCAGCTGGGTCAGTCCGTACGCGTCCACGTAGAGGTCCATGCGGCGCAGCGCGGCGGCGACCACGACCAGCGTCAGCGCGCACAGCGCCCCGAGCACCACGCGGACGAAGCGCCGGTCGCCCGCTCCGCCGCGCGGGGCCCAGCGCAGGGCGAGCGCGATCACCACGAGGGTGAGAAGGGTGGCCCAGAGCAGCTGCCAGAAGCCCTGCCGGGCGTATTCGGCGTAGGTGAGGTCGGTGCTCTTCAGCACCTTTTCGTAGCCGCCGAACAGGACGGCCAGCTGTACGGCGTTGAAACCGGCGAAGAGCAGGTTGAGGAGGACGAGCGGAAGGGCCCATTCGAGGCGGGACCGCGACGTGCCGGGGGCCACCTTGATGCGGTCCCAGCGCAGCGGGGCGGCGGCCGCCCGGGCGGCCGTCAGCGCGATGAGGGCGCCGAAGAGGAAGAGCACGGTGCGCAACGGCCCGTCCCCGACGGAGATGTCGGGCGTCAGGTCTCCGAGCAGATCGGCGAAGGCGGCGTCGGCGGAGGCGAACAGCGCGCCGAAGAGCAGCAGCAGGGCCACGGCGACCGCCACCGCCTTGGCCACGGGCAGCCAGCGGTCCTTGCTCACGCCGCTGCGCGAGCGCAGCCCGGTCCAGGCCCAGCCGAGCCCGGACACGGCGGCGTCGACGAAGCCGAGCGGGCTGAGCAGGACCCCGGGCCAGGTCCGGCTGCCGTGCAGGGCCAGGGCGCCGAGCAGGGCCATGGAGAGGATCGCGAGCGTGGACGGCCAGGCGGAGTCCCGCAGGGCGGGGATGGCGAGGAGCGCGACGCAACCGGCCACCCAGACGAGGGTCCACGGCCTGGCGCTACGGCCGGCCCTGCGGGCGGCGGCGTACGCGGCGACCATGGCGGGCACCGCCGCGAGCAGCAGGCCGGGGCCCATGCCGTCGCCGAGCAGCAGGGCGAAGGCGAGGCCGGCGACGAGGACCGCGCCGAGCGTGGCGGTATCGACCGGGGCGGCCTCGGCGGGACGCACCAGCCTGGGCCACGCGGGCCCGGCGGCGGCCCGGACGGCGGCTTGGGACGCGGCCCGCTGCCGCTGCTGCACCTGCCAGGCCTGCCACGCGGCGGCATCAGCGGGCACACCCGTCGCACCGGGCGCGGCGGCCACGGGCGCAGGCACCGCGGCGGGCGCGGCAGCAGCGGCAGCGGCGGCGGGCGCGGCAGCGCCGGCGCCGGCCTTGGGCTCAGCAGCAGCTTCAGTAGGCGCGTCGGTAACAGGCGCGGCGTCAGCAGGTGCGGCCGCCGCAGCCGGCTCCGCCGGTTGCGCGGCCTTGCGGGCCTCCTGGTCCGCCGCCCGGTCCCCACCCTGCCGCGCCCCGGCGACCTCGGTGCCCTCCACCCCGTCAGTGTTCTCTGACATCGGGTTCCCCTCCCCTGTCGGCCGCCCCCGGCATTCCGGTGGAGGCGGCGAAGCGGACAGAGTAGGCCCGTGACGTGCGGCTTCTACCAGGCGCGAGGGCCCCTGTGGCAGGACCGTGACAATCGGAACGGCCCATGGCGCCCGAGTGCGCACGACCCGGCCGCACAGCACCCGGACCCGCCCCGAACCCGCGCCGGGGCGCGTCGGGCTCAGTGCGCCGCGGCCTCCGGCAGCCAGGCCGGCAGGGCCTCGGTGCGCGCCAGCCACGCGGCCGGAAGGACCTCGTCCCCCCGCGCACCCAGCACGCCGCCGACGATCGCGCAGGTCGTGTCGACGTCCCCGCCCACCTGCGCGGTGGTCCAGAACGCCCGCTCGTAGTCCCCCAGCGCCCGCGCCGCCGACCACAGGGCGAACGGCACCGTGTCATGGGCGCTGGTGCGCCGGCCGCAGCCCAGGACCGCCGCGACCGTCGTCGCGTCGCCGTAGTCCAGCATGTCCCGCGCCCGCCGCAGGCCGGCGCCCACCGCGCTGCGCGGCACCAGCGCGACGACCCCGTCCAGCAGGTCGGAGGCCTTCGGCGGCCCGGCCGGATCCGCCGCCAGCGCGGCCGCCGCCGCGACGGCCATCGCCCCGCACACAGCCTCGCGGTGCTGGTGGGTGGTGTAGGCGGAGATCTCCGCCTGGTGCGTGGCCTGCTCCGGGTCGTCGGCGTACCAGGCGCCCAGCGGTGCGATCCGCATGGCGGCTCCGTTGCCCCACGAACCCTGCCCGTTGAAGAGTGCGGCGGCCAGCGTGCGCCAGTCCTCGCCCTCCCGGATGAGCCGCAGCATGCGGTTCACGGCGGGCCCGTAGCCGCGGTCGAAGTCGTGGTGGTGGGCGAAGGAACTCGCGAGCGCGTCCTGGTCGACGCGTCCGTGCTCGGCGAGGACGGCCACGACCGAGCAGGCCATCTCGGTGTCGTCGGTCCACTGCCACGGCTCGGTGCCCGCGGGCAGCTGCCGCCGCTTGAGCAGCGGGTAGTTCACGGGGACGAAGTACTGGGAGCCCAGGGCGTCACCCAGGGACAGCCCGCGGAGGCTGGCCATGGCGCGGGCGTAGCGCCGTTCTGGAGAGGAATCAGGGGTCATCGCGGGTCACTCTAGCCGTCCAGGTCGTAGGGCTCGGGTGTGGTCCACCGCTCAAATGGGCGGTCCATCCGGTACCGGCCGTCCGGGCCCAGCATGAGCACCCGGTATTCGCCGTTCCCGGGGTTGGACAGGGCTTCGAACTCGGCCACCGACCAGTGGAACCAGCGCATGCAGAACAGTCTCATCGTCAGTCCGTGCGTGACCAGCAGGACGTTCTCCGGGTGGTCCGGGGCCTCGAAGCTGCGGTAGAGGCTCTCCAGGAAGGATCCGACCCGGTCGTAGACGTCCGCCCCCGACTCGCCCTGCGCGAAGCGGTAGAAGAAGTGCCCGTAGGCGTCCCGGTAGGCCTTCTGGAGGCGTACGTCGGTCCGGTCCTGCCAGTTCCCCCAGTCCTGTTCGCGCAGCCTCGGCTCCTCGCGCATCCGGACGCGCGTCGGGTCGAGCCGCAGCTCCCGGAAGGTCTGCAGGGTCCGGCGGTACGGGGACACGTACGCGCTGATGTGCTCGTCGCCGAAGAGCTCGCGCAGCCGTGCGCCGGCCTCCGCGGCCTGCTCGCGCCCTTTGCGGGTGAGCCGCAGGGCGTGGTCGGGCTCCCGCTCGTAGACGGAGTCGTCGGCATTGCCCTCCGATTCGCCGTGCCGGACGAGGACGATGCGCCGTGGTCGAACCATCCCCCGACCTTATTCGGCCATCCTCGGGCGGGCCGACCGGGCACGCCGATCGACGGGACGATCATCGTACGGTCATACGGTCCAAGAGGGTTCGAGGTCGACCACGTCCCCGGTGAGGGCCTCGACATCCGCCTGGATCTGGGCGCGCAGAGACAAGCGCTCGACCCGCTCCTGGCGGTACTTGCCGTGCTCGGCCGCCGCGTGCCACATCGACAGCACCAGGAACTCCCGGCCGGGGGCCTCCCCGAAGAGACCCCGGACCATGCCGGGCGAGCCCGCCATGGCCGGATTCCACACCTTCTCCTGCATGAGGGCGAAGTGGTCGACGCGGCCCTCCCGTACCCGGGTGTGCGCGACCCGGACGACATCTGCGTCGGTGAAGCGCGGCTCGAATCCGGTCTTCACGTCGAAGCGGTGGTCGAAGAGGGTCACCCGCAGATCCGTGTAGGTGCCGTTCTGCGCGGCGGCGAGGCGGTCGTGCGAGCGGGCCATGAAGGAGTCGTAGAAGGAACGGCTCTCCCAGAAGGTGAAGACATGCGCGACCCCCTGCCGGCCTCGGCTCCAGCCGCCGCCCTGTCCCCGGAATCCCGGCTCGCCAGGCAGCCCCGCCCATTTACGCTGTCCGCGCTCGAACCCGCGTCGGTCCGTCACCGTGCAGCGAATCCACTTGACCAGCACGGCGCCATCGTACGGGCCCGGCGCGGCCCCGGTCAGTCCCCGGCCTGCTGGATCCGCACCAGTTCCGCCGCGTCCCGCTCGGACAGCCGGATCCCGAACTCCCGGTCGAGCACGGAGAGCAGCTCGCCGGAGCCGACGTCCTGCCGCTCGACCCGCCCGTCGGGATGGAGGCGGGTGAGCTCCCGTCCGACCAGCGCCCGGCGGGTCCGTGCGGCGTCGCCCGGATGCTGGACGACGACCTGCCCGACGAAGGCGGAACGGGGGTGCGTGGAGCTGTAGTGGTTCAACAGGACGTAGTCGACGGGGTGGTACCGCTGCGGGGAGAACGCGTACAGGTCCCGCCACACGCCTCCGCGCAGCAGGGACAGCGCGAGGACGCCGTCCTCCTCCGCGCGGACCCGGTACGTCCACCCGCCCTGCGCCACCTCGGCGCCGGGCCGCGCGAGGGGAACGGGCTCGCGGGGTCCCTGGTAGCCGAACCCGGCGTCGCACAGCCAGGGTTCGTCCTCGACGGTGGCGACGAGGACGGCGTGCGTCACCGGGCGCAGGTCATCACCCCGGGTGCGGTTGCGGGCACCGCGCCCGGACACCTCGAAGCCGATCCGCTCCAGGGCAGCGGCCAGCAGCGAGTTCTGCTCGTAGCAGTAGCCGCCGCGGCTGCCCCGTACGAGCTTGTCCTCCACGGCCTTGACGTCCAGCTCGACGGGCCGGCCGAGCAGCACGTCCAGGTTCTCGAAGGTGAGGGCACCGGTGTGGGCCCGGTGCACTTCCTTCAACGTGCGCAGGTCCGCCCGTGGTTCCCGCCCGCCGTCGCCCTCGTACCCGATCCGCTCCAGATAGGCGTCCAGGTCCAGCTGGTCACCGCTCCACATGGCTGCACTCCCCCGTCTCACCGGCCGGGGGCCTCCGGTCACCCGGCCCCCGCTCAGTGATCAGCATGCCAGCACACCCTCACCCGGACCGTCTTGGGCCTCCATCGGCCAACGACCGGCGGACCGGCCCCCGTTCGGGCGCTTTGCGGAGGCCGGGTCATCGGGATCGCCGCCGGCCGTCAGGCGCGGCAGCGCAGCATCTCCAGCGGAGGGTTGGCGTGGAAGTCCGCCCAGAAGTCCGCACCGAACTCGCGCAGACCGGCCTCGGTGACCTCCAGCGGAACCCAGGTCAGCCCGCTGAACCCGGCCGCCGTCAGGGACTTCTCGTAGACCTCGCGGCGCGGGCGGTTGGCGACGAACGAGACCGGCGGGTCGAGCAGAGCCGTGGTCCGGACCTGCGGGCCGGTCTCGACCTCCTCGCCGGTCAGCACGGAAAGGAAGCCGTACTTCTCCGGGGTCGGCCCGTCGAAGCGGAAGTCGGGCGACTGGTTGAGCAGGAAGAACTCCGCGCCGGGCTTCAGGCTCCGGTGCACGTTGCGGCACATCCGCTCCGTGGTGGCGATGTCCTCCGCGTAGTTGAGCAGCTGGACCGCCAGGCCGATGTCGAAGCGCTGCTCGAAGGGCCGCAGCTCGGACACGTCGCCGACCTCGTAGCGCACGCCCAGCGGATTGCGCTCCTCCAACTGCTGTGCCACGGCGACCATTTCCCCGGAGATGTCGATTCCGAGCACGTCCGCGGCGCCGCGCCGCTTGAACTCCCTGCTGTAGAAGCCGGTGCCGGAGGCCAGGTCGAGGACCGACTTGCCGCTCACGTCCCCGACCAGGGCCAGGAAGCTGGGCACCACCGCGTACTGCTCCAGTCGCAGGGCCTTGAACCCCTCGTACGCCTCACCGATCTCGTCGTACTGCTGCTGCGCGCTCATCGTGAAGTCTCCCCGTTTCGGCGTGTCCTTGGCCACGGCCCCCGTCCCCGGGGCGCACCGCGGCCTCTGGCTGGAAGTCTTGCCGCACCTCGGCGGACGGCCGTACTGGCAGAAACCACAAAGATCCGGCCGCCGTCCCGGCTCCGCGCACTGTCGGACACGACGAAGGGGACCGGCCCTCGGCCGGTCCCCTTCGTGAGCTACCGCTCAATCAGCCGTGTATCAGCTGCAGCCGCTGGTGGAGCCGCAGCCCTCGCAGATGTAGCAGGAGCCGGCGCGCTGCATCTTCGTACCGCAGGAGAAGCAGAGCGGGGCGTCGGCGGAGACGCCGAGCTGCATCTCGACCAGTTCGGCGTTGCTGTGCGCCGTCTTCGGAGCCGGGACCGGGATGGCCGCCGCGACCGGCTTCGGCGTCGTCGGCACCGCGGCCAGCGGGGCCGACTGGGCCAGCGACTCGGTGTCCAGCTCGTCCTCGAGGGGCTCGTAGGAGCCGGTCTCCAGGTGGCGCTGACGCTCCTCGGCGGTGTGGATGCCGAGGGCCGAGCGGGTCTCGAAGGGCAGGAAGTCGAGCGCCAGGCGGCGGAAGATGTAGTCGACGATCGACTGCGCCATCCGCACGTCCGGGTCGTCCGTCATGCCCGCCGGCTCGAAGCGCATGTTGGTGAACTTCGAGACGTAGGTCTCCAGCGGCACGCCGTACTGCAGGCCCACGGAAACGGCGATCGAGAAGGCGTCCATCATGCCCGCGAGGGTGGAACCCTGCTTGGACATCTTCAGGAAGACCTCGCCCAGACCGTCGTCCGGGTAGGAGTTCGCGGTCATGTAGCCCTCGGCGCCACCGACCGTGAAGGAGGTGGTGATCCCCGGGCGGCCCTTGGGGAGGCGCTTGCGGACGGGGCGGTACTCGATGACCTTCTCGACGGCGGCGCGGATGGTCTCCTCCGTCTTGGCGGTGACCTCCTCCTTCTCCTCCTCCTTCTTCTTGGCGGAGAGGGGCTGGCCGACCTTGCAGTTGTCGCGGTAGATCGCGAGCGCCTTGACGCCCATCTTCCACGCCTCGAAGTAGATCTCCTCGATCTCCTCGACGGTCGCCGTCTCCGGCATGTTGACCGTCTTCGAGATCGCGCCGGAGATCCAGGGCTGGATCGCGGCCATCATGCGGACGTGGCCCATCGCGGAGATGGAACGCTCGCCCATGGCGCAGTCGAACACCGAGTAGTGCTCCGCCTTCAGGCCCGGGGCACCGACGACCACGCCGTGCTCGGCGATGTGGGCGACGATCGCCTCGATCTGCTCTTCCTGGTACCCCATGCGGCGAAGGGCCTGCGGGACGGTGCCGTTGACGATCTGCATCGAGCCGCCGCCGACGAGCTTCTTGAACTTGACCAGGGCCAGGTCCGGCTCGACACCGGTGGTGTCGCAGGACATCGCGAGACCGATGGTGCCGGTCGGCGCGAGGACGGAGGCCTGGGAGTTCCGGAAGCCGTTCTTCTCGCCGAGGCGCAGGACGTCCTGCCAGGCCTCGGTGGCCGCGGCCCAGATCGCGTTGTCCAGGTCCTCGGTGCGCGGCGCGACGGCGTTCGCGTCGGCGTGCTGCTTCATCACGCGCTTGTGCGACTCGGCGTTGCGGGCGTAGCCGTCGTACGGGCCGACGATCGCGGCCAGCTCGGCGGAGCGCTTGTACGCGGTACCGGTCATCAGCGAGGTGATCGACGCGGCCAGGGTGCGGCCGCCGTCCGAGTCGTACGCGTGGCCGGTGGCCATCAGCAGGGCGCCGAGGTTGGCGTAGCCGATGCCCAGCTGGCGGAAGGCTCGGGTGTTCTCGCCGATCTTCTGCGTCGGGAAGTCCGCGAAGCAGATGGAGATGTCCATCGCGGTGATGACGAGCTCGACGACCTTGGCGAAGCGCTCGGCGTCGAAGGACTGGTTGCCCTTGCCGTCGTCGTTGAGGAACTTCATCAGGTTCAGCGAGGCGAGGTTGCAGGACGTGTTGTCCAGGTGCATGTACTCGCTGCAGGGGTTGGACGCGGTGATGCGGCCGGACTCGGGGCAGGTGTGCCAGTTGTTGATCACACCGTCGTACTGGATGCCCGGGTCGGCGCAGGCCCACGCGGCCTCGGCGAGCTTGCGGAAGAGCGCCTTGGCGTCGACCTCCTCGATGACCTCGCCGGTCATGCGGGCACGCAGGCCGAACTTGGTGCCGTTCTCGACGGCCGTCATGAACTCGTCGTTCACGCGGACGGAGTTGTTGGCGTTCTGGTACTGGACGGACGTGATGTCGTCGCCGCCCAGGTCCATGTCGAAGCCCGCGTCGCGCAGGGCGCGGATCTTCTCCTCTTCCTTCACCTTGGTCTCGATGAAGGCCTCGACGTCCGGGTGGTCCACGTCCAGGACGACCATCTTGGCCGCGCGGCGGGTGGCGCCGCCCGACTTGATCGTTCCGGCGGACGCGTCGGCGCCGCGCATGAAGGAGACCGGACCGGAGGCGTTGCCGCCGGAGGAGAGCAGCTCCTTGGAGGAGCGGATGCGGGAGAGGTTCAGGCCGGCGCCGGAGCCGCCCTTGAAGATCATGCCCTCTTCCTTGTACCAGTCGAGGATCGACTCCATGGAGTCGTCGACGGCCAGGATGAAGCAGGCGGAGACCTGCTGCGGCTGGGGCGTGCCGACGTTGAACCACACCGGGGAGTTGAAGCTGAAGATCTGGTGGAGCAGGGCGTAGGTGAGCTCGTGCTCGAAGATCTCCGCGTCGGCGGGCGAGGAGAAGTAGTCGAAGTCCTCGCCGGCCTTCGTGTACGTCTTCACGATCCGGTCGATCAGCTGCTTCAGGCCGGTCTCGCGCTGCGGGGTGCCGACCGCGCCGCGGAAGTACTTGCTGGTGACGATGTTGACCGCGTTCACCGACCAGAAGTCGGGGAACTCGACGCCGCGCTGCTCGAAGTTGACCGAACCGTCGCGCCAGTTGGTCATGACGACGTCACGGCGCTCCCAGCTCACCTCGTCGTACGGGTGCACGCCGGGGGTGGTGTGGATGCGCTCGATACGCAGGCCGCCCTTGGCAGCCTTGGTCCCCTTGGCGCGGGAACCACGTGCCGAGCTGCTCGCCGTCTCTGTCATGCCAGGCCTCCCATATGAGGGCAAAAACGCCCTAAAGTGCCAGCGTTATTCCGCGGCACGGTGCTGTGTCTTGTATCTACGTCTCTTCGCACGGCCGACCGGCCGCACCACGGTGCGCGAGCACCTCGGCGCGGGCCGTCCGGTCAGTCGGCGGCGGAGGCGGGCACGGGGACCGAACCGGTCCCACCGGGCCCGCACTCTTCGGGGTGAGGCCGCCGCTCGCGCAGTTCCACGATGGCGGTCTCGAAGTCTTCAAGGGTGTCGAACGCTTTGTACACGGACGCGAACCGCAGGTATGCGACGAGGTCGAGTTCCTGCAACGGGCCGAGTATGGCCAGACCCACGTCATGGGTGGTCAGCTCGGCGCTCCCGGTGGCGCGCACCGCCTCCTCGACCCGCTGGCCGAGCTTGGCGAGGGCGTCCTCGGTGACCGGTCGCCCCTGGCACGCCTTGCGGACGCCAGAGATGACTTTGGTGCGGCTGAAGGGTTCGGTCACCCCGCTGCGCTTGATCACCATCAGCGAGGCCGTCTCCACCGTCGTGAAGCGACGGGAGCAGTCGGGGCACTGACGGCGCCGGCGGATCGACGTGCCGTCGTCCGTGGTGCGGCTGTCGACGACGCGGCTGTCGGGGTGCCTGCAGAAGGGGCAGTGCATGGTTCCCTCACCCTCCCTCTTGGCACGACTGAATCACCTCACGCGGCCCCTGAACGGCGGAGACGGATCTCTTCCGGGGGCCCGTGAAGCAGCCACCAGCATATGCGATGTCGGGAGCCTCGGCAGACCCGAGGACCACAACTTCTGGGCGGCAGCGCTCATCCAACCACTAGATCTTGGGTTGTGGCGGATTTACGTGGCTCCGCGTGTCGCGGTGCCCGACAGGCGGTCACGAGGCCCGGCGATGCCACACTGGACGCAGGCCGGACGGTGGCGACCCGACCGGGAAGGGTACCGTAAGCAGCGGATGCCGAGCCGAACCCGCGTTCGGCGTACTGATCGTCCATACACCCCTTGAAATGCCCACGCTGGACGATCTGCGATTTTTCACTCGAACGTGTGTTTGGCGCAACCTTTCGAAAGCAACTACCGTTGTCCAGCTAGGGAGAACATTTCGAGAGGGGCCGACGTGACCACCACCGCAGACAGTGCCACCATCACTGCCCAGAACCGCTCCCAGAGCCGACTTGAGCCGGTGCATGCCATGAACGACGCAAACCTGAACCCGGAGGCGGAGCCCGTACGCCCCGCACGCTCGCTGCCAGGTCGACCTCCAGGCATCCGCGCCGACAGCTCCGGGCTCACGGACCGGCAGCGGAGGGTCATCGAGGTCATCCGCGACTCGGTGCAGCGGCGGGGCTACCCGCCGTCGATGCGCGAGATCGGTCAGGCGGTCGGCCTGTCCAGCACGTCGTCCGTCGCCCACCAGCTGATGGCCCTGGAACGCAAGGGCTTCCTGCGCCGCGACCCGCACCGCCCCCGCGCCTACGAGGTACGCGGCTCCGACCAGCCGAGCTCGCAGCCCACGGACACCACCGGCAAGCCCGCCGCCTCCTACGTTCCCCTGGTCGGCAGGATCGCGGCCGGTGGTCCGATCCTCGCCGAGGAGTCGGTCGAGGACGTGTTCCCCCTCCCCCGCCAGCTGGTCGGCGACGGCGAGCTCTTCGTCCTCAAGGTCGTCGGCGACTCGATGATCGAGGCCGCCATCTGTGACGGCGACTGGGTCACGGTCCGCCGCCAGCCGGTCGCTGAGAACGGCGACATCGTCGCGGCGATGCTGGACGGCGAGGCCACGGTCAAGCGCTTCAAGCGCGAGGACGGCCACGTCTGGCTCCTCCCGCACAACGCCGCGTACCAGCCGATCCCCGGCGACGAGGCGACCATCCTCGGCAAGGTCGTCGCCGTACTGCGTCGGGTCTGACCTCGCTGCCCTCCGCCAGCCCTGGGACCTACTGCGCCGGTCCCAGGGCTGCTTTTCGCGCCTAAACCGGCGCCGCTCTCGCGGAGGTGGTTGCTCTCCGTTTGGGTTGCTCAATTGATGGTTGCGGTTCGTGCTCCTGGAAACTACTTCCCGTCGGCCTGCGCTGTGGCGTCGATCGCGGACAGGGAGCGACGGACCTGGTTGCGGTCCGTGGTGTACCAGAAGTCCGGGAGGGTGGCGCGCAGGAAGCTCCCGTACCGGGCCGTGGCCAGCCGGGGATCCAGGACCGCGACGACACCCCGGTCGCCGGTGGCCCGTACGAGCCGGCCCGCACCCTGGGCCATGAGCAGCGCGGCGTGCGTGGCCGCGACGGCCATGAAGCCGTTCCCGCCGTGCTCCTCGACCGACTTCTGCCGGGCGCTCATCAGCGGGTCGTCGGGGCGGGGGAAGGGGATCCGGTCCATCACCACGAGCTGGCAGCTGGCACCGGGCACGTCCACGCCCTGCCACAGCGACAGCGTCCCGAACAGGCAGGTCTTCGGGTCGGCCGCGAAGGCCTTGATCAGCTCACCGAGCGTTTCCTCGCCCTGGAGCAGGATCGGATGGTCGAGCCGGCCGCGCAGTTCCTCGGCGGCGGCCTTGGCTCCGCGCATGGAGGAGAAGAGTCCGAGGGTCCGGCCGCCGGCCGCCTCGATCAGTTCGGCGAGCTCGTCCATCATGTCGCCGCGGGTGCCCTCGCGGCCCGGCGTGGCCAGGTGCTTGGCGACGTAGAGGATGCCCTGCTTCGGGTAGTCGAAGGGGGAGCCGACGTCCAGGCCCTTCCAGAGCGGTACGTCGTCGCCCTCGACCCCCTCCGGGGACAGGCCCAGGGAGGCCGCGACCCCGTTGAAGTCACCGCCGAGCTTGAGGGTGGCCGAGGTCAGGACCACGGAGCGGTCCTCGAAGAGCTTCTCGCGCAGCAGGCCCGACACCGACAGGGGGGCGACGCGGAGGGTGGCGCCGAAGCGGTCGTGGCGCTCGTACCAGACGACGTCGTACTCGGAGCCGTTGGTGATCCGCTCCGCCACCGAGTGGACGTTCTCCACGGCGGCCAGGGCCTGCTTGCGAACGGCGTCCTCGTCGTGGACGGACTTGTCGCGGGTCGCGCCGATCGCCGAGATCACATTGCGCGCGGCGTCCCGCAGGGACATCAGCGCGTACCCCAGGTCCTCGGGGACCACCTCCAGCCGGCCCGGAAGGGCCAGCTCCATGACCCGCTCGAAGGACTCCGAAGCGGTCTGCAGGGAGTCGGCCGTCTTCTCGTCGACCAGCTTCGCCGCCCGCTTCACCGCGCGGTTGACCTGCCCCGGGGTGAGCTCGCCGGTGGCGACGCCGGTCACCCGCGAGACCAGCTCGTGGGCCTCGTCCACGATAAGCACCTCGTGCTGCGGCAGCACCGGGGCGCCCTCGATGGCGTCGATGGCGAGCAGCGCGTGGTTGGTGACGACCACGTCCGCGAGCTTGGCCCGCTCCCGCGCGGCCTCGGCGAAGCACTCGGCTCCGTACGCGCACTTCGTCGCGCCCAGGCATTCGCGGGAGGAGACGGAGATCTGCGACCAGGCCTTGTCCGAGACGCCCGGGGTCAGGTCGTCGCGGTCCCCGGTCTCGGTCTCGTCCGCCCAGTCGCGCAGGCGCAGCAGGTCCTGACCGAGCTTGCTGGTGGGGGTGGCCGCCTCGAACTGGTCGAAGAGGCCTTCCTCCTCGTCCTGCGGCGCGCCCTCGTGCAGCCGGTGCAGGCACAAGTAGTTGGAGCGGCCCTTGAGCATGGCGAACTGCGGCCGGCGGCGCAGCTGCGGATGCAGTGCGTCCACCGTCCGGGGCAGGTCGCGCTCGACGAGCTGGCGCTGGAGGGCGAGGGTCGCGGTGGCCACGACCACGCGCTCGCCGTGGGCGAGGGCCGGCACCAGGTAGCCCAGGGACTTACCGGTGCCGGTGCCGGCCTGGATGAGGCGGTGGGAGCTGTCGTCGATCGCTTCGGCGACGGCTTCGGCCATGGCCACCTGGCCGGGGCGCTCCGTGCCGCCGACGGCGGAGACGGCGGCGTGCAGCAGGTCGGGGAGGGAGGGCTTCGTCATAGCACTGACAACCCTACGGGGCCCCACCGACAGGAACGGCACCGAAGAGGATTCATGGCCGGTACAACGGGTTGGGTACGGTGCCGTACTGAACGGCGTGCGGCCGTTCGGGGCGGTCGCGGTAGCCGTCCTCGTAGAGCCGGTTCCGGTTGAGGCAGAGCCGGCCGATGCGTTCGCCGAGCAGGTCGAAGAGCTCGTAGCGCTCCTTGAGCTCCGGGAAGCGGGCCTGGTGGCGCAGGATCTCCGCCCGTACGAGGGACCAGAACTCCTCCTCCGGGACGCCGAGGCGGTCCTCGCAGAGCGCCGAGAGGTAGCGGAAGACGCCGATGAAGAGCCCGGAGTGGATGAACTGAGGCAGGAAGTCGGCGGGCTCTGCGAGGAGGACGGCCCGGACCTCGTCGGGCAGGGAGTCCAGTTCGGGCAGCGGGTGCGCGCTGATGTTGACGTCGTCCACGAAGTCCTTCACCGCGAGCCGGACGGGCACGTCGTGCTCGTCGAAGATCACGATGGCGTTCTCTCCGTGCGGGGAGAAGACGGTGCCGTAGCGGTAGAGGAAGTGCAGGAGCGGGGGCAGCAGGGCGGCGAAGAGGCGCTGGAGCCACACGGTGGGGCCCAGCCCGGAGCGGGCGACGAGCTCGGCGGTGAAGGACCGGCCCCGCGGGTCGGTGTGGAGGAGGGAGGCGAGCGTGCGGGCGCGCTCGCCGGGCGCGAGATGGCCGGCCAGCGGTTCGCGCCAGATCGCGCCGAGGAGCTCCTTGTACTGGTATGGGACCTCGGGAAGCTGGTCGTAGACGGGGTGGCGGACGGTGACGGAGGCGACCTCGCCGAGCAGGACGACCCCGCACTCGTCGCGGAGGAAGGGGTCCGCGTCGCGGAGGGAGTGGATCCAGGCGGTGACGGCGGGGGCGGCGAAGGTGAGGTCGCTGGGCAGGCCGCGCCAGACCATGGTGTTGAAGACCGAGAGCGGGAGTTTGACGCTGTGCCGGTCGGGGCGGGTGAGGTTGAGGAAGGTACGGATGGACTGCTGCGGGAGCCGTACGTCGGGGTCGGCGGGGAGCGGGACGAGGGCGCCGGAGGCGAGGGCCGGGGCGAAGAGGGGCAGGACGACCTCGTCCCACTGCCAGGGGTGGACCGGCAGGTAGAAGTAGGTGAGCGGGTCGAGGCCGCGGTCGCGCAGGGCCTGGTCGAAGGCGGCGCGGGTGCTGGAGTCGAGCTCGGCGGCGTAGAGGCGGGCGGGGTCCTCCAGGCCGGCGGTGCCGCGGTAGGCGGCGAGCGAGGTGTGGGCGGCGAGCCAGGGCAGCCGCTGACGGGTGCGCGCCTCGGGGGCCCAGGCCGCGGTGTCGGCGCCGGACAGGCCGATGCGCCCCTTGTTGAGGACGAGCCAGGGGTGACCGGTCTGGTGGCCTTCGAGGGCGGCGTAGTCCAGGTCGGCGAGGACGTCGGCCGTGAGCGCGGTGTGGTCGATGCGCGCGTCGGCGGCGAGGGTGGCGCTGAGCTCGCGGACGAGGTGGCCGAGGGTGGCTCCGTCGAGGCCGAGGAGGGTGCGGGCGCGCACGAGGAAGGCGTACGGGTCCCCGAAAGCGGTCGAAGCCTCGGTGGAGGGGGGCGGCGGGGTGAGGGTGATGGTGTCCGGGGCGACCTGCCAGCTGTCGTACGTGCGGCGGCGGGCCCGGAAGCCGAGGCTGCTGCCGTCGTCGAGGGTCAGGGTCCACGCGTCACCCAGGGCCGACGGGGCGGGGACCGGGCTGATGATCTCCTCGTAGGCGAACTCGGAGAGCATCTTCGCCAGCAGCCGGCGGGCCGCGCCCTGCCAGGTCGCCCGGTTGAGTTCTGGCGGCGTGCGGGGGTCCTGCGGCGACGGCGGCACGTCACGATCCGGGGAACCGGGGCCTGTGGAGTAGGAACCGGCGGAGTCGGGGGCTGCGGGGAAATTCGGCACGGGACTCCTCGAGGATCGGGAACTTTGCTGCGCGACGCAGAGTTTTCGAAGGGAGAGGTGCGGAGCGATGAGGGGATTCGGGGCACGCGGGGCGGCGATCAGAGGAGATTGCGCAGCGCCCGCTCCCGGATCATCAGGGCGGCGCGCTTCTCGGGAAGGTCGATTTCCGCGGAACAGCGGAATCCAGAGCTCAGGAAGGCCGATACGGAGGGGGTGTTGCGGATGTCCGGTTCCGCGATGACGCGTGTGCAGCGAGGACGGTTGTCGAACACGAGGTCGGCCACGCCGCGCAGCAGCGCGGTGCCCAGGCCGCGGCCGCGGTTCGTGCCGTCTCCGATGAGCAGGTGGATACCCGTGTCGTGGGGGCGCGCCGGGTAGTACCGGGAGAGGGGGTCGAGGTCGGCCCGGTAGATCTCCCAGTAGCTCATCGGCGTGCCGTCGAGGAGGCCGAGGCAGGGGATGCTGCGGCCGTCTCCGTCGAGCTGGGACCGCAGGTGGGCGGCGGTGACGGCGGCGGGACCGGCCAGCTCCCAATAGGCGGCCACATCCGGGTCGTTCATCCACCGCGCGAGGAGCTCCAGGTCTCGGCCCGGCCGTACGGGTTCGAGGCGGAAGGCTCCGGCGGGGGTGACGGCGCTGCCCCAGGCGGCGGGGGAATCGAGGAGGTCGGCCTCGGCGAGCAGGGGCAGCAGATGGGGCGTGAGACGCACTTCGACGGTGTCGTCTGCGGCGGAGCCGGCTGGGGTGTCGGTGGACGGCATCGGGGGCTCTTCTCCGCGTCAGCGCTGACGCGTCAATCGTGAAGGGGGTTGGCGATGGTGACGTAGACGGACTGGGTGTCGACGGGTCCGACGAGTTCGTCGAGGCCTCCCAGGCGGGTGAGCAGATTCGCCTTGCAGCGCAGGGTGGGTGAGTCGAGCAGCCGTGTGGGGAGCGGTCCGAGGCCCGCGGCCTTGCTGAGGAAGCGGCGGAAGGCGGCGAGCAGTACGCGTTCGTCGGCGAGCCGCTGGGATCCGAAGGCGCCGATGAGGCCGAGCACGTTGTTGATGCCGAGGTAGTAGGCGAAGCGTTCGTCGGTGACGGCGTCGGAGACGAAGGTGTCGCTGGCGCTGCCGATACCGGGAAGCCGGTGCTCCAGTTCCGCGCGACGGGATTCGCGGAAGTAGTAGCCCTGGTTGTCGCGGTAGCGGCCGCCGACCGGCCAGCCGGCCGGGTCGAGGAGGACCAGGGTGTTCTGCTGGTGCGCTTCGAGGGCGATGCCGGCGAGCGCGTCGAAGGCGAGGACCGGCAGTACGACGTTGTCGAGGTAGCGCAGGAACCACTCGGCGGCGACGGCGGACGGGGTGTGTCCGGTGGCGGTGGCGAGGGAGCAGACGATCTCGGCGAGCCGGGAGCGCATGGTGGTCCGGCCGGGCCAGGGGCGGGGAGCGGTGAGTGCGGCGACGCAGACGGCGTCGTCGCCCGGGCGGAAGGGGTTGTGGCGCAGCATGACGTCGAGGCCGGGGACGGGCGTCCCGTCCTGGGCATCGACGGCGACCCAGGCGGGGTCGCGGACGATGTCGAAGCGGGGGTGGGACGTCTGCCACTGCTCGGCGAGGCCGGTCCGGAGCAGCCGGTGCACCTCGACGCCGCGGTGGAGTTCCTTGCGGAGGTTCTCGCGACGGGAGTTGGTGATGCGCAGGCCCAGGGAGAGCTTGAGCATCGCGGGGGCGCCCGGCCGATGGACGGTACGGACGGAGGAGGTGGGGTACCAGGGGTCGCCGTGGGGGCCCAGGTCGTGCAGGAGTCCCGCGTCGCGGAGGCCGGCGACGGCGGGGCGCTGGAGCAGGTCGCGGGCCTGCCAGGGATGCAGGGGAAGGGGGACGGTGCCGTCGGGCAGCGGAAGCCCGGGGGCGAGCCGGCCGAGGAGCTGGGCAGCGGGTACGGGGCGGCCGCGCTCGGTCCAGGCCGAGTCTGTGGCGAGGGCGGTGGGGGCGACCGCGAACCAGTGCAGGGGGAAGGAGCCGTGGAGTTCGGGTGAGTAGCCGCGTACTTCGGCTTCGGAGAGTCCTTCGCGGCTCTTCGGATCCGGCTGGAGGGGGTGACCGAGAAGGAGGGACTGTTCGGCGGTGAGGAAGCGGTCCCCGGCGACGGGGGTGGGAGCGGTGGGGTGTTGGCGCCGGTCGGCGATGAACTCGGTGGTACGGCGCACCGAGTCGGAGACCCGGCCGACGAGATCGGCACCACCGCGCCCGCCACCGGTGCCCTCGCGGGCGATGAGGGCGGCAAGAGTGACGGCGTCCAGGGCGGGCGCCCCCGCGGGCGCGCCTTCGAGCCGGGCGGGAGCGAAGCGGTGCCAGCCTGCCGGGGACCAGTAACGGACGGCCACGAGCAGGGCGGCGCCGGATGCGGGGAGGGGGATCCGCAGCAGGGTCCCGGCGGGCCCGTCGGGCCGCGGGATCGCGGCCTCGCGGACCCAGCACCGGAGGAGGTTCTCCACCGTCGCGGCCTCGGCTGCGACCGCAGGGTCGGGGTGGTCCAGGAGGTCGGGCAGCGCGGCGGGTTCCGGGCCGACGGCTCCCGTCCAGCCGGGGCGGAGTCGGGGGGTGCCGTCCTTCTGCCGGGGCACGGTCGCCGCCGCGCCCACTGCTGCCCCGGTCCCGAAGGCGGGGGGCTGCTGCGCAGGGGCCTCGCTGGGCGGGTCCCCGGCAGGCCGGTCGTGTCCGCGGTCGCCCGGCCGGGCCGAGGCGGGCGGGTACTGCGGTGCGACCCGGGCGCCCTCGGGCCCGTGCTGGACAGGCCAGTCGGCAGCCGCGGGACCGTCGGACGAGGCCGGGTTACCGGGCAGGCCGGCCCACCCGTGGCCTGGCCTGTCCGAAGCCGCCTCGGAGGAGCCACCCGCCTGCGCCTGCTGCGAGTCGGCGGGCCCGTCCCCTCCCGGCCCCTGCCCGGGGGAGGCCCCGTCCGATACGCCGCCCTTCACCTCAGGTTCGCGTCCCTCCCCGGCACCGTGAGCGAGCAGGCCGTCAGACCCGGCGACGGGGCCGGGAGGCTCAGCGGCGTGGGGCGCGGCTGCCGCTGTGGGTGGGCGAGCCGGTCCGGCCGGGGTCTGCCCGGCGGGGGCCAGTGGTGCGGCTGAGCTGGGCTGCGCCGCACTGCCTTCCGGCTGGGCCACGGGCTGGGCCCCGGGGGTCGGCCATGCCGTTCTCCCCTGGGGCTCGGCGGCGGGCTGAGCATGCGAGGTCGGCCACGCCGGGTTGCCCCCCGCCTGGGTCGGGGGCTGGGCACCCGAGGTCGGCCAAGCCGCGCCGGTCTCCGGCCGGGCCGTGAGCCGAGCTCCGGGGGTCGGCCATGCCCCGCCTGCCTCCGGCCGGGCCGCCGGCTGAGCATCCGACGTCGGCCACGCCGTGCTCCCCTCCGGCTGGGCCGCAGGCTGAGCTTCCGACGTCGGCCACGCCGTGCTCCCGTCCGACTGGGCCGGGGGCTGGGCGCCCGAGGTCGACCAAGCCGCGCCGGACTCCGGCCGGGCCGCGGGCTGGGCATCTGGGGCAGGCCATGCCTCGTCGGTCGTGGGTGAGGGCGGGGTGTCCAAGTCGGGGCTGGGGTGGCCGAGTTGTCGGGTCGGCGCCGCGGGGGTGGTGGGGATTGGCTCCAGGAGCGGCGCCTCCCCGGGAGGGGACCCGGCCGGGGAGTCCGTGGCTCCCGGTTGGGGTGCGGGAATCGGCGGCTGCCCTGTGGTCGGCCCGGGGAGCGGGCCCTGCGGCAGGGCGAGATGGGCGGCGGAAGCCGTGGCCGGGGCCTCCTGGGGCGCAACATCGCCGGGGCGTGATGCCCGCAGCGCCAGGGGCAGGGCCTCGCCGACCTCGTGGGACGCAACGCTGGCGGGGCCAGGGGCCGACAGAGACAGGGGGGTGGCGTCGTGGGCCTCGAGTGGTGCACCGTTGCCGGTGTCAGGGGCCAGCAGCGGCAACGCGGCGGCCTCGCCGACCTCGTGAGTGGCACCACCGCCAGGCCCCAAGGCCCGCGGAGGCAGTGGGGCGGCCTCGTGCGGCGCACCGCTGGCGGTGCTAGAGGCCCGCAGCGGCAGGGAGGTGGCTTCGCCGGCCTCGTGGGGCGCAGCATTGCCCGGGACAGGGGCCCGCAAGGGCCGGGGAGCCGGGGCCTCGTGGGGTGTGGCGCTGCTCGAGCCCGGCGCCCGCAACGGGGACGGGGCGGCCTCGTGGGACGCAATGCTGGCGTGGCCAGGGGCCCGTAGCGGCAGCGCGGAGGCCTCGTCGGCCTCGTGGGACGCAGCATTGCCCGGGACAGGGGCCCGCAGGGACCGGGGGGCCGGGGCCTCGTGGGGTGCGGCGCTGCCCGAGCCCGACGCCCGCAGCGAGGGCGGGGCGGCCTCGTGGGACGCACCGCTGGCGTGGCCAGGGGCCCGTAGCGGCAGCGCGGAGGCCTCGTCGGCCTCGTGGGACGCAGCATTGCCCGGGACAGGGGCCCGCAGGGACCGGGG
>NZ_JBEZMA010000020.1:87628-123013 GCF_040652415.1 Streptomyces sp. NPDC048255
GGGCCGGGGCATCGTGGGGTGCGGCGCTGCCCGAGCCCGACGCCCGCAGCGAGGGCGGGGCGGCCGGGTGGGGCGCACCGCTGGCGGGGCTAGGGGCCCGCAGTGGCAGCGGCGGGGCCTCGTCGGCCTCGTGGGACGCAGCATTGCCCGGGACAGGGGACCGCGGGGACCGGGGGGCCGGGGCATCGTGGGGTGCGGCGCTGCCCGAGCCCGGCCCCCGCAGCGGCAGCGGCGCGGAAGCCCCGCCCGCCTCTTGGGGGGAGGCGCTGTTGGGGGCCTGGGTCCGCAGCAGCTGGGGGGCCGGGGCTCCGTGGGGTGCGGGGGCAGGGGCTCCCAGGGGCTGGGCCGGGGTCTCGTGGGGGGCCGTGGTGGGGGTGGCTTCTTGGGGGTGGGGGGCCGGGGGCCGGTGGGGGGTGTGGGTGGGGGGCGGGGTGGGCGTGGACTGGTGCGGTTCGGGCATCGCGGGTCCTTGGGGGTGCGGGTCAGTGGAGCCGGCGGGCGGCGGCCGGGATGGCGTCGGCCAGGCGGTCGAGGACCGCTGCGGCCTGCTCGTCCGTCAGGGTCAGCGGGGGCAGCAGGCGGACCACGGCGGCGTGGCGGCCACCGAGTTCGACGATCAGCCCGCGGTCCAGGCATTCCTGGCGGACGGCCGCGGCGAGGGCGGGGGCGGCGGATCCGGTGTCGGGGTCCACGAGTTCGACGCCGATCATCAGGCCGCGCCCCCGGACGTCGCCGATGCAGGGGTGCGCCGAGGCTAGGCCGTGCAGGGCCGCGAGCATCCGCTCGCCCAGGACCGCCGCGCGCTCCGCCAGCCGGTTCTCACGTACGTAGGCGAGGGTGGCGGTACCGGCCGCCATGGCCAGCTGGTTGCCGCGGAACGTTCCGGCATGGGCCCCGGGGGCCCAGACGTCGAGGCCGGACCGGTACACGATCACCGCGAGCGGCAGGCTGCCGCCGATCGCCTTGGACAGGACCATGACGTCGGGTACCACCCCGGCGTGGTCGACCCCCCAGAACGCGCCGGTCCGCCCGACCCCCGTCTGCACCTCGTCCGCGATCAGCGGGATCCCCCGCTCCGCGGTGATCTCGCGCATCCGGCGCAACCAGCCGTCCGGGGCGGGGATGACCCCGCCCTCGCCCTGCACGGGTTCGACGATCATGCCGGCCGGCAGGGTCACCCCGCTCTTCGGGTCGTCCAGGAGGCTCTCGGTCCAGTGGGCGGCGAGCCGGGCTCCCTCGGGGCCCCCGACGCCGAACGGGCAGTGGTGGTCATGCGGGTAGGGCAGCCGGGTCACCCGTACGTCCGGGGCACCTCCCGACGCGTCCAGTGCTCCGGCGGTCATGCCGTGGTAGGCCCCGGTGAACGCGAACAGCCCCGAGCGTCCGGTCGCGGTACGGACCAGCTTGAGCGCGGCCTCCACCGCGTCCGTGCCGGCCGGCCCGCAGAACTGGATGCGGGCGTCGGCGGCCAGCGCGGGCGGCAGGTTGGTGAACAGCTCGGTGGTGAAGGCGTCCTTGACCGGGGTCGCGAGATCGAGCATGTGCAGCGGGGCGCCGGAGTCGAGGACGCCTCGGATGGCTTCGAGCACCACCGGGTGGTTGTGCCCGAGGGCGAGGGTGCCGGCTCCGGAGAGGCAGTCGAGGTAACGCCGCCCGTCGGCGCCCTCGATGGTCAGCCCGCGAGCGCGCACGGGGACGACGGGCAGGGAGCGCGCGTACGTCCGGGCCGCGGACTCCCGCTGGGCCTGCCGGCGCAGGATGGCTTCGGGTGACACGGCCGACGCGGCGCAACCTGCGGCCACCCGGCTCCCCTGCGCCGGCACCTGCGGCGGGAGCGGGAGCGGGGACGGGGACTGGGACGGGGACGGGGACGGCGATAGAGATGGGGACGGGCACGGGAGCTGTGGCGCGACCCGTGCCGCGATCGTCGGCGGAATCGGCAACGGAACCGGAGACGGGATCGGCGGCGGGATCTGCGCCGCGGCGGCCGCCGCGGCCGCGGCCTGCTCGGTCAAAGCCACGAGTGTCGGTCCTCCCGCACGGATTGCTCTTCCGGATTGCGCCTCGAACATGAACGCTGCATCCCCATCCCCCGTACGTACCAACGACGGTGACGGCGGCGGATCACGGGTGGGCCCAAGATCCTTGCCCGCCCGGGGCCGAGAGGGGAACCGGCGCCCCGGGCTGTGTCGTCCTGCGCAGCAGCGGCATAGTGGGGGGCTGCACTCAGCGGGACTCCAACGCACCACCTCACTACCGGAACCACCCCAGGGGGACTGACGACATGCGACCGAACCGACCGGTCACCGCGATCCTGTGCGCGGCCGCGCTCGCGCTGAGCGCCGCGGCCTGCGGACCCGGCGACGGTGAGGCCGGCGGCGACGCCAAGCCGACCGTGGCGGCGAGCCTCCCGGCCGGGGCCGACGGGATCAAGATCCCGGACCAGCTGAAGGAGAAGCTCAAGGAGCACGGCTTCGACCTGGAGAAGTGGAAGGGGGGCGAGTGGAAGAACTGGAAGAAGGACGACTGGCTCCGCGAGGCGGGCGACTACATCAACCCGATCATCGAGGACCTGTGGGACCCGGACCGGATGCGTGACGCGGAGCAGCCGCAGCGCCCGTCCGTCGACCCGGACGCGGGCAAGGACCAGGGCGTCACCGACCCGACCCCGGCTCCGGTGACGGCCAAGGCGGCGAACCCGCCCTACCACCAGAGCGTTCCGGAGTCCGGCAAGGTCTTCTTCGACGGGCCCGAGGGCTCGATGGTCTGCTCGGCGACCGTGGTCAAGGACCCCGCCCACCCCGGCAAGTCCAACATGGTCTGGACGGCGGGCCACTGCGTGCACGCGGGCAAGGCCGGCGGCTGGTACCGCAACATCGCCTTCGTCCCCTCCTACAACAACGCGGGCAAGCAGGGGGCGCAGCTCAAGGGCGCGCCCCGCGAGCAGGTGGCTCCGTACGGCGTCTGGTGGAGCGACTGGGCGCAGACCTCCGACCAGTGGATCGCGACCGGCGGTCCGACCGGCGGCGCGGGTGCTCCGTACGACTTCGCGGTGCTGCACGTGACCCCGGAGAAGGGCAGCGGCAAGTCCCTGGAGGAGACGGTCGGTTCGGCGCTCCCGGTGGAGTTCAACGCCCCGGCCGTGGGCAAGGTCGCGAGCATCACCGCCACGGGCTACCCGGCGGCGGCCCCCTTCGACGGCCAGAAGGCCTACCAGTGCGCGGACAAGCCGGGCAGGCTGTCGCTGGCCGCGGCCGACCCGGTGATGTACCGCATCGGCTGCACCATGACCGGCGGTTCCTCCGGTGGCGGCTGGGTCGCGGCGGGCGCCGACGGCAAGCCCGCGCTGGTGTCGAACACCTCGATCGGACCGGCCAAGGCGGGCTGGCTGGCCGGACCCCGGCTGGGCCCGGAGGCGAAGGGCATCTTCGACGCCGTCAGCGGCAAGTTCAAGTAACCACGGCACGACCGTACGAGGCACCACCCGCCACGCGGGAACGACGGGCACGACGGGCACGACCGCTGGACCGCTGCACGCTGGACCCCACGGCGGCACGGCACCGCCCCGCACAGCACTGAGGGCCCCCTGCACCGCAGGGGGCCCTCAGCCGTTCACGCCGTCATTCGCTCCGGCGCGTCACTGCTTCGCGAGCGCGTACGGAGCCAGGTCCGCCGCCAGCTCCTGGTGGACCCGCGCCTTGAGCAGGGTGCCCTCCGCGGTGTGCTCCTCGGAGATCACCTCGCCCTCGGCGTGCGCCTTGGCCACCAGCGAGCCGCGCGTGTACGGCACCAGGGCCTCCACCTCGACCTCGGGCCGGGGCAGCTCGGTGTCGATGAGCGCGAGGAGTTCCTCGATGCCCAGGCCCGTGCGGGCCGATACGGCGATGGAGTGCCGCTCGATCCGCAGCAGGCGCTGCAGCACGAGCGGGTCCGCGGCGTCCGCCTTGTTGATCACGACGATCTCGGGCACGTTCACCGCGCCGACCTCGCGGATCACCTCGCGCACCGCCGCCAGCTGCTCCTCCGGCGCCGGGTGCGAGCCGTCCACGATGTGCAGGATGAGGTCGGAGTCGCCGACCTCCTCCATCGTGGAGCGGAACGCCTCGACGAGGTGGTGGGGCAGGTGCCGGACGAAGCCGACGGTGTCGGCCAGGGTGTAGATCCGGCCGCTCGGGGTCTCGGCCCGGCGCACGGTCGGGTCGAGGGTGGCGAACAGCGCGTTCTCCACCAGTACGCCCGCGCCGGTGAGGCGGTTGAGCAGCGAGGACTTGCCCGCGTTGGTGTATCCGGCGATGGCGACCGAGGGAACCTTGTTGCGGCGCCGTTCCTGCCGCTTGATGTCGCGGCCGGTCTTCATCTCCGCGATCTCCCGGCGCATCTTCGCCATCTTCTCGCGGATCCGTCGCCGGTCCGTCTCGATCTTGGTCTCACCGGGGCCACGGGTGGCCATGCCGCCACCGCCGCCGCCACCCATCTGCCGGGACAGCGACTGACCCCAGCCGCGCAGCCGCGGCAGCATGTACTGCATCTGCGCGAGTGCGACCTGTGCCTTGCCCTCTCGGGACTTGGCGTGCTGGGCGAAGATGTCGAGGATGAGGGCGGTCCGGTCGACCACCTTCACCTTGACGACGTCTTCGAGGGCGATGAGCTGGCCGGGGCTGAGCTCGCCGTCGCAGACGACGGTGTCGGCGCCGGTCTCCATGACGATGTCGCGCAGTTCCCGGGCCTTGCCGGAGCCGATGAAGGTGGCCGGGTCGGGCTTGTCGCGACGCTGGATCACGCCGTCGAGTACGAGGGCACCAGCCGTCTCGGCGAGGGCGGCGAGCTCCGCGAGGGAGTTCTCCGCGTCGTTCACCGTGCCCGAGGTCCAGACGCCGACGAGCACGACGCGCTCCAGGCGCAGCTGCCGGTACTCGACCTCGGTGACGTCTTCGAGTTCGGTGGAGAGGCCGACGACGCGGCGCAGGGCCGCGCGCTCGGAGCGTTCGAACTGCTCGCCGTCGCGGTCTCCGTCGATCTCGTGGCTCCAGGCGACGTCCTCTTCCATCAGGGCATCGGCCCGAAGGCTCTCGGTGAAGCTCTGCGAGTCCGGCACGTCCTGTGCGTCCCGCGCGTCCTGGGAAGGGGAAGAAGAGGAGGTCATTGGATCCTTACGTCGATTCGAATGCGTCCGCGGCGCCCGGGGGACCAGGTACTGGAACCCAGCGCACCGCGAGTGACATAACACTGTCACGTCCAACGTGTCACACCGCCGGGGGATTCCCCGAACGGGCCCGTCGATGGTGACATGCCCGTTCCCCGCCCGTCACACCCTTTTCCGCCGGTTCCCGTCCCCGGCCCGCCCGTGGGGCCGCCCCGCCCCTCCTCAGGCCTTCGCCGGGCCGCCCCACTCCGGGCGCCCGGGCATCGCCGGGGTCTTCTTCCCGTACAGCCAGGGCTCCAGGAAGTCCGTCAGGTCCCGGCCCGCCTCCTGCGAGGCCAGGCGTACGAAGTCCTCCGTACCCGCGACCGAGTCCTTGTGCTCGGTCACCCAGCGCCGCTCGACGCGGTCGAAGGCCTCGGTGCCGATCTCCTGGCGCAGCGCGTAGAGGATCAGCGCGGAGCCGTCGTAGACCACCGGCCGGAACAGCCCGATCTTCTCGCCCGGGGCGGCGGCCTTCGGGGCCGCCGGCGGCCCGCCCGCCGCCCGCCACTGGTCGGAGCGCTGGTACGCCTCGCGCATGCGCCGCTCCAGGGAGTACTTGCCGAGCCCGTCCGCGTACAGGGCCTCGTACCAGGTGGCGTGGCCCTCGTTCAGCCACAGGTCGGACCAGGTCCGCGGGGAGACGCTGTCGCCGAACCACTGGTGGGCCAGCTCGTGGACCATCACCGACTCCACGTACCACTCGGGGTACCCCTCCCCCGAGAAGAGGCTGTGCTCGAAGAGCGAGAGGGTCTGGGTCTCCAGCTCGAAGCCGGTCGTCGCCCGCGCGATCAGCACCCCGTAGTTCTCGAAGGGGTACCGGCCGACCCGCTGCTCCATCCACTCGATGTGCCCCGCGGTCTTCTTCAGCCAGGGGTCCAGCCGCTGCCGGTCCGCGGCCGGCACCACGTCGCGCAGCGGCAGGCCGTGCGGGCCCGTGCCGTGCACGACGGCGGACCGGCCGATCGAGACCTGGGCCAGTTCGGTGGCCATCGGGTGCAGGGTCCGGTACGTCCACGCCGTCGTACGGCCCGTCCGGAGGGCCGGCAGGGTGCCCGGCACCCCGTTGGCGACGACCGTGAGACCGGCCGGGGCGGTGACGCGGAAGGTGAAGAGCGCCTTGTCCGCCGGGTGGTCGTTGCAGGGGAAGACGCGGTGGGCGGCGTCCGCCTGGTTCGCCATGGCCAGGCCGTCCTCGGTGGGCACCCAGCCCCCGTCGGCGGCCCCGCGCGGGTCGCTGGTGTGCCGGACGGTGATGCGCAGCGCGGAGTTCTTCCCCACCGGCCGCGCCGGGGTCAGCACCAGGTCCTCGCCCGCGCTCTCGAACCGCGCCGGCGCCCCGTTGACCTCGGCGGACGTCACCGTTCCACGGCTGAAGTCCAGGTTGATCCGCTCCAGTGCGTGCAGGGTGCGGGCGTTGATGACGGTGACGGCGTCGAGCGGGGTGCGGTTGTCCTTGTAGGTGAAGGACAGGTCGTACGCGAGCACGTCGTACCCGGGGTTGCCCAGTTCCGGGAAGAGGCGGTCGCCGATGCCCAGCGCCTTCGGCGGGGGCAGCACGGCGGCGACGAGGGTGAGGGAGGCCGCGGCGAGCAGGGCTGCACGCAGGCGGGGGGAAGTGAGCTGCATCCACCACCGCTTACCAGCGCCCGTCCCCCGGCCGCGCACGACGCGCGACGGCGCCACCCGAACGGGTTCCTCCGCTGCTGCACCCCCCGCTGCCGCCCCCCATGCGCCGGGCCCGCCCGGTCAGAGCGGTCCGGACCGGCCCGACCGCCCCCGGAGCCCTCAGGCGCGGCTGACGTCGTACACGCCGGGCACGTCCCGCATCGCCCGCATGAGGGCGGGCAGCCCCGCCGCGTCGGGCAGCAGCAGGGTGTACGTGTGCCGGACCCGCTGCTCGACCGGCGGTTCCACGGTCGCGGAGACGACCTCGACGCCCTCCCGGGCGATGGCCTCGGTGAGATCGGCCAGCAGATGCGGGCGGCCGAACGATTCGGCGAGCAGCGTGACCCGGCAGTCGGCGGTCGCCCGCCAGTGCACGGCGACGGAGGTCCGCCCCACGGCCCGCATCTGGGCCACGGCCGCGCAGTGGATGCGGTGCACGGTGACGGCACCGCCCCGTACGACGAACCCGGCGACCGCGTCGGGCGGCACCGGCGTGCAGCAGCCGGCCAGCCGTACGTGGGCGTCGGGGAGGTCGGCGACCGCGTTGCCCCCGCCGCCCCGGGCCCCGACGACGGACAGCGGCGCCCGGGCGGCCGTGGTGGTGGCCATCGCCCGGTCGGGATGGGCTTCGAGCCAGCTGGCGATGGCGATCCGGGCGGCCGGGGTGCGGGCGTGCTCCAGCCATTCGGCGGCGGGCCCCGACGAGGCGTCCTGGGCGAGCAGCAGCTGCACGGTGTCTCCGTCGGACAGCCTGGACGCCAGCGAGGTGAGACGCCCGTTGACCCGGGCACCGATACAGCCGTGGGCGGCCGCCCCGTGCTGCGCGTAGGCGGCGTCGATACAGCTGGCCCCGGCCGGCAGGCCCAGCGTCCCGCCGTCCACCCGGAAGACGGTGATCTCCCGGTCCTGGGCCAGCTCCGCGCGCAGCACGGTCCAGAAGGTGTCGGGGTCGGGCGCGGACTGCTGCCAGTCGAGCAGCCGGGACAGCCAGCCGGGCCGGGTCGGGTCGACCCGCTCCTCGTCCGGGTCGGCCGCCGCGTCCGGGGCCCCGGTGGCGTACGGATTGCCGAGCGCGACCACGCCCGCCTCCGCGACGCGGTGCATCTGCCGGGTCCGCACGATGGTCTCGGCGACGTATCCCTCGGGCGTGGCGACCGCGGTGTGCAGGGACTGGTAGAGGTTGAACTTCGGTACGGCGATGAAGTCCTTGAACTCCGAGACCACGGGGGTGAAGCAGGTGTGCAGCTCGCCCAGTACCGCGTAGCAGTCGGCGTTCTCGGCGACCAGGACGAGGATGCGGCCGAAGTCGGAGCCGCGCAGTTCGCCGCGGGCCAGGGCGATCCGGTGCACGGAGACGAAGTGCCGGGGCCGGACCTGTACTTCGGCGGCGATGCCCGCGTCGCGCAGGACGGCCCGTACGGAGTCGGCGATGGCGGGCAGCGGGTCGCGCTCCCCGGCGTGGGCCGCGATGAGCGCGCGGGTGTGCTCGTACTCCTCGGGGTGCAGGATCGCGAAGACGAGGTCTTCCAGCTCGGTCTTCAGGGCCTGTACGCCGAGCCGTTCGGCCAGGGGGATGAGGACGTCACGGGTGACCTTGGCGATGCGGGCCTGTTTCTCGGGGCGCATCACGCCGAGGGTGCGCATGTTGTGGAGCCGGTCGGCCAGCTTGATGGACATCACACGGACGTCGTTGCCGGTGGCGACGAGCATCTTGCGGAAGGTCTCGGGCTCCGCGGCGGCGCCGTAGTCGATCTTCTCGACCTTGGTGACGCCGTCGACGATGAAGCAGACCTCGTCGCCGAACTCGGCGCGGACCTGATCGAGGGTCACCTCGGTGTCCTCGACGGTGTCGTGGAGCAGAGAGGCCGTCAACGTGGTGGTCTCGGCGCCGAGTTCGGCGAGGATCAGGGTGACGGCGAGCGGGTGTGTGATGTACGGCTCACCGCTTTTGCGCATCTGGCCGCGGTGAGAGGTCTCCGCGAGGAGGTAAGCCCGCCGCAGGATGGACAGATCGGCGTCCGGATGGTGGGCGCGATGTGCCTCGGCGACATGGCCGATCGCGTCGGGGAGCCGGTCCCGGGACGTGGGTCCGAGGAGGGCCGCGCGCCCGAGCCTGCGCAGATCGAGCCTGGTCCGGCCCCGTCTGCGGGGCTCGGGGCACGCTTCGGGGTGTGCTTCGGGGTTCGTGGCCTCTGCACTCATGGGCACCTCCGGCGGCTTCGACCGGCGGTGGTGGGCATGGGGTGAGCCCTCAGGGCCGGTGCCTGATGTTACCGACCCCACCACGTGGCGCAGTCCACCTCTCGCTCAGCGTGAAACGGATCACCCATTAGAGGGAAGCTTCAGCCGAAGGCCGTTTCGGTGAGCCAGTCCGCGTCGAACTCGCCCGTGGCCACGATCACGGCCGGTCCGGTCATCTCGATCTGCCCGTCGGGGTGCTCGGTGATGACCAGGGTGCCGCCGGGGAGGTCCACGGTGTAGGTGGCCGGTGCACCGGTGGCCGCCGGGTCGGCGCCGTCGCGGCGGATGGCGGCCACGGCGACGGCGCAGGCGCCGGTGCCGCAGGAGCGGGTCTCGCCGGAGCCGCGCTCGTGGACGCGCATGGCGACGTGCCGGGGGCCGCGGTCGACGACGAACTCGACATTGACACCGGTCGGGTAGGCGGACGCCGGGCTGAACGGCGGGGCGGTGAACAGGTTCCCGGCGTCGTCGAGGCTTTCAACGAAGGCCACGGCGTGCGGGTTCCCCATGTTCACGTTGCGCGCGGGCCAGCTGCGGGCGCCGACCGAGACGGTGATCTCGCCCTCGGGGAACTCTGCGCGTCCCATGGAGACGGTGACGTCCCCGCCCTTGTCGAGGTGGACCCGCTTGACGCCGCCTCGGGTGGCGACGGCGAGGTCCCCGGGCTCGACGTGGCCGGCGTACTGCAGGTAGCGGGCGAAGACGCGCACGCCGTTGCCGCACATCTCGGCGACGGAGCCGTCGCTGTTGCGGTAGTCCATGAACCACTCCGCCTCGTCGGCCAGGTGCGCCGCCTCGGGGTGCGCTGAGGACCGGACGACGTGCAGTACCCCGTCCGCGCCGATGCCGGCCCGCCGGTCGCACAGCTTGGCGACGGCGGCCGGGGGCAGCTCGACGGAGTTGTCCGGGTCCGGGACGATCACGAAGTCGTTCTCGGTGCCGTGGCCCTTGAGGAAGGAGAGGGTGCTCTGCGTCACCCGCCCATCGTACCGATGCCCTGCTCAGGGGCGTGGATCGGTCCGGATCGCGGTCAGCGCAGCCGGGCGACCCGGTAGACGGCGAGCGCTACGACGGCCAGTGCGGCCACGGCGTACAGCGCGGCCATCCGCCAGTCGGGGCGCCGCCCGCTGCCCCGGGCCGGGAGCCCGGGCCAGGTGTGGCCCACGCGGCGGGCGGCCATCATGCCCCAGCCGCCGGCGCAGCAGCTGATGAGGAAGCCGAGCATGGCGACCACGGCTCCGCCGTCGCCGAATTCGAAGGCGAGCGGGAAGGCGAACATCAGCGAACCGGCCGCGGCGAGCATCACGATGGGGGCGATCTGCCACAGGCGCAGGCGGCGCTGCGGACGCAGTTCCACCTCGTACTCCGGTCCGGAGGCGGCGGCCGCCTCGGCGGAGTCCGGTGCGTCGGGGCCGTCGGGGGTCAGCCGTGCCGGGTCGGCGGGCAGCCCGAGCCCGTCGGGCGCGTCGAGCGCCTCGGGGCCGACGGGCGCGTGCGGCGCGCCGGCAGGGCTCGGTGCACCCGGGGTGCCGAGGGCGCCCGGGGTGCCCGGGGTGCCCGGAGCGTCGTGAAGCGTTGGCTCCACTTCTCGCCGGGCGTCGTCCCGCCCGGTGTCGCGAGGGCCGGCCTCCATCGCCACGCGCCCTCCCCACTCGGACCTCGAACGCCGCATGTTCACCGCCGGTGACCGCACCGGCCGGAGTTTGATGATGGCACGGTCGCGGACCCCGGACGGGCGCCCGGAGCTTCCCGATGCCATCACGTGATCAGGCTGTGACCGGTCGTTCGACCAACGACTGCGCGAGTCCGGGGAGTTCCCCGCGGTCGGCGGCCGCCCCGCTGAGCCAGTGGACCCGCGGGTCGCGGCGGAACCAGGAGTCCTGCCGGCGGGCGAACCGCTTGGTCGCGCGGACCGTCTCGGCCCTGGCCTCGTCCTCGGTGCACTCCCCCGCGAGGGCGGCCAGCACCTGCTGGTACCCGAGCGCCCTGGAGGCGGTGATTCCGTCGCGCAGCCCCCGCGCCTCCAGTGCGCGGACCTCGCCCACCAGGCCGTCCTCCCACATCCGGTCCACCCGCAGCGCGATCCGCTCGTCGAGCTCAGGCCGGGCCACGTCGACGCCGATCTGCACGGTGTCGTAGACGGACTCGTGGCCGGGCAGGTTGGCGGTGAAGGGGCGGCCGGTGATCTCGATGACCTCCAGCGCGCGCACGATGCGCCGTCCGTTGCTGGGGAGGATGGCCTGGGCGGCGGCCGGGTCGGCGGCGGCGAGCCGGGCGTGCAGGGCGCCGGGGCCGCGCAGCGTGACCTCCTCCTCCAGCCGGGCCCGGACCTCGGGGTCGGTGCCGGGGAACTCCATGGCGTCCAGGGCCCCGCGGACGTACAGCCCGGAGCCGCCGACGAGGACCGGGGTACGGCCCTGCGCGAGGAGTTTGTCGATCTCGGCGCGGGCCAGGCGCTGGTACTCGGCGACGCTCGCGGTCTCGGTGACGTCCCAGATGTCGAGAAGGTGGTGCGGGACGCCGCCCCGCTCCCCGGTCGTCAGCTTGGCGGTGCCGATGTCCATCCCCCGGTACAGCTGCATGGAGTCTGCGTTGACGACTTCACCGTCGAAATGACGGGCCAGGGCGACGCCCAGATCGGACTTTCCGGCTGCCGTGGGACCTACGACGGCGATGACCCGCGGGGCGGGGGCTGCTTTCCTCACTGCCCCAGTCTCGCAAACCTCTGGGCATGTACCCGATCGGGTTACGTGACGCGGCGAATCCGGAGTCGTTGCTCTGGCGTGGTTCCGCCGGGCGTGCGCCCGGCGGAGGCCGGTCCGGCCAAGGCGGAACTTCACTCACACGAGTAACGTTATGGGAGTAGACATGGGTGTTTTTGATCGGTTTTTTCGTCGTAAGGACGAGGTTGCGACCGAGGAGGTCGCGGCGGAGGACCTGACGGCGGAGTCCGCAGCGGCCGAAGCGGCCGAGGCCGAGCCGGTTGCCGAGGAAGCTCCGGTGGCGGAAGCCGTGGAGATTCCGAAGCAGCAGTCGGCCGAGGTGGCCGCGGACAGCGAGACCGGCGAGGGTGCCCGTACGTAGCTACCCGCCAATGGAAGGTGACCCATGGGCCTGCTGGACAATCTGAAGGCCAAGCTCGCTCCGGCGAAGGACAAGGTCGGCGACCTCGCCCAGCAGCACGAGGGCAGGATCAGCGAGAGTCTGGACAAGGTGGCCAAGGTCGTGGATTCCAAGACCAAGGGCAAGTACAGCGGCCAGATCACGAGCGGAACGGGCAAGGCGAAGGACGCCCTGGGCAAGATCGCGCACAAGGACGCACCCGGCGGGCCGACGCCGCCTACGGCTCCCTGACGCGGTACCGGAAGGGGCGCGGGATCATCGGATCCCGCGCCCCTTCGCCGTACCCGGGGAGCGCCGGGGGCGGGCTCCCCGGTCTCAGGACCAGGCGGCCACGAAGTACCCCACGCCGTACGGTGCGTCCTCGTACAGCAGCCGCCCGTCGAGGCCCGCGCCCTCGGCCGCGCCGGCCAGCACCTGCCAGGGCGCCCGGCCCGCGGCCTTGAGCTCCGCGGCGAGCCCGGCGTCGAGAGCGGCGAGCGCGGCCGTGTCGGCCGTGCCCAGCGCGCGGGCGGCCCCGGCGTCGAAGGCGGCGGCGCGCTCGTCGAGGTAGCCGGGGGCCTTGAGGGTCCGGCAGGCGGAGCCGTCGCCCATCACGAGCAGCGCGACGCGCGCGTCACGCGCGGCAAGCTCCCGCCCGGTCTCCAGGCAGCGCGGGGTGTCCAGCGACTCCCCTACGCCGAGCCCCTCGACCGGGGCGGCGCCCCAGCGTGCGTGCCGCAGCAGCCAGGCACCGACCGCCAGCGGGGCGGGCAGCAGCCGGGGGCCCTCCTCGCCCTCCCCGAGCCGTACGTCGGCGTCGACGCCGAAGCCGCGGAAGGTGCCGCGGGCGCCCGGCGGGTAGGCCCCGTGGTGCTCCTGGTCGGCGGCTCCGACGACGACGAGCAGGTCGGGCCGGGAGGCGGCGAGCACGGCGAGCGCGTCGGAGCAGGCGGTGCGGGCGGCGCCGAGTTCGGCGGCGGCCCCCGCGGCGACCTCCGGCACGAGCAGCGGCGGGGCGGGACAGACGGCGGCGGCTACGAGCATGATCCGCAGCCTAGCCGTCGCCGGGCGGGGCGGGGGTCTGTCGGCCTTCCTGGCCGGGGCCTGGCCCGTGTCCTGGCCCGTGTCCTGGCCCGTGCCGGGGCCCGTGCCGGGGGCTTGGCCGGCCTGGCCGGGGCCGCTGCCGGAGCCTGGCCAGGCCCGGCCGCGGGGCGCGTTGTCTGCGGCGCCGTGGCGCGAGCGGCCTCGGCTGCGCCGGGCTTCCTGGGGCTCCGCCCCAGACCCCGCGCCTCAAACGCCGGCGAGGCTGGACATGCCCGTCCCGGCGGCCGGAATCGCCCCGCCACCTCAAAAAACGCCGACGATGCGGGGTTCTGCCCCTCCCCCGGAGGCCGGCTCCGCTGCGCGTGGGGCCGCCTGTCAGGCGGACGGGGCCGCGCAGCCCGAGGTGGCGGCGGGGAGGGGTGCCGGGACGCCCAGGGTCGGGATGCCGAGCATGACGCCCGCGGGCTGGGCCGGGGCGGCGTTGCGCTTCTCCCAGGCGTCGCCCGCGCGGGTGCGGCGTACGGTCAGGGTCGGGCCCTCGGCCAGCAGGTGGTGCGGGGCCGCGTAGGTGATGTCCACGGTCACCACGTCGCCCGGGCGGACCTCCGCCTCCGGCTTGGTGAAGTGCACGAGGCGGTTGTCGGGGGCGCGGCCGGAGAGCCGGTGCGTCGCGCCGTCCTTGCGGCCCTCGCCCTCGGCGACCATGACCTCCAGGGTGCGGCCGACCTGCTTCTTGTTCTCCTCCCAGGAGATCTCCTCCTGGAGGGCGACCAGGCGCATGTAGCGGTCCTGCACGACCTCCTTGGGGATCTGCCCGTCCATGTCGGCCGCGGGGGTGCCGGGGCGCTTGGAGTACTGGAAGGTGAAGGCGTTCGCGAAGCGGGCCTCGCGCACCGTGTGCATCGTCTGCTGGAAGTCCTCCTCCGTCTCACCGGGGAAGCCCACGATGATGTCGGTGGAGATCGCGGCGTGCGGGATCGCGGCGCGGACCTTCTCGATGATGCCGAGGAAGCGCTCCTGGCGGTACGAGCGGCGCATGGCCTTGAGGATCGGGTCCGAGCCGGACTGGAGCGGCATGTGCAGCTGCGGCATCACGTTCGGGGTCTCGGCCATGGCCGCGATCACGTCGTCGGTGAAGTCGCGCGGGTGCGGGGAGGTGAAGCGCACCCGCTCCAGGCCCTCGATTTGGCCGCAGGCGCGCAGCAGCTTGCTGAAGGCCTCGCGGTCGCCGAGGTCGGAACCGTAGGCGTTCACGTTCTGGCCGAGCAGGGTGATCTCCGAGACGCCCTCGGCGACCAGCGCCTCCACCTCGGCGAGGATGTCGCCGGGACGGCGGTCCTCCTCCTTGCCGCGCAGCGCCGGGACGATGCAGAAGGTGCAGGTGTTGTTGCAGCCGACGGAGATCGAGACCCAGGCGGCGTACGCGGACTCGCGGCGGGTCGGGAGCGTGGAGGGGAAGGCCTCCAGCGACTCGGCGATCTCGACCTGCGCCTCTTCCTGGATGCGGGCGCGCTCCAGCAGCACGGGGAGCTTGCCGATGTTGTGCGTACCGAAGACGACGTCCACCCAGGGGGCGCGCTTGACGATCGTGTCGCGGTCCTTCTGGGCGAGGCAGCCGCCGACGGCGATCTGCATGCCGGGGCGCTTCGTCTTCATCGGGGCGAGCCGGCCGAGGTTGCCGTACAGCTTGTTGTCGGCGTTCTCGCGGACGGCGCAGGTGTTGAAGACCACGACGTCGGCGTCGCCGTCGGAGCCCTCGGGCGCGCGGACGTAGCCCGCGTCCTCCAGCAGACCGGAGAGTCGCTCGGAGTCGTGCACGTTCATCTGGCACCCGTAGGTGCGCACCTCGTAAGTTCCCTTAAGGTCCACTGCCGGGCTCCGGTCGCTGCTGCTGGTCATGGAACAAGGGTAGGCGCTGCCGCGGAGGCCTCCGGTCGCCCGGCCCGTGACAGGAGTGCGGGCGGGTGGCAGGATCGCGGACATGCCTCTCGTACCGCCCCGGATCAGCAGGCGCCACGCCCTGCGGGCGATGGTGGCGGTGCTGACCGTGCTCGCGGCCCTGGTGTGGTGGCTGCGGCCCTTCGGCGAGGCGGAACTCAAGGGCGAGCTGACCTTCAGCACGGGCGTGCGGACCGGGGTGTACCACCGGTACGGGCAACTGCTGGAGCAGGCGCTCAAGCAGGACATGCCCGGGGTCGGGGTCCGGCTGGAGACCAGCGAGGGCTCGCAGGAGAACCTCCAGCGGGTGGCCTCCGGGGAGGCCGATTTCACGGTGGCGACGGCCGACGCGGTCGCCAAGTACAAGCTCGACGGGAAGCCCGGCTCACAACTGCTGCGCGGCTGCGCACGGCTCTACGACGACTACGTGCAGCTGGTGGTGCCGGCCGGGTCCTCCGTGCAGTCGGCCCGTGACCTGCGGGGCAAGCGGGTCGCCGTCGGCCATGCGGGGTCCGGGGTGCGGCTCGTCTCGGAGCGGCTGCTGACGGCGGCGAAGCTGGACCCGGCGCGGGACCTCACCCCGGTGTCGATAGGGATCGACACCATGCCGGCCGAGCTGGAGGCCGGGCGGATCGACGCGTTCTTCTGGTCCGGCGGCCTTCCGACCAACGCGGTGCGGGAGCTGTCGGAGCGGTTCGAGATCCGGCTGGTGCAGCTCGGCGACCTGGTGGAGCAGCTCCAGGGCAGCGGGAGCCCGGCACGCTACTACCGGGCGGCGGTGATGCCGCAGGACGCGTACGGGCGGGCGCGCAACACCACGGCGGTGGCGACGGTGGCCGTGCCGAACCTGCTGGTGACCAAGGAGGGCACGGACCCCGAGCTCACGGAGCAGTTCACCCGGACCGTGATCCTCAGCCGCGACCGCATCGCGCAGCAGGTGCACGCGGCGCAGCTGGTGGACCTGCGGACGGCCATCTACACGGACCCGCTGGAGCTGCACGAGGGCGCGGGCCGCTACTACCGCTCGGTCAAACCCTGACTCAGGACGGCAGCAGCATCAGCGCCGCCGCGGCCGCGCCGATCAGGCCGGCGTGGGTGCCCAGGGCCGCCGGTACCACCTGGAGGTCCTTGACGAAGGACAGCGTGGCGTAGGCGGCGAGGTGGGTGCGGATCGGCGTGAAGAGGGTGTCGCCCGAGGCGGCGACGCCGCCGCCGATGACCGCGATGTCGGTCTCGACGAGGGTGGCCGTCGCCGCGATGGCCGCGGCCAGGGCGCGCCCCGCGCGGTCGAAGGCCGCCAGGGCGATGGGGTCGCCGGCCTCGGCCGCCGCCGCCACGCCCGCCGCCGTGGCGTCGTCGGCGGGGGTCCAGCCCTGGGCCAGGGCCCAGCGTGCGATTGCCGTGCCCGAGGCGATGGACTCGACGCAGCCGTGGCCGCCGCAGGCGCAGGGGTCGCCGTCGAAGGCCACGCTGATGTGGCCGATGTGGCCCGCGTTGCCGGTGGGGCCGGGGTGGAGCTGGTTGTTCAGGACGAGGCCGCCGCCTACGCCCGTGGAGACCACCATGCAGAGCGCGTTCGCGTGGCCGCGGGCCGCGCCCAGCCAGTGCTCGGCGGCGGTCATCGCGACGCCGTCCCCGGCCAGCACGGTGGGGACGTCCGCCCCGTGGGCGGCCAGCTGCGCGGCGACCCGGTCCTGGAGCGGGAACTCCCGCCAGGCCCCGATGTTGACCGGGCTGACCGTGCCCCGGGAGGCGTCCACCGGGCCGGCGCTGCCGATGCCGCAGCGGACCACCGAGGGCCACAGCGGAGAGCGGGACAGGTCCGCGACGACCTCGGTCACCGCGGCCATGACCGCGTCCGCGTCGGCGTCCCGGGGGGTCGGGGTGCGGGTGGTGGCCGTCATCGTGCCGTCGGGGTGCACCAGCGCCCCGGCGATCTTCGTACCGCCGATGTCGATCGCCACCGTCGGGCCTGCGGCCGAGGCCGCGGCGCGCGGTGCGGGGAAGGGGGCGGTGGGGGTGATCACGGTGGCGGCTCCAGGAAGGGGTCAGGATTCAGTATGCGCCGGGGGAACCCCCGTGCTCTCGCGGGGCTCCAGCCGGGGGCGCTCGCTCTCGCGGACCCTCGGCGGGCTTCCCGCGAGGACGGCGAGGAGCTCCTGCGCGGCGAGCCGCCCGAAGCCCGCGGTGTCGCGCACCAGAGCGGTGAGGCGGGGGTGGGTGACCCGGCAGAGCGCGGAATCGTCCCAGGCCACGATCGAGAGCAGGCCCGGCACCGGGATGCCCAGCTCGGCGGCGACCGCGCTGCCCGCCACGGCCATCACGTCGTTGTCGTAGATCAGCGCCGTGGGGGGCGCGGGTTCGGCGAGGACCCGGCGGGTGGCCGCCGCGCCCTCGGCGTCGGAGTAGTCGGTGACCACCGAACGCACCTGGTCCGGACCCAGCCCGCGGCGCGCCGCCTCCGTCCGCAGGGACTCCATGCGGCGGGCCGTGTGGGCGAGGCCGGGCAGCCCGGCGATGTGGACGATCCGGCGGTGGCCGAGCTCGTACAGGTGGTCGAGGACCTCGGCCATCGCCCCCGCGTCGTCCGCACCGACCGAGGAGACGCCGGCGGCGGGCCGTCCGGGTCCGGCCTCGCCGACGGTGACTGCGGGCAGGGCCAGCTGCTCCAGGAGGACCGGGCGGGGGTCGTGGGTGCGCGGGTCGACGACCAGGACGCCGTCCACGCGCCGTTCGGCCCACCAGCGCCGGTACAGCGCGCACTCCGCGTCGATGTCGTCGACCAGCTGGAACAGCAGGGCGATCCGGGAGGCGGAGAGGACCTCCTGGATGCCGGAGACGAGCTGGAGGAAGAAGGACTCGACGCCGAGCGTGTAGGCGGGCCGGGCCAGTACGAGGCCCACCGCGCCGGAGCGTTCGCCGGACAGGGCGCGGGCGGCGCTGTTGGGCTGCCAGCCGAGTTCCTCGGCGACCCGGCGGATCCGGGCGCGGGTGTCCTGGGAGACGCCCGGCCGGTCGTTGAGCGCGAAGGACACCGCGCTCTCCGACACCCCGGCCTGGCGGGCGATGTCCTTGATGGTGGGTCTGCGGGCCATGGCCTGCCTCATCATCCTTCGGGTGCGTCGGCGACGCCCGGTGCGGCGGGTGCACCGGGCAAGCCGTCCACACGGACGGCGATGGCCGGACCGTACGCGATCCTGCCCTGGCAGACCGCCTTGACCACCACCCAGTAGCTGCCGGGAGGGGTGCCGGGCGGCGGCCGCACCTCGAACTCGACCACGGCCGGGCGGTCCTCCGGTACGACCAGCGGCCGGGCGGCGGGAGCCGTCAGCTGCCAGGCGCCGTACGGGGAGACGGCGTAGGCCAGGCCGGTCAGCGGTCCGCGGACGCCGGTGCTGCCGATCCGGACCCGTACGAGTCCCCGCCCGCCGGGGGCGACGGTGACGGCCGCGTCGGCCGGGGTGAGCGCCTGCGCCCACAGCCCGGCCGGGGCAGCCCGTACCTGACTGCCGCCCGGGTCGGATGCGGGGACGGTGACGGTGAGGGCGTCCTCGAACGCGCCCGCCGGGGTGGCGGCGAGGACCGGGACGAGGTGGTCGCCGGGTTCGGCCCCGGCGGCGGGGGTCACGCGCAGCGGGATCCGCTCGTACCCGCCGTCCTTGAGGTCCGCGGTGCGCCGGGTCCAGGAGGTCCGCCAGCCCTGTGGGGCGCGGACCTCCAGCGTGACCGGGCCGCCCGCGCCGTGGGCCGCGAGCGTCACCGTGGCGCCGGACGGCGGGCCGTCACACGTCACGGTGTAGGGCGCGTTCCCCAGCGGCGCCGTCCCCGTGTTGTGCAGCCAGTAGCGGCTGAAAACCGGCTGGTGCGGCTCGCGTTCGCCCTCCCGCAGCGGCATGCCCGATTCCGTGTCCAGGAGCACCGTGGTGGTGGCCGAGCCCGCGATCCTTCCCGCGAACGGGCCCAGCGGGCGGTCCAGCAGGTCCGACTCGGCGGTCGCGGGCAGGGGCCAGCGCAGCTCGGGGGCGGCCGGGCGGCCGTGGGTCTCGCGCAGCCGGACCGCCAGAGCGCCGTGCTCCCCCCGTTTCACGGTCTCGATCAGGACCCGGTCGGCCGGTTCCACGCCGAGCAGGGACCGGGCCGCCGGCCGGGGTCCCGCGGCCGGGGCGGCCACCACCGCGCACAGGGGCTTGTTGAACTCCCGCCCCCGCCGGACCAGGTCCGCCTGCCGCCAGTCCCCGGCTCCGGCGACCAGGGCGTGCTCGAAGACGTGCGTCCAGTGCTGGAGCTGGAAGGAACTGCCGTCGGGGGCGGTGCGCCGCCCGGTGTACCCCGGGCCGGAGTCCCGCGGAGGGTCCATCCACTGCCCGCTGGGGCGGCCGGTGCAGGAGCGCAGCAGGGTGCTGTGCAGCCGTCCGGCCGTGTCCACGGCGAGGCTGGGCGTGCCCTTGACCAGGACCCCGACGGTCCGCCCGGCCCAGGGCGCCTCGTACGGGGCTCCGGGCGCAGCCGCCGCGCCCGGGAGGACCTCGGCCTCCAGGCGGCCCGACGCGGCGACGGCCCGGGCGAGTTCCGCCGCCGGCCCGGTGTGCACCAGGGCCGGCAGGTCCAGGATGCCGGTCAGGTCGCAGCCGGGGCTCCACAGTTCGCGGAGCGGGGCCCGGGCCGGGATCCACACCCGCGCGTGTTCCCGTACGGCCCGCGCGCAGTCGGGACCGGCCGCCTCCAGCAGCGCCCGGGTGAAGCTGCTCTCCCCTGGGCCGCCGAGGACGATCCGGAAGTCCGGGAGGCTGCTGTCCACCGCCAGGTCGCCCCAGCGCGGGCCCGCAGGGCGGGTCGGGGTGGCGGTGACCCCGTACCGGCCGAGGGCGGTGACCAACTCCCGCAGGCCGGCCGGAGTTCCGGCGTCCGGCAGCACGATCTCGGCCGCGCCCAGCGCCCGGTCCGGCCCGGGCAGCGGGGCCGACAGGGCGAACCAGTTCAGGCACGGGCTGTCCAGGGTCCACGGGGCCCGGGTGTGGTCGGCCCCCGCGTCCGCCTCGGGGAAGGCGAAGCCGCGCCCCACCGCGGCGGCGGCCGTCTCCACGACCGGCAGCGCGCCGGGCACATCGGCCGGGATGCGCAGCCGCAACAGCTGGTCGGAGCCGGTGAACTCGTCGACGCGTGTGGTCAGTTCCATCCGGTCCAGGCCGTGCCACAGGGTGGTGAAGCGGGTCCAGCGGACCGGCCCGGTGCGTCCGGTGGCCACGATCCGCGTGCCGAGCGGCCCGCGCTCCACCCGGCAGGACGCGGCGGGCGCGGAGCCGGAGCCGGTGCCCGGGCCCTTGGGCAGCAGGTGCCAGGGGCCCTCGCCGAAGAAGGGGTGCTCGGAGTACTCCTCCTGCACGACCAGCTCGTCCACCTCTCCCGGGGTCAGCAGCTCGTCCCCGGTGCGCAGGTCCAGCAGCCGGACGAGGCCGCCGCCGCGCGCCGGGTCGGCCTCCGCGCGGAAGCGGCCGTTCTGGATCACCCGGAGCGCCTGCGGAGCCCGCGTCTCCGCCGGTTCCTCGCCCGCCCGTCCCTCCTGCGCCGATCCCTCGCCCGGTTCCTCGTCCGCCGGGTGCCAGCCGCCCGACACGGGCTCCTCCGCCGCCCCCAGCCACCAGGTGCGGTACCCGAGCGAGGGCACGTCCTCGGCCAGGAAGGCCACCTCGGCCACTCCCCCGGCGACGGCCTCGACATGGACGGGCGCCCACCGGCCCGACGCGTCGCACACCGCGATCCGGTGGGCCTCCGCGTCGGCCAGGCCCAGGGCGGACGGTTCCACGGTGGTGCGCACCAGGTCGGTCCGCAGCCACGACAGCGGGTTGTGGACGGTCACCGCGAGCGGGCCCGGCCCCCGGGTGTCCGCCCGGGCCGTCAGCGCCCGCAGCGCCTCCTCCCGTACGGCGGCGGCCAGTTCGTGCGCCTCCCGCCACGTCGGCAGCAGGTCCAGGTACACCTGGTCGGAGAAGGTCCCGGTGACCGCGTCGTGGTGGGCGGCGTGCAGCAGGTGCCGCCACGCCTTGCCGAGGGTCTGCGCCGGGTAGTCGAGCAGCCCCTCCGCGCAGGCCAGCGCGGCGAAGGTCTCGGCCTGTTCGAGGAGGTTCTCGGCGGCCCGGTGGGCCTGTTTCACATCGCTGTAGCTGACGTCCTTGCCCGTGTACACCGGCCCCATCTCGCGGGTCACGGGCAGCGGCCGCTCCCCGCGCGCCGCCAGCTCGGCCCGGACCGCGTCGAAGTGGGCGCGCGGGCCGCTGTGTTCCATGCGCGGCCAGCAGTAGCGGCGGTTCCAGGTGTGCTGCACGTCCAGGCCCCAGCGGTGCGGCCAGGAGAAGTCCGTGCCCATCGGGATGAGGACGTTGCGCGTGGCGGCGGCGGTACGCAGCAGTTCGTAGAGCTCCAGGAGCTGTTCGGCGGCGGCTTCGGCGTCCGGCGCCCGGTCGGAGAACCAGCCGGCCGAGTAGTGCGCGGGCAGGTAGTGCAGCAGCAGCCCTTGCGCCCCGCTGTCGCCGGGGGCGATCCACTCGTACTCGGCGGGCAGTTGCATGGCGGTGGGCGGCCGCAGGGCTTGCCCCCAGGTGTCCGCCATGGGGCCCCACTGGTGGTGAGGGCCGCGGGCGAGGACGGCGGAGTCCAGTCCGCAGCCGGCCATCAGGGCGGGGAAGGACGGGTCGTGGCCGAAGACGTCGAGCTGCCAGGCGGTGCGGGGGTCGGCGCCCAGGGTGCCGCGGTGCAGGGCGAGGCCGTGGACAGCGCCGCGGATGGTGGTCTCGGCCGAAGTGAGGGTGGTGGACGGCTCGTTGTAGGTGCCGCCGACGATCTCCAGCCGTCCCTCGGCGATCAGCGCGCGCAGTTCGGCGCGGTCGGCGGGATGACTGTCCCAGTAGGGCTTGAGGTAGTCGATCTCGGAGAGCACGAAGCGGTACGCCGGATCCTCGCGGGCCTGCTGGAGGTGGAGCGGTACGAGGGTGAAGGCGGGAACCCCGGTGTACTCCCAGCCGCGTTCCGGCGCGCCGGGCTCGGGCGGCGCGTCCCACAGGGCGGCGTAGGCGGCCTGGGTGTTCCACCACATCGGGTCGTAGTGGAAGTGCGGTACGAGCCGGACGGTCCAGCCCGGCTCGGCGACGGCCAGGGAGAACGGCAGCTCGGCGAGCGGGCGTCCGTCGGGGGTGGCGATGCGGGCGGTGGCGGCCAGCAGCTCGCCCGGCGCGGCTGTGCCGGTTCGGACGGCCACCTCGACGTTGGACTCCACGGCCGTCTCGGCCGTCTCGGCCGTGTCCGCCGTGTCCGCCGTGTCCGCCGTCCCGGCGAAGGCCTCGGCGGTGTCCGCGCGCAGGATCCGCGGGTGCGCGGTGGTGATGCCCGGGCCGTGCACGGTGACGTACAGCGGGCCCGCCGGGCGCTCCCTGCGGATGCGGACACGGACCACCTGCGAGGGGTTTCCGGGCGCGCCGGTGAAGAGGGACGGGGTGGTCACGGAGATGACTGAAATACCGCTGTCCATTTCCGCACACTTCCTTGCGCGACATCCTTGACCGAGCTGAACTAAACCGCATTAGGTGACCAAGCTTGGGATCCCTGGACCCGCCTGTCAACGGCACTGAAGCGCATAAGTTCACGGCTCCGCGAGGTTGGTGCATTCATTCCGCCAGATCGGGGTGCCCGGAGATTGGGGCCCTGTTGACTTTCTCCCCGGACGGGCGGCAGGTTGTGGGTCACCCGGTGAATTCCTCAGAACTCCAGGGACTCCTCATGCGCGAAGAAGGCGCCCTTCCGGGGCCCGCCCGCACCCTCAGGTTCGGCGCCAACTACACCCCGGCGCGCGGCTGGTTCCACCACTGGCTGGACTTCGACCTCGACGAGGTCAGGGCCGACCTGGACTCGATCGCCGCACTCGGACTGGACCACGTCCGCGTCTTCCCGCTCTGGCCCGTGTTCCAGCCGAACCGGACGCTGATCCGGCCGCGCGCCGTCGAGCAGCTCGTCGCGCTCGCCGACGCGGCGGCCGAGCGCGGGCTCGACGTCAACGTGGACGGGCTGCAAGGGCACTTGTCCAGCTTCGACTTCCTGCCCGCCTGGACCCGGACCTGGCACCGGCGGAACATCTTCAGCGATCCCGAGGTGGTCGCCGGGCAGGAGGAGTACCTGCGCACGCTGGCCGCGGCCCTCGCCGACCGGCCGAACTTCATCGGCATGACCGTCGGGAACGAGATCAACCAGTTCTCCGGCGCCCCGCACCCCGACCCCGACCGGATCACCCCCGACCAGGCCGCCCACTGGCTGGAGCGGATGCTCGCCGCCTGCGAGAAGGGCGCGCCGGGGCGGTTCCACCTGCACGCCGAGTACGACGCCGCCTGGTACCAGGACGGCCACCCCTTCACCGTCGCCCAGGCCGCCCGGCTCGGCGCCGCCACGGCCGTGCACTCCTGGGTGTTCAACGGCACCGCGCAGCGCCACGGCCCGACCGGCGCCGCGACCGAGCAGCACGCCGCCTACCTGATCGAGCTGTCCAAGGCCTGGGCCCTCGACCCGCACCGCCCGGTGTGGCTCCAGGAGGTCGGCGCCCCCGCGCCGCTGATCGGGCCGGAGCGGGCGGCGCGGTTCACCGCGGCCACCCTCGCGAACGCCCTGGACTGCCCCGGCCTGTGGGGCGTCACCTGGTGGTGCTCGCACGACGTGTCCCGGGAGCTCGCCGACTTCCCGGAACTGGAGTACGGACTGGGCCTGCTCACCAACGACCGCCGGACCAAGCCCGCCGGGGCCGTCGTCGCCCGCGTCGCCGGGGAGTGGCGGGGCCGCGAGCACCGGCCCGCGCCCCGGTCCACGGCACTGGCCGTGGACGTCGGCCCGGCGTCGGCCGCGCCGCGCCGCTCGGTGTGCGCACCCGGCGGCGCGTTCTTCGAGGCCTGGGCGGCACTGGCCGCGGACGGGGTCCGGCCGGCGGTGGTGCTGGCCGAGCTCGCCGAGGACCCGGCCCACCTGGCCGCGCGCGGCATCACCGAGGTGCTGCGCGTCCACGAGATCTAGTGCTGTGGCCGGAAAGGTTTGCCGGCCACCGCACTAGGCGCGTCTTGGACTGACTCCCCTTCCCCTCCCCACCTTCCGAGGAGCCCCGCATGTCCGAGAACGACAACGGCGTCGACCCTCGTACCACCGCCGCCCGCGCCTGCCCGCCTGCGGCGCCGCCGCGTCCGGCCCGGCGCGGGGTGCTCGCCGCCGGGGCCGGGGCGGGAGCCGCCGCCCTGCTGGGCGCGCCCGCCCTGACCCCGGCCGCCTCGGCCGCCCCCGCTGCCCCTCCCGTCGCCGCGACCCCGGCCGACCTGGCCCCGTACGCCTCCTACTGGTATCCGGACTCGCTGCCGGGCGGCGCCCCCGGTCCGGGGATCGTGTGGCGCTCCCTCAAGGAGTGGAGCCCCGAAACCGATCCCGACATGGCCCACAACACCGCGACCGTGCCGCTCGCGCCGCGTTTCACCCCCGTCCCGCCGCATCCCGGCGCCCGCGCCGGCCAGGCCCGGATCTCCTCCCTCGTCTCCTTCGGTCCGACGGCGGGGAACCCGTCCCAGGGCTCCGCCACCGCCGACTTCTACGCGCTCACGCACTGGGCGTACATCGACGAGCTGGTCTTCTGGGGCGGCTCCTCCGGCGAGGGGATCGTGCTCGCCCCGAACGCCCCCGTCATCGACGCCGCCCACCGCAACGGGGTCCGGGTGATGGGCAACGTGTTCCTGCCGCCCGCGCCCTACGGCGGCGATCTCCAGTGGACCCGGGACCTGGTCCAGCGGGACCCGCTCGGCCGTTTCCCGATCGCCGAACAGCTCGTGCGGGTGGCCCGGACGTACGGGTTCGACGGCTGGTTCGTCAATGCCGAGACGGACGGCGGCGACAGCGAACTGGCCTCCAGAACAAGGGAGTTCCTGCGCGCCCTGCGGGCGGCGGGCGAGCCGCACGGCCTGCGGATCACCTGGTACGACGCCATGAACACCACCGGCCGGGTCGGCTGGCAGGGGGCGCTCAACGCGCTCAACCAGGAGTTCTTCGAGGATCGGGCCGGCCCCGTCGCGGACACGATGTTCGTGGACTTCCGCTGGACCCCGCAGACCCTCGCCGCCTCCGGTGCCCTCGCGGACCGGCTGGGCCGTTCCCGCCACGAGCTGTGGGCGGCCGTGGACACCGAGTCCCACGGCTGGAACTCCCCGGTCCAGTGGGACGCGATCATCCCGCGCGGGCGCGACCACGTCGTCAGCTACGGCTTCTACCGGCCCGAGTGGACCCGCAACCACCTCACCGACCGCTCCCCCGGCGCCTTCCACCGGGCCGACGACCGGTTCTGGACGGGCGAGTCCCTCGATCCTTCCCGCCCGGCACCCGAGGGCACCTGGCGGGCCCCGGCCACGGCCGTCGCCGACCGTTCCACCGTCAGCTCGCTGCCCTTCGCCTGCGCCTTCAACACCGGGCACGGGGAGCGCTGGTACGAGGAGGGCCGGATCGCCTCCGACACCCCCTGGAACCACCTCGGGCTCCAGGACCGGCTGCCGGGCCGCCGCTGGGTCGTAGACACCGCAGGGGAACGGCCCGCCGTGAGCCTGGACTTCGCCCGCGCCTGGCGCGGCGGCTCCAGCCTGCTGGTGACGGGCCGGGTGACCGCCCCGGCCGCTGTGGGGCTGCACTCCACCCGGCTGCCGCTGACCCGCTCCACCGTCCTGGAGCTGGTGCACGCCACCGAGTCGGGGGGCCCGCTCTCCGTGGAGGTCGGCGTGGCCACCCGCGAGCCTTCCGCCCCGGGCGAGCCCGTCCCGTACACCTGGCTGCCCGCCGGCACCCGCGACGGCCAGGCCTACGGGGCGGGCTGGCGCACGACGCGGGTCGGGCTCGCGAAGCTGGCGGGGAGGACGGCGTACGGGCTGGCGGTACGGATCACTGCGCGCGGCGGCGGGCCGGTGGCCTGGCGGCTGGGGGCCCTGTCGGTGCGCGAGGCCGGTCCGGACCGGCCCCCGGCGCCGCCCGCCGCCCTGGCCGTGACGGCCTCGGCGCGGCGGGACGGCGGGGCGGCGCTGCGCCTGTCCTGGCGCCGGGCACCCGGCCCGGTGCGCCACTACGAGCTGACCCGGGTCCTGCCCGACGGCAGCCGCCGCTTCCTGGGCGGTACCTGCGCCGCCGCCTTCTACCTGCCCGGGCTCCCCCGCGCGGGCCGGGAGCGGGCGGCGGCCCTGGAGGTGCGCGCCGTGGACGAGCTGTACGCGGTCTCCGCACCGGCCCGGACCGCCTTCCCCTGGTAGGCCGCGGCGCGGGGAACGGAGGTCAGGAGGTGTGGGGGTCGGTGCGCGGCACGGCCACCGTCACCCGCAGCCCGTGCGGCGGGTTCGTCTCGTAGGAGAGGGACCCGCCGCCCGCGGCGAGCAGGGTGCGGGAGATCGACAGGCCTAGCCCGGAGCCCTTGACGTTCTGGTGGCGGCCGCTGCGCCAGAACCGGTCGCCGACGCGGAGCAGCTCGTCCTCGGTGAGGCCGGGGCCGCGGTCGGCGACGACCACGTGGACGGAGCGTCCGGCGGCGGAGACGGACACCTCGACCTCCTCCCCGGCGGGCGTGAACTTGAGGGCGTTGTCGATGACGGCGTCGAGGGCGCTGGACAGGGCGATGGGGTCGGCCCAGCCGGTGACGGCGCTGCGGCCCGTCTCGGTGATCCGGACACCCTTCTCCTCGGCGTACGGGCGCCAGGACGCGACCCGCTCGGCGGTCAGCGCCCCGATGTCGGTGAGGCTGATCTCGGCGGAGGCGTGCTCGGCCAGCGCCAGGTCCAGCAGGTCGTCCAGGACCTGGGTCAGGCGCTTGCCCTCGGTGCGCACGGAGGCGATCTCCTCGTTCCCCTCGGGCAGTTCGAGGGCGAGCAGCTCGATCCGCAGGAGCAGCGCGGCGAGCGGATTGCGCAGCTGGTGGGAGGCGTCCGCGACGAACGCCCGCTGCTGCTCCAGTACCTCTTCGACGTTGTCGGCCATCTCGTTGAACGACCGGGCCAGGCGCTGGAGTTCCGGCGGCCCGCCGGCGGCCGCGACCCGGGAGTTCATCCGCCCCGTCGCGATGCCGTGGGCGGCCGCGTCCAGGGTCCGTACGGGCTTGAGCACCCAGCTGGTGAGCCGCAGGGCGGCGCCGAAGGCGACCAGCATGGCGGCGCCCAGCCCTGCGACGATGAGCAGCCAGCCCCGCAGGATCCGGCCGCGCATCAGGTCGGTGGGCGATTCGGTGGCGACGACCGCGACCACGTCCCCGTCGAGGACGACCGGGGAGGCGACGAGCAGTTTGCCCTGCGTCTGCCAGGGCCACACCTGGGGCGGGTCGTGACTGCGCCGTCCGGCGAGCGCCGCCTCGAAGGCGCGGCGGCCCTCCCCGGATTCGGGGAGCTGCCACCAGCCCGGGGAGCGGGCCATGGCGTTGTCGTCGCGGTAGAAGATGCCGACGCGGATGCCGTACAGCTCCTGGTAGCGGGTGAGTTCGAGCCGGAGCGTCTCCAGGCGCTCGTCGGCGCCGGTGGATCCGGAGCCCTCGGCGTCGATGACGAACTGGGCGAGGGCGGCGAAGCGTGCGCTGTCGTCGATCCGGTCGACCACCACCCGCTGCTGCTGCCCTGCGGCCAGGCTCACGGCGAGCGGGAAGCCGAGCGCGAGCAGCATGCCCGCCATGAGGACGACGAGCAGGGGGAGGAGCCTGGCACGCACGGCGGTGGCCCGCTAGGGGGCGGCCGGGGCGACGAGCCGGTAGCCCACCCCGCGCACGGTCTCGATGAGGGCGGGCATCGCCAGCTTGGAGCGCAGCGAGGCGACGTGCACCTCCAGGGTGCGCCCGGTCCCCTCCCAGCTGGTGCGCCACACCTCGCTGATGATCTGCTCGCGGCGGAAGACGACGCCGGGCCGCTGCGCGAGCAGGGCGAGGAGGTCGAATTCCTTGCGGGTGAGCGGTACGTCGATGCCGTCCACGCTGACGCGGCGGGTGGGCAGCTCGATGCTGACCGGGCCGAGCCGCACGACGGAGGGCGCGCCGGCCCCGGTGGCGGCGGCCTCCTCGGAGGCACCGGTGCGCCGGGCCACGGCGTGGATGCGGGCGAGGAGTTCGCCGGTGTCGTAGGGCTTGGTGACGTAGTCGTCGGCGCCCATGTTGAGGCCGTGGATGCGCGAGCGGACGTCGGCCCGCGCGGTCACCATGATGACCGGGGTGGCGGTGCGCTTGCGGATCTTGCCGCACACCTCGTAGCCGTCCTGGTCGGGCAGTCCGAGGTCGAGGAGGACGACGCCGAAGGGCGGGGCGCCGGCGGGCAGCAGCGCCTGCAGGGCCTCCTCGCCGTTGCGGGCGTGGGTCACCCGGAAGCCGTGCCGGGCGAGGATCGCGGACAGGGCGGCGGCGACGTGGTCGTCGTCCTCGACGAGCAGCAGTCTCATGGCGTCCCCCTCTCCTTCTCTTCGTTCGGTTTCAGCTTCTTCTTCAGCTTCCGTTCAGGGCCACCCTGCATCCACGCCGATGAAGACTCCCACGTCAAGAGGGGTTCCGGTGCGGCGCGTCTTCCGTTATGCACCCGGTACGCGTACCGGGGCGGCCGTAGGGGAAGGCGTACGGAGCGTATCCGGGTGAGGCCGGATCGTTATGCTCAATTCTCCCTCAGATGTGATGACGCTGTGCGCAAGACGTCACTACTGTCCTCCCAACCGAGGAGGACGGAGCAAGAAGCCGATGAGCGGAGTATCAGTGACCAAGGACGTGCAGGACGCGGCCGGCGCCGCGGACGACCTGGTCGTACTGAGCAACGTCAACAAGCACTTCGGCGCGCTGCACGTGCTTCAGGACATCAATCTGAGCATTGCCCGCGGTGAGGTCGTCGTCGTGATCGGTCCTTCGGGATCGGGCAAGTCCACGCTGTGCCGGACCATCAACCGGCTGGAGACCATCGACTCGGGCGCCATCACGCTCGACGGCAAGGAACTGCCCTCGGAGGGCAAGGAGCTGGCCCGGCTGCGCGCCGACGTCGGCATGGTCTTCCAGTCGTTCAACCTCTTCGCGCACAAGACGGTGCTGCAGAACGTCATGCTGGGCCAGCTCAAGGTCCGCAAGACGGATCAGGCCGCGGCGCGCGAGAAGGCACTGGCCCTGCTGGACCGGGTGGGCGTCGGCTCGCAGGCCGACAAGTACCCGGCGCAGCTCTCCGGCGGTCAGCAGCAGCGCGTGGCGATCGCCCGCGCGCTGGCCATGGAGCCGAAGGTGATGCTCTTCGACGAGCCCACCTCGGCGCTCGACCCGGAGATGATCAACGAGGTGCTGGAGGTCATGCAGCAGCTCGCCCGGGAGGGGATGACGATGGTGGTCGTCACGCACGAGATGGGCTTCGCCCGCTCGGCGGCCAACCGGGTCGTCTTCATGGCCGACGGAAAGATCGTCGAAGAGGCCCAGCCCGAGGCGTTCTTCAGCAACCCGCGCAGTGATCGGGCCAAGGACTTCCTGTCGAAGATCCTGCACCACTGACGGCCGGGGTCTGGTAGTCATCCGGGGGGCGGATCACCGCCGCGGCCCTTGTGGCCCGCGGCGAGTCCGTCACACACGTCGCCCGTCGTTCAACACCGTCTCATCCGAGGGAAGTTCACCATGAAGGTTTTCAAGACCGGTGCGGTCGCGGCCATCGCCGTCGCCCTTGCGCTGACCGCGACCGCCTGTGGCGGCACCACTGACAAGGGCTCCGAGGGCGGTGGCGACAAGAAGGACAAGGTCGTCATCGGCATCAAGTTCGACCAGCCGGGTGTCGGCCTGAAGACCCCGGACGGCAAGTACACGGGCTTCGACGTGGACGTCGCGACCTACGTGGCCAAGGAGCTCGGCTACACCCCCGAGCAGATCGAGTGGAAGCAGGCCATCAGCGCCGAGCGCGAGAACCTGATCGCCAACGGCGACGTCAAGTTCGTCGTCGCGAGCTACTCGATCAACGACAAGCGCAAGGAGAAGGTCGACTTCGCCGGCCCGTACCTCCTCGCGCACCAGGACCTGCTGGTCCGCGCCGATGACACCAGCATCACCAAGGCCGAGGACCTGAACAAGAAGAAGCTCTGCTCGGTCACCGGCTCCACCTCGGCGCAGAACGTCAAGACCAAGCTGGCCCCCGAGGCGGACCTGCTGGAGCAGGGCGGCTACTCCGAGTGCCTGACGGGCCTGGAGAACAAGAAGGTCGACGCCCTGACCACGGACAACTCGATCCTGGCCGGCTACGCGGCGCAGGAGAACAACAAGGGCAAGTTCAAGCTGGTCGGGCTGAGCCTGAGCAACGAGAACTACGGCATCGGTCTGAAGAAGGGCGACACCGAGCTCCAGACCAAGATCAACGCCGCGCTCAAGAAGATGGTCGCGGACGGCGCCTGGGAGGCGGCCGTGCAGAAGAACTTCGGCCCGGCCAACTACAAGAACGAGCCGGCCCCGCAGATCACCGAAGGCAGCTGATTCACCGGTGAGGAGCGTCGCCGCCCGCCTGTCACGGGCGGCGGCGCCCCTCGTCGGCCATCCTGGGGAGAGCGCAGGGCATCGTGTTCGATTTTCTTGATTCCGGGCAGTACGACCTGCTCGGAGCCTTCTGGGTGACGGTTCAGCTCACCCTCTACTCGGCGGTCGGATCCCTCATATGGGGCACCGTCCTGGCGGGCATGCGGGTCAGCCCGGTCCCGCTGTTGCGGGGCTTCGGCACCGCGTACGTCAACCTCGTGCGCAACACGCCGCTGACCGTGCTGATCATCGCCTGCTCACTGGGCCTCAACCAGACGCTCGGCATCGAGCTGGGTGGCGGAACCTTCAAGGAGATCGGCTTCAAGCTCGCGATCCTCGGGCTCGTCGCCTACACCGGCACCTTCGTCTGCGAGGCCCTGCGTTCGGGCATCAACACCGTGCCCGTGGGGCAGGCCGAAGCGGCCCGCGCGCTGGGACTGAGCTTCTTCCAGGTGCTCACCCTCGTCGTGCTCCCCCAGGCCTTCCGGGCGGTCGTCGCACCGCTCACGAACGTACTGATCGCGCTCACCAAGAACACCACGGTGGCAGCGGCCATCGGCGTGGCCGAAGCGGCCCTGCTGATGAAGGAAATGGTCGAGAACGAGGCCCAGGCGCTGTTCGCCGTCTTCGGCATCTTCGCGCTCGGCTTCTGTCTGCTGACCCTGCCGACCGGCCTGCTGCTGGGCTGGGTGGCCAAGCGAGTGGCGGTGAAGCGATGACCTCCGTGCTGTACGACGCCCCCGGCCCCAAGGCCAAGGTTCGTAACTGGATCTACAGCGGCGTCTTCGTCGTCCTGCTCGGCCTCGCCCTGTGGTGGATCCTGTCCGTGATGGCGGAGAAGAACCAGCTCGACGCCGACAAGTGGACCCCCTTCGTCACCGAGACCGAGATCTGGACGACGTTCCTGATCCCCGGCTTGCTGGAGACCCTCAAGGCCGGCGCGATCGCCATCGTGATCGCGATCCCGCTGGGCGCCCTGCTGGGCATCGGCCGGCTCTCCGACCACGCGTGGGTGCGCATCCCGGTCGGCGCGTTCGTCGAGTTCTTCCGCGCCATCCCGGTGCTGATGCTGATGCTGTTCGGCTCCGCCCTCTACGTGCAGTTCTCGACCGTCTCCTCGGACGTCCGGCCGCTGTACGCGGTGGTCACCGGTCTGGTGCTCTACAACGCGGCCGTCATCGCCGAGATCGTCCGGGCGGGCGTGCTGTCCCTGCCCTCCGGCCAGACCGACGCGGCCAAGGCCATCGGCATGCGCAAGGGCCAGACCATGGTCTACGTGCTCATCCCGCAGGCCGTCACGGCGATGCTCCCCGCTCTGGTCAGCCAGCTCGTGGTGATCCTCAAGGACACCGCGCTCGGCGGCTCCCTGCTGGGCCTCGCCGAGCTGCTGTCGATGAACCGGCAGATCTCGGCCAACTACAGCAACACCATCGCGACCCTCGTCGTGATCGCGCTGCTCTACATCGCGGTGAACTTCGCCCTCACCTCCTTCGCCTCCTGGCTGGAGGGCCGGGTGCGGAAGTCGAAGAAGAGCACCGGCGCGGTGGTCGGCGTGGACGAGGTCAACGACATGGCCACCGGCGGCGGCGCAGGCGCCTAGCCCCGGCCGGACCGGCGGTTGGGAACTCCCAATGGCCTGACATACGGTCAGTCATAGTGCGTAGCAAGCGTGGTGCGGCGGAACTCTTCCGCCGCACCACGCGGCGTTCCCGGGCAGGCGTCACTTGACGCAGGCACCTCCAGTGGGTTGCATACGTTCTGTGATCACATACCGGACATCGGGAGCCGCGCCATGGACCCGGTGATCGTCGTCGGCGCAGGCCCCGTCGGACTGTCCCTGTCCCTCGCCCTGGCCGGCCAGGGCGTGCCCTCCGTCGTACTCGACGAAGGCCCGGGCAAGGAGGAACCGCGCCCGGCCCGTACGGTCGTCCTGCACGCCGACACCGCCGCCATGGCGAACCGCCTGGGCTGCGCCACCCTGCGCGACGAAGGTGCGTACTTCGCCGCCTGGCGCACCATGCGGCGCCGCCAGTCCGCACAGCGGAGCACCTTCGACGACGGCCCCGCGCCGCTGCACCTGCCGCAGCACGCACTGACGCGCGGGCTGCGCGACGCCGCCGCGGCGCACCCGCTGGTCCAGCTGATCACCGACAGCCGGCTCGACTCCGTGGAGCAGGACGGCCACGGAGTCACCGCCCACACCCGGGGCGCCGAGACCACCTGGTGGCGCGGGAGCCACCTGGTCGGCTGCGACGGCGCCCGCTCCACCGTGCGCAAGCTGCTCGGCATCCGCTTCCCGGGCCGCACCGCCGTGGAGCGCCACGCCGTGGCCGCCCTGCGCACCGAACTCCCCTGGCCCGGCGAGGCCTTGCTGCACCGCGGCCACAACGACCGGCTCGCCGAGGTCACCGCGCGCCCGCTGCCCGACGGGGTGTGGCGGCTGGACTGGCTGCTCCCCGCCCGCGGGGAGCTGGTCACCCCCGACACCCTGGTGACCCTCATCCGGGACACCCTCGCGGCCTGGTGCGGGGGCACGACCCCGCGCTACGACCTCCTCGACACCGGGGTCCACACCCTCCACCACCGCCTGGCCCGGCGCTGGCGCGACGGCCGCGCCTTCCTCGCCGGGGACGCCGCGCACCTGCTGGGCGCGCTCGGGACCCAGGGCGTCGAGGAGGGGCTGCGCGACGCCGAGAACCTGGCCTGGAAGCTGGCCCTGGCCTGGCATCACGGAGCCTCCGAGGCCCTGCTCGACAGCTACGAGGCCGAGCGGCGCACGGCGGTCGCGTCCCGGCTGCGCGCGGCCGACCAGGCGATGCCGGTCCTGCGCGCCGGGGGCGGCCTGCGCACCTACCTCCCCGGGGCCTCGCGTTCCGCCGAAGCCCTCCTCACCGACGGCCACCTGGGATGGGGGCCGCTGGGCGCGGCGCCGACGTACGCACCGCCGGTGGCCGTACGCGAGGTCCCGACGGCCACCGAACCGGGCGGTCCGGTGGCGAACGTCCCGGTGACGGCGCCCGACGGGTCCACCGTTCCGCTGCGCGACCTGCTGGGGCGGGGCCGGCTGCTGGTGCTCCTGGTCGCCCCGGGCACCGGGGTCTGGGACCGGCGCCACTGGCTGGGCGCCGGGCTGATGCCCCGCCTGGCGGCGGCGGTGAGCGCCCTCCCGGTCCGCACCGACCTGCTGGTCGCGGACGCCTACCCGGGCGCCCCGGCGCACACGGTGCTCCTGGTCCGGCCGGACGGGCACCTCGCGGCGACCTTCGCCGGGGTCCGCCCGGCGGAGCTGTACGAGGCGGCGGACGCGGTCCGCGCGGGCGCTCCGGAGCCGCTCCCCACGCCCTCCACGACACCTACTGCCGTGGCCGATTGACCGTCCCGCCGCCCCGTGGTTCACTCGCGGGCATGACCGGCAACGACGTACGCCTGTGGCGGAGGGTCCATATGGACCTGCTCCGCTACGCGGGCTGCGTGTGTCGCCCTTCCTGCTGATTCGCCTTTTTCCCCGCGCGCCCCGCGCCGTCACCGGCCCGCGCGCGCTCCCGCGAACCCCAGGAACGGTCCTGCTCCATGTCTGCACCCGCGTACACCCCCGCGTCCGTCGACTCCCCCGTATCCGCCGACTCCGCCGAGTCCGTCGAGTCCGACTCGGCCGGAGGGCCCTCGGCCACCGCGCTCCTCGACTTCGCCCTGCGCACCGCTGCCGATGCCGAGGTCGTCGGCTCGCTGCCGCTCGACCCGCAGGGCCGCACCTGGATCCGGCTCGACGGCCCGGCCGGCAGTGAGGCCTGGCTGATCGGCTGGCCTCCGGGCACCGGCACCGGCTGGCACGACCACGCCGAGTCCCGGGGTGCGTTCGCCACCGCCCGGGGCCGCCTCACCGAGCACTCGCTGGCCGTACGGCTGCCCTCGGAGGGCTGGCAGTCGTTGCGGCTCGCCCCCGACGTGGACCGCAGCCGCAGCCTGGGCGCGGGCTCCGGACGGGCCTTCGGCGAGCACCACGTGCACGAGGTCCTCAACGAGTCCCCGGCCGAGCACGCGATCTCGGTGCACGCGTACTACCCGCCGCTCCCGCTGATCCGCCGCTACAGCCGCACCGGCCCACTGCTGACCCTGGAGCACGTCGAGCGTCCGGCGGACTGGCAGTGAGCGCCCCGACCGGCATCGACGAGCTGCTGGAGCGGGTCCGCACGGGCTACGCCCGCGTCACTCCCCAGGAGGCCTACGAGGCCTCCCGGGCCGGGGCCCTGCTGGTGGACATCCGCTACCAGGCCCTGCGGGAACGCGACGGCCTGATCCCGGGTGCGCTGGTGGTCGAGCGCAACGAGCTGGAGTGGCGCCTGGACCCCCAGGGCAGCCACCGCGCCGCCGAGGCCACGAGCCACGACCTGCGGGTGGTGGTGATCTGCAACGAGGGTTACGCCTCCAGCCTGGCCGCGGCCTCCCTCCACGCCCTGGGCCTCCACCGCGCGACGGACCTGACGGGCGGCTTCCAGGCCTGGAAATCGGCAGGCCTCCCGGTAACCGCCGGGCAGGGCAGATCCAGCCCCGCCGGTGCTTGAGGCGCGGGGTCCACATCCAGCCCCGCCGGCGTTTGAGGCGCAGGGTCCACATCCAGCCCCGCCGGCGTTTGAGGCGCGGGGGCCACATCCAGCCCCGCCGGCGGTTGATGAGCAGTGGCCAC
>NZ_JBEZMA010000021.1:0-118361 GCF_040652415.1 Streptomyces sp. NPDC048255
TGGAAACCCGTCCGCTCCTCGTCGAAACCCTCCTGCCCGGGCAGGAACACCTCACCCTCGACCCGCGACACCAGCGAAGAGAACTCACTCATAAGCCACCCTTTAGACTCGGCGCTCATGGAACTGCGCCAGTTGGAATACTTCGTCGCCGTTGCCGAGGAGGCGAGCTTCACCAGGGGCGCCGCGCGCGTACACGTGGCGCAGCCGGGAGTGAGCGCTCAAATACGCCGGCTGGAGCGCGAGTTGGGACAGGAACTGCTCGACCGCAGTGGCCGTCAGGTGCAGTTGACCGATGCGGGCGTCGCCGTGCTGCCGTACGCCCGGGCCGCACTGGCCGCCGTGGCCGGCGCCCGCCTCGCCGTGGACGAGGTCACCGGGCTCCTGCGGGGTCAGGTATCCATCGGGACGGTCGCCTCCTCCTCCCATCTGTCGTTGCCGAAACTGCTGGCCGATTTCCACGCATTGCACCCGTCCATCGACATGGCCCTGTCGGAGGGGAATTCGGACCACCTCGCCGAGGGCGTCCGTACGGGGCGGATCGACGTCGCGGTGATCGGCATGGCCACCGATCCGCCGCCCGGCCTGGACGTCCAGGTCATCGCCGACGAACTGCTCGTCGGAGCGGTCAGCGCCGGCCATCCCCTGGCCCACCGCGAGCGGGTGTCCGTCGAGGAGATACGTGATCACACCCTGATCTGCCTGCCGCCCGGCACCGGGCTGCGGACGTCCGTCGAGGCGGCCTGGTCCGCCGTGGCCGCCACCCCGCGCATCGCCTTCGAGGCCAGCGATCCGCTGGTGCTCGCGCAGCTGGCCGCCCGGGGGCTGGGGCTCGCCATCCTTCCCCAGCCCTTCGCCCGCGCGCACGCCCGGCAGCTGCGCACCGTACGGATCGACAGTGCGCACCTGCGCGGGCGGCTGGCGCTGGCGTGGCGCGCGGAGGGCCCGGTCAGCCCGGCGGCGCGCGCCTTCCTCACGCACGCCCGCCGGGAGCTCGGGGAGCCGGCCGGAAGCTGAAGGGCCGGTCAGCGCGCCGCCACGGAGTCCAGGGTGAACCTGGTCCGGCGGAAGGGGTGTCCTGGCAGCCGGACCCGGCGGCGGCCGCCCGGATGCAGGGCCGCCCAGTCCAGCTCCGTACCCGCGAGCCAGAGCCGGCCGAGGGCCGTCAGCAGGATGCTCAGCTCCGGGGTCTCGTCGGCGGGGTGCGGCAGGGTGTGGAGCATGAGGCGGTCCGGGCCGGCGAGCGCCGGATGGCGGCGGGCCAGACGTCAGCGTCAGGCCCGGCCCGACCTCCAGGAGGGTGCCCGCGGGCTCCCGCGCGAGCGTGGACAGCGCGTCGCCGAACCGTACGGCGTGGCGCAGGTGCCGGCGCCAGTAGCCGGGAGTGGCGATGTCTCCGGGGTCGGCCCAGCCTCCGGTGGTGTCCGAGACGACGGGCACCACGGGCCTGGCCGGGCGCAGTGCGGCCACGTACGCCTCGAACTCGTCGAGGATCGGCTCGACGAGGGCCGAGTGCCCCGCCGTGGCGATCTTCAGCAGTTTGACCTCGACGTCCGGGCGCGGGAATTCCCGCACGAAGCGCTGCACCAGGCCGGCCGGCCCCGATACCGCGACCTGTCCGGGCCCGTTGACGGCTCCGATGCCCAGCCCGTCGGGGAGCAGCGGGAGGACCTCGGACTCGGGCAGCCCGACGGCGGCCATCGACCCCGGCGGCAGGCTCTGGAGGAGTCTGCCCCGGGTCACGACCAGGTCGAGCGCGTCGGGCAGGGAGAACACCCCGGCCAGGCACGCGGCGGCGTACGCCCCGAGACTGTGCCCGACGACCGCGGCCGGGCGTACTCCCCACCGTCCCAGGGCCCGGGCCAGCGCGTACTCGACCACGAAGACCGCCGGCTGGCCGACCTCGATGGTCGACAGCGCGTGGCGCGCCCGCTCCTCCTCGGCCGCGTCGCGCGGGTCGATCAGGGAGCGCAGGTCGAGTCCGAGCGCGGGCCGGGCCAGTTCGGAGCAGGTGTCGACGTCGGCCCGGAAGCCGGGGTCGGCGCGGTAGAGCATGCGGGCCATGCCCACGTGCTGGCCGCCCTGGCCGGGGAAGGTGAAGACGACGGGGCGCGCGGTCCCCGGGGCCGTACCGGACGGGGTCAGCCGGCGCTTGCCGCTGTTCAGCGCCGCCGCGGCAGCGGCCGTACCGGGAGCGACGACGAACCTGCGCGCGGGGCGTGCGGTGCGCCCGGTCTGGAGCGTCCACGCCACGTCCGCCACCGGCTCCCCCGGCCGGCCGGCCAGGTGCGCTCCGAGCCGTGCGGTCAGTTCGTCGAGGGCGTCCCCGTCGCGCGCCGACAGGGGCAGCAGCTGCCAGCCCCCGTCCTCTTCGGGCCCGGCGTCCGTGCGGTCCGCGCGCGGCGGCCGGGCCACGACGGCGTGCGCGTGCAGGCCGTGCGGGCCCGCGGCTTCGACGCCGGTCAGGCCCGGGCCGCCGGGCGCCTCCGGCGAGACGGCGAGCACGGCGTCGAGGAAGGCCGCGACGCCGGGCACGGTGTCGGTGACGGCGGTCCCGGGCGCCCGCGAGCGGTCCGCCCGGAACGGGACCACCGCCTCGGCCGCGACCCCGGCCACCGCGCGGGCCTGCCGCGCGACGCCGCCGGCGTCGTCCCCGTTGGCCACGGCCGTGCCGCGGACCACGGCGTGGATGCGGTCGCCCGCCTCGCGCGCCTCGCGCAGCGGCTTGAGGACGACGATCCCGCAGCCGCCCACCGACCCCTCGCCGTCCGGGCCGGCGGGGCGGACGGTGACCGCACCCGCCAGCGCGAGGTCGCAGTCGCCGGCGAGGAGCCCCTGCACCGCGGTGTGGACGGCCAGGAGCATGGTGGCGGCCCCGCCCTGCACCGTCACCGCGGGCCCGGCCAGCCCCAGCTTGTACGCGGGGCGGGCGGCGAGGAAGTCCGCGCCGGTGGCGATCCTGATCTGCCAGTCGTCCGCGAAGGGCAGCCGGTGCGGCTCGCGGCGCAGCCGCGCGGCGTACGGGGTGCTGCCGCAGCCCGCGTAGACGCCGATGACCCCTTCCTCGCGGGCGGGATCGCAGGCGGCGTCCTCCAGCGCGTGCTGGGCGCATTCGAGCAGGACGCGCTGCTGCGGGTCGGTGATGAGGGCCTCGCCGGGCGAGAGGCCGAAGAACGCGTGGTCGAAGGCGTCCGCGTCCTCCAGCAGGGGTCCGGGGCGGGCGCCGTGCGCCCACCGGTCCCGGTAGGCGGCGATGCCGTCCGCCTCGGGGAACCGGGCCGCCATGCCGATGACGGCGACGGCGGATCCGTCGTCGGCCGGGTCGGGGGCCTGCCCGGACGACGGTTCGGGTGCCGGGGCAGGTGCCGGGTCGGATTCCTGGGCATGTGCCTGGCCGGGTGCGGGGGCGTCGGCCTGGGCGTCGGCCGGGTCGGTCGCGTTCATGTCGTCGTTCCTCCTCCTTCGTTCGCTCACGCCACCGGTACGGCCGGCCGTACGACACGCCCGGCTCCTCCGCCGAGGACCACGTCGAGCGTGTTCGCCACCAGCTCGTGGGGCGTGCCCGGCCGTACGGCGCTGACCTCGTCGAGCCGCCGCAGGGACGCCTCGTCGAGGGTCACGTCCAGCGCGGACAGGTAACCCTCCAGCTGGCCGGCGCTGCGCGGGCCGATGACGGGCACGAGGGCCGTGGCCGCCGCCGCGGCCCGGGCGCGCAGCCAGGCCACGGCCACCTGGGCGGGCTGGTGCCCGCTCTCCCGGGCGACGTCGAGCACGGTGTCGAGTACGGCGGTGCGCTGCGCGCTGTCCTCCGTACGGATGCCGCGGCCCTCCCAGTCGCTGAGCCTGCCGCGCCGGCTGTCGCGGTACTTGCCGGTCAGCAGCCCGCCTCCGAGCGGCGCCCAGAGGGCGGTGCCGAGGCCGAGCGCCTCGGCCATGGGCAGCAGTTCCCGGTCGGCGCTGCGCTCGGCGAGGCTGTACTCGAACTGGACGCCCACCAGCGGGGTCCAGCCCCGCAGTTCGGCCAGTGTCACGGCCCGGGAGACCTGCCAGGCGGGGAAGTTGGACAGCCCGGTGTAGCCGATCTTTCCGGAGCGGACCAGCTGGTCGAGGGTGGTCAGGATCTCCTCTACGGGGGTGACGGTGTCGGGCAGATGGGCCCAGTAGAGGTCGATGTGGTCGGTGCCCAGGCGCTTCAGGCTCGCGTCGACCGACCGGATGATGTTCTTGCGGCTGTTGCCGGTGGTGGAGACGTGGGGGCGTGCGTTGCCCAGCGAGAACTTGGTGGCCAGGACGAAGTGATCCCGCTCGCTGCCGATGAGCTCGCCGAGGAACTGTTCCGACTGGCCGAGCTGGTAGCTGTCGGCGGTGTCGATGAACGTTCCGCCGGCGTCGGCGAAGCGCTCGAACATCTTCCGGGCCTCCTCCCGGGTGGCCCCGCCGCCCCAGGAGGCACCGAAGTTGGCGGTTCCCAGGGCGAGTTCCGAGACCCGCAGGCCGTTGTTGCGTCCGAAGGTCGTATAGCGCATGGTGCGCCTCCTCTGTCGCGTCAGTGCTCGGCGCTGAGCGCCCGGTGGACGTGGCGCAGCAGCTCTCGCCGCTGCTCGGGGTCGCGGAAGTAGAAGTGGCCGCCGCGCAGGGTGTGGTGGCGGAAGGGGCCCGTGGTGTGGGCGCCCCAGCCGGTCAGGTCGCCGTCCTCCTGGTCCCCGGCGAACGCGGTGACCGGGACGGTGAGCGGGGTCCCAGGGTCGAACGCGTAGGTCTCGGCGATCTCCATGTCGGCCCTGAAGTAGCCGAGGACGACGTCGCGCAGCTCGTCGTCCTCGTGGACGACGGCGGGCAGCGCACCCCAGCGCCGCTCGATCTCGGTGAGCAGTTCGGCCGGGGGCAGCCGGTGCACCGGCTGACGGGTGGTGAACGGCGGGGGCTGGACCGAGGAGACGAAGAGCCGCCGCGGTCCCGGCCGGCCGGCGTCGCGCAGCCTGCGGGCGACCTCGTGGGCGACCAGGCCGCCGAGGCTGTGTCCGAAGAAGGCGAACGGTCCGGGCCCGAAGCCGACCTGCTCCACGAGGGCGTCGACCAGGTCCGGCATGCGGGTGAACGGCGGCTCCTGCTGGCGCGGGGCTCTGCCGGGCAGCTTCAGGCCCAGGACCCGGACCCCCGGCAGGTCGTCGGACCAGCGCAGGAACTCGCCCGCGGAGCCGCCGGCGTGGGCGAAGCAGTACAGCTGGGCCGTGGCGCCGGGTTTGCGGTCCCGGCAGGCGAGCCAGCGGGTCGCGGTGGGCCCGGCGGACCGGGCCGCCGCCGCGGTGGGGTGCGCCATGTTCACGCCTGCCTCTCGTGGGTCCGTACGTCCTCGCCGGCCAGCTTCTCGTCGAGGAACTCCGCGAACTCGACGGCGGTGGGGGCGGCGAAGAGCGCTTTCGCGGTGAGCTCGACGGGCAGCCGTTCACGGATCTCGGCCAGCACTCGGGAGGCGATCAGCGAGTCGCCGCCGAGGTCGAAGAAGCTGTCCTCGGGGTCGACCTCCGCCATGCCCAGGACCTGGCGGAACAGTTCCAGGACGAGGGCGAGGGTGCCCCCCTCGGTGCTGTCGTCGTTCCCCTCCCGGCCGGCGGCGGCAGCGGCGGGCCCGGGGGCGGGCAGGTCCTGGCCGGGGTGCGGGCCGGTGGCGGACTCTGCTTCCGGCCGGTCCTGCGGGGGCAGCAGCACGTACGGGCGGCGTTCGAAGGGGTAGCCGGGCAGCGGGACTCTGGCGCGGCGGGCGCCGTCGTGCGCGCCGCTCCAGTCGACGGGGACTCCGGCGGCCCACAGCCTGCCGAGCGCGTCGAGTACCGAGGCCGCCGCGTCGCTCTCGTACTCCGGCCCGGCCAGCGGCGCGAGCAGCAGTTCCTCCCGGCCGCCGGGGGCCGCGGCCGGTCCGGGTCCCGGTCGCAGCAGGACGGGGGCGGCCCTGCCGGAGGGGGCCGGCACGGTGGTGAGACCGGCGGCCTGCGGATCGCACGGGCCGTCACCCGCCCACTCACGCGCCCACCAGGCGGCGCCGGGCGCCGGGCCGGAAGCGTCGTGCCATCGCCCGTCCCGGCTGGAGTACAGCGGGATGCGGGGCGGCCGGGGGCCGCTCGTACGGGCGAGGGCGAGCAGCGCGTCCTGGCGCGCGGACCCCGTGGCGCGGGCCCGGGCGGCCGCCAGGCGCAGTGCGCCGGGCAGGTCGAGGACCTCCGCCACGGCGGCCGCGACGAGAGCCCCTCCCCCGGTCCCGGCGACGCCCGCCGGCCGTACTCCCCACCGGATCCACAGCCGGGCCAGGGCGTACTCCCGGGCGAAGGCGCGGACGGCGCGGACGGCCGGGTCCGGGGAGCCGTCGCGCTCGTCCGGGACATCCCCGGACAGGCCGGCGCCGCGGACGACCGCCGCCAGATCGGGGTCGAGGGCGTCGAGGCAGGCGGCGAAGGCGCGCTCGTACTCCGGCTCGGCGAGCGGGTGCCGGCCGGGGCCCGGGAGCCCGCCGGCGCCGGGGAACACCAGGACCACCGGGCGGTTGCCCGGCACCCCCACGGTGGGCCCGGTGCGGGCGGCCCCGGCGGCCAGGGTGTCGAGTGCGGCGGCCGCCTCCGCGGCCCCCCGTGCGACGACGTAGCCGCGGCAGGGGTGCTCACGGCGGCCGGTCTGCAGGGTCCAGGCGACGTCGGCCAGGACCGCCTCGGGCGCGGTCCTCAGGTGCGCGGCGAGCCGGCCGGCCGCGGCGCCCAGGGCGGCCGGGGTCCGGGCGGAGAGGACGAGGAGCTGCACGGGCCGGGCCGGGCCGGTGGGCGGTGGGGCGGGCGCCTCCTCCAGGACGACGTGGGAGTTGGCCCCGCCGACGCCGAACGCGCTGACTCCGGCGCGGCGGACGCCGCCCCGGGGCTGCCACGGCTCATGGCGGGTGGCCACCCGGAACGGTCCGGACGCGAAGTCGATCTGCGGATTGGGTTCCTGGAAGTGGAGGGTGGGCGGTATCGCGGCGTGTTCCAGCGCGAGGATCGTCTTGATGAGCCCGGCGGCACCCGCGGCGGCGTCGGTGTGGCCGATGTTGCTCTTGACCGATCCGATGGCGCAGTAGCCCCGCTCGGCGGTGTCCTCCTGGAACGCCCGGGTCAGTGCGGTGACTTCGATGGGGTCGCCGAGCGGGGTCGCCGTGCCGTGCGCCTCCACGTAGGTGATGGTCCCGGCGTCCACCCCGGCGGTGAGCTGGGCCGCCCGGACCGCGGCCGACTGCCCCTCGACGCTGGGCGCGGTGAAGCCGATGCGCGCGGAGCCGTCGTTGGTGACGGCGGAGCCGCGGATCACGGCGAGGATCCTGTCGCCGTCGGCGCGCGCGTGGCGCAGGCGCTTGAGGACCACGATCCCTACGCCGTTGCTCGCCACGGTCCCGTCGCCGCGGGCATCGAAGGTACGGGTGAGGCCGTCGGCGGAGAGGATGCCGTCCTCGCTGTATCCGGACGCCTTCGGCGGGACGTGCACGGCGACGCCCCCTGCGAGGGCGAGGTCGCAGTCGCCGCTCAGCAGCCCCTGGACGGCGAGGTGGACGGCGACGAGAGCGGTGGCGCAGGCGGACTGGACGGTCGTCGCGGGTCCGCGCAGGCCCAGCCGCTCGGCGGTGCGCGAGGCCAGGAACTCCGGTGCCGCGCCGAGCAGCAGGTCGTCGTCGGTCAGGTGGGCGAAGCGCTCCCGGTGGGTCAGCACCGTCCGGAGGTGGGCGGTCTCGGTCGATCCGCCGTACACGCCCACGGGCCCCGGGCAGCGGTCGGGATCCTGCCCCGCGTGTTCGAGGGCAGCGACGGCGCATTCGAGGAACACCCGGGCCTGCGGGTCGAGGAGGAGGGCCTCGTCGTCGGAGTAGCCGAAGTAGCCCGCGTCGAACCGTTCGGCGTGCTCCAGCAGGCCGCGGGCCGGTACGTGGAGCGGGCCGCCCGCCGTACCGGCGCCGTCACCGGCGGCGGTACGGAGCGGCCGGGCCTCGTCCCGGGTGATGGTGTCGAGTCCCCCGGCGAGGTTCTGCCAGAACTCGTCGGTGTCCCGCGCGCCGGGAAAGCGGCCCGCCATGCCGATGACGGCCACGTGGCCGCCGTCGTCCGGGAACGGGCCTGCCACGTGGCCGCTGTCGTCCGGGAACGGGCCTGCCACGTGGCCGCTGTCGTCCGGGATCCGGTCGGCGTCAGTCACCGGTGCCTCCCCTCAGGGCGGCGCGCCGGCTGCCGAGCCGGGCGCGGTCGACGGCGCGGGGCCTGGCCGCCGGGGACCGGCCGCCGTCGTCGAGGTAGCGGGCGAGCGCGCTGACGGTGGGGTGGGCGAACAGCTCCACCAGCGGCACGTCCCTGCCCAGCCGCCGGGCGATGCCCTCACGGACCATGGCCAGCAGGAGGGAATGCCCGCCCAGGTCGAAGAAGTTGTCCTGCGGACCCACGTGCGGCAGTTCGAGCACCTCGCTCCAGATGTCGGCGACGACCTGCTCGGTCCGCTGTTCCGGTGGGGGCGACTGGGATGTCACGGGGGCCACTCCAATGCGTCATTCGCGGGAATTACAGGGCGGTCGGCCATTTGATCGTCCAAGTGCCGGACCCGGATGTCCAATAGCTGCATTCCCTCGGGGTCAGAAGAATTCGTTATGGGAATTGCGGGCACGGGCATGCGCGAAGGCGCCGGCGGCCCGTCGCGGGAAACGGGTCGCCGACGCCTTGCGGAGTGAACGTCTTTCAGCCGCGCAGCACCGTCTTGCTGCGCATCAGGAAATCGGCCAGATAGCCGTCGTGGGGCATACCGGTGTCGGTCCAGTGGGTGGGGTGGTCGCCGATGTGGAGGTTGCTGATGCTCGGCTCGTGCAGGAGGGCGTCGATGAGCCGCTCGTCGGCCGTGTAGGCGCCGAGGACCAGGGTGTCGCGCAGCGGCGCGGTCCACGCCTCGCGGTTCCAGGGGCACACCCAGACGCAGGGGAAGGGCACTTCGGTGCCGGCGGCCGGGTCGTCCGGCCGGTCGAGCTGGAAGACGGCGGGTCGCAGTACGGCGCTGCCGTCGCCGAGTTCGTCGACGATGCCGTCCCCGCCGAGCCAGGTCCTGGCGCCCTCGGCCCGTCCGAGGACGTACTTCTCCAGCATCCTGGCGGAGGCCGCGCTCTGCACGGGCAGCACGGCCTTCTCGTCCTGCGGCGGCAGGCTCGGCAGCGTGGCGAGGCGCTCGGCGAGGGCCCGTGCCACGGGCGCCGGGTCGCCCTCGACGAACACCGCGGTCGCGTTGACGCAGCCGGTGCCGCCGTGGTGCGCGATCGAGTCGACTACGGTGTCGAGATGGCGCCGCCAGTCGCTGTCGGCGGTCAGGAGGACCTTGCTGCGTCCGGGGGTCAGCGGCAGCACGCTCCGGTCGTCCGCGAACTCCCGGATGACCTCGTCACTGCCGTACGCGAGGTCGGCGTCGCGCAGCATGGCCCCGGCCGCCTCGTGCTCGGCAGGCAGCAGGACCACGTGGTCGTCGGGGAAGCCCGCGGCGCGCAGGGCCGTGACGAGCCGGTGCGGGGTGAGGGGTTCGCGGCGGGAGGGGCGTACCGCCACCCGGTAGCCCAGGGCCAGCGCCTCGGGCCACAGGCTGTGCGTGCCGGGGTGGTTGCCGGCGGCGTGGACGGCGAGGACCTCGCCGCGCCGGGCCCACACCGCCCGTCCGGTACGGGTGAGGGGGTCGCGCCAGTCGCCGACGGCGCCGGCGGGGCGGGCGAAGCGGAGCCCGCGGTAGAGGTCGGCGGTACGGCGGGCCAGGGTCCGGGTGGCCGTGCGGACCACGGGGAGCGGGATGCCGGCGACACGGCTGACGGCGTGCTCGTAGGCGGCCGGGGTGAGTCCGCCGAGTTCCGCTGTGGCGAACAGCTCGCCGGCGCGGGCGATGGCCGCCACCCGGTCGTCCAGCGGCAGCGGGGTGGCGGTGCGCAGGGCGCTCATGGCCCGGCTGACGAACAGCCGGGGCGCGAGGCCGAGTTCGACGGCCGGGACGCCGGTGAGATCGGGTACGACCTGGCGGTTGCGGGCCCGGTACGCCCCGGTGGGCCCGAGCACGTCCAGTACGAGCGGCCCGGGTCCGGCCGTGGCCGCGCTGTCGTGCGCGGCGGGCGCCGGCCCGGCAACGGGTGCGGTGGGGGGTGTGAGGGGCGGCCGCGTCATCAGTAGACCCCCTCGATGACGGCCTCGTCGTCGAAGCGGGTCACCGGCGCGATGTCCTGGACCGAGTCGCCGGCGTGTCCCGCCGGCGCCTCGACGCGGGTCGCGAGATCGCGTTCGAGGTTGTTGGGCAGCAGCAGCCCCTTGCTGACGTGGTTCATCACGACCTGCCCGCGGGCTCCGTGCGGCACCGGGTCGCCCGTGGCCGGGTCGACGACGCGGAAGGTCACGTACGGCGAGAGGGTGTCGAAGACGCACGCGTCCGCGTCGTCCTCGTCGAACCGCTGCCCGGCGATGCCCAGGATCATGGTGCTGCCGTAGTGGCCGTAGAGCCTCACCCCGGGGAAGACCTCGGTGCGGTACAGGTGGCGGGTGTCGGCGTCCATCTGGGTGCCGCCCCAGCGGATCGCCTTCACCTTCTCGTTGACGAGGTCGACGAGTTCGTCGCGGCGCGCGAGCCGCTCCAGCAGCGGCGGGGTGATGGTCATGACTCCGATGTCCTGGGTGCGCAGGATGAACGCGGCCTGGTCGACGACGTGTTCGGCGTAGTCGTCGGCCAGGTCCTGGCGCCCGGCGGCGATCAGCTTCTTCACCCAGCGCGGGTCGAGGTCGACGTGGAAGCCCAGGCTGCCGTGCGTCGTGGCCGACTCCTGGAAGATCCGCCCGACGATGTGCGGCCCGGAGGGGGTGACCCCGAGCCACTGGGCCCCGCGCGGGAAGCCGTGCAGGTCGAGGTTGGCGGTGCTCCAGGCGAGCATGCGGTCCATCCAGTCCCGCAGGCAGATCACGCGCTTGGGCGCGCCGGTCGTGCCGCCGCTCTCGAAGGTGCCGACGATGTCCGCCGCACCGCCGTAGCCCCGCGGCAGCAGGTCGGTCACGGGGACCTCGCGCAGCTCGTTCACCACGTTGGGGAAGAGCCGGAGGTCGGCGTGGGTCTTGACGTCGCGGCGCGGGTCGAAGTCGAGCGAGGCGGCCCGGCGCAGCCAGTAGGGCGACCCGGTCCGCGGGTCGAAGTGCCATTCCATGGCCGCGCGGACGAACTCGTCGGGATCCGGGGCCACATCGAAGGGCAGGTCCAGCACGGATCGCTCTACGGGTGACACTGTGCCTCCTGGGGCAGCTGGAGCGGGGATACGGTGACCGCGCCCGGCGGGCTCACGGCAGGGTGTGGAAGGTCCGCCGGTACCAGAGCAGCGGACTGCCGGGGTGCCCGGCCCGGACCCCGGCGAGCGCCCCGAGCAGCAGGTCGTGGTCGCCGGCGGGTACGACCTCGTGGCGCAGGCAGCGGTAGGCGGCGTGCGCGTCGGGCAGCACGGGCAGGCCGGTCCCCGGCCAGTGGGCGAACTCCTCGCCGGCGAAGCGGTCGACGCCGTGGGCGGCGAACTTCGCGGCCAGGTCGCGGTGTTGCCCGCCGAGTACGTTGACGACGAACTCCGGTGCGTTCACGAGCGCCTCGTGGCAGCTCGAGGTCCGGCCGACGCCGACCATCAGCAGCGGCGGGCCGAGCGAGACGGAGGTGACGGAGCTGGCGGTGAACCCCCAGCGGCGGCCGAGGCCGTCGACGGTGGTGACCACCGTGAGGGCGGCCGGCAGCAGCGCCATGGCGTCGCGGAACCGCCCCGGGTCGGTCAGGGTGGTGGCGTCCTGGACCGGTGTCCTCACAGTGCACGCTCCATCGGGGAGGCGGTCGCGGCGGTCCGGCCGAACCGGCCGGGGGAAAGGAAGCCGAGGGTGATCTCGGAGGTGCGGCCGGTGGCCAGGTCGGCCAGGGCCTCACCGATCCCGGTGGCGTGTTTGAAGCCGTGGGCGTTGCACCCGCCGGCGACCACGATCCGTCCGTCGTCGTCCAGCGGGCCGAGCACGAACTGGCCGTCCGGCGTGCGGGTGAACAGCGATACGGCCACCTGGGCCGGCAGGTCCTCCAGGCCCGGCAGCCGGCCCGGGAGCATCCGGGCCACGTCGGTCCAGTCCTCGGGCCGGACCGACCGCTCGCCGTCGTCCTCCGGGTCGAGGGCACGGGCCCCGGGCCCGTACCCCTCCAGGCCGAGCTTGACCTCGTACCCGCCCTCCCGGCCGTTGCCCCACAGGACGGGACCCTCCTCGGTCTCCCGCATGAAGACGGGGAAGCGCTCCAGGTCGAAGCTCCCGTCGTCGGCCGCCGGCCGGAACCAGGTCAGGGGCATCCTCAGGGTCCGCAGCGGCAGTCCCGGCACCAGGGCGGGCAGCCACGACCCGGCCGTGACCACCACGCGGCGCACCCGGGTCCCGCCCTCGGCGGTCCGCAGCAGGACGCCGCCGGGCACCGCTTCGACCGCGCTGACGCGGGTGTCGGTGCGCACGCGGGCGCCGGCGGCGCGGGCGAGTCCGGTCGCGGCCCGTACGGAGTCCTCCGCCCGCAGCAGGCCGGCGGACGGCTCCCACACGGCGAGGTGGTGCCCGGGTACGCCGGTGTGGCGCGGGAACCGCTCGCGCAGCTCGGCCGCTCCCATGGTGCGCACCTCGATGCCGTGCGTCCGGGCCGCGCGCAGCGTCCCGCCGACGACGACGCCCTCCTCGGGCCCGATCAGCAGGCCCCCGTGGGGGAAGAACAGCCGCCGGCCGGCCTCCTCCTCCAGCCGCTGCCACAGCTCGCCCGACCGCCTCGCGAGCGGTACCAGCCCCGGGTGCTCCAGGCACGTGGTGCGGAACATCCGCGAGCCGCCGTACGAAGAACTCAGTGCGTGCCCGGGCCGGCGGCTCTCGAAGCCGATCGTGTCGACGCCGCGGGATGCCAGCTGCCACAGGGCGGCGGACCCCCACGCCCCCAGTCCGATCACGGCCACGTCCGCGTCCCACCGACTCATCTGCTCCTCTTCCCGTTTCTCCGTCTGCGACCGGACCGGCCGGAACGACCGCGACCACCGGACCACGCGGTCGCGGTCCGGCGCCTGAGTGGTCGGTACTCAATTCCGGTACCCGGACAGCACCGGGCCGGGGCGGTCCGGCCGGTGTGGCGCCCCCGGGCGCCCCGGCCCGGTTGAGTACCGCTCACTCACGCCCCCGCCACCCCGCCCGTGGTCCTCTCGGAGCACGAGAGCGACGAAGGGGGAACGGATGCTCATCAGGATCCTGGGCGTGCCCGAGGTGCACGACGAGCGGCAGCGGCGTCGGGTGCGCCTGGCCGGCCCGATGCAGGGCGCCCTGCTCGGTGCGCTGCTGGCGCGGCCGGGCGTGGTGGTGCCGACCGGGCGGCTGACGCGTGAGCTGTGGGGCGAGCGCCCGCCCGCCAAGGCGGCCAACGCCCTGCAGGCCCACGTGTCCCGGCTGCGGGGACGGCTGGCGCTGGCGGAGCCCGAGCGCGCCAACGCGCCCCGCCTGGTCCGGCACAGCACCGGGTACGAGCTCGCGGCCGGGGAGCGCGATACCGACGCCGGCCGGTTCCGGCTGGCCGTGGCCGCGGCGCGGGGGCTGGCCGAGCAGGAACCGCAGGCCGCGTACGAGGCGTTGCGGCAGGCGCTCGCGCTGTGGCGGGGCGAGGTGCTCGAAGGCATTGCCAGGGGTCCGATCTGCGCCGGGCTCGCGGCCGGGTACGAGCGGATCCGGCAGGACGCGCTGGAGACGCTCTTCGACACCGCCCTGCGCACCGGGCGCCACGAGGACGTGCTCGGCGAGCTGCGGGCGGCGGTGGCGGCGCACCCGGGGCGGTCCCGGTTCCAGGAGCAGCTGGCCCTCGCGCTGCGCGGCCGGCCGGCCCCGGTGGTGGTGCGGGCCCGCCGTCCGGGGCCGGACTCCGGCCGCCCCGACGAGATCGAACGGCTGCACGGGATCATCCGGCTGCTCGCCTCCGAGCAGCGCTCCCTGCGTACCCGGCTGGAGCGCCTGACGGCGCTGGTCAGCTGTCCGGAGTAGACGGCTTCACGATCATGTGGCCGTGGCCCGGTGCGACGCGGAACGTCGAGTCCGGCTGCACGAGATGGGTGCTGATCGGGGTGTTCATGTGGTAACAGACCATGGATGAGGGCACGTTGAAAACGGTGGGCGCGTCGACGAAGAGCGGCGCCTCGGCCCGGACGTAGCCCATGCCGGCCTCCCAGTGCGCCGTGGTGGCGCCGGCTCCCCGGCCCGTGCGGTGCTCCAGCACCTGGCCCACCATCTCCTCGCAGGTGGCGGCGAATCCGGCATCCTCCAGCAGGGCACGGTCCGTCCGGCGCCGCACTTCCCGGTACTCCGGGGTGTCCTGCAGTTCGCTCAGCGCGCGCACCCGGATCCGCAGGCCGTCCGGGTCGACCCGCTCCACCGCTCTGCGGATCCTGCGGCGGACGTCCTTGACGGTGCTACGGGCCGAGCGCGCCGCGTATTCGGGGGTGCGGCCGTCGGCGACGAGCATGGTGTCGATGTGCGTGTCTACGTACACCACGTCCACTTCGGCGAAAGTGCGGCGGGCCCATTCCAGCAGTGCGGTCAGGCGCTCCTGGTCGAAATAGCTGTTTCCCGCACTGACGCCGACGAGAGCGTGCTCGCCGCGTTCGAGGATGCGCCGGCAGGATTCACTGAGCGGCTCGGTGTACATCCCATGGCGTAATTCGGCGAGTTGATTGCCTCGCATGTACGGTCCCTCCCTCAGCTCTTGTCGGATGCGGGCTCGCGCAGGGCGTCGATCATCCGTTCGCAGAGGCCGTCCAGGATTTCCGCCATGTCGACGTCACCCCCCATGGGGGCGAACATGACGTCGTCCAGGCTCCGTCGGACGGCGTGCAGCCCGGGGTTGTGCCCACCGGTCCGCTCCAGGAGGTCCAGGACCCGGCGGGCCGCGTCGGTGCAGCGGTACGCGCCGTAGTCCGCGGGTTCCTCCAGCAGTCCGCGCCCGCTGCTCAGCAGGTACGCCGCCAGCAGGGCGAGTTCCTCATGCAGCCGGGCCTGCGGCAGGACGCTGTCCCCAGATTTCATGGCTGATCACCTCGTTCTTGTCGCGGCGGTCGGAGCGTGCGGGAGCCTCGGCCGGGTGGCCCACGGGGACCACCAGCAGCGGCTCGATGTGGTCGGGGATGCCGAGGAGGGTGCGTACGGCGGCCTCCCGGAAGCTGCTCACCGGGCAGCCGCCCAGCCCGCGCGCGTGCGCCGCGAGCAGCAGGTTCTCCACGGCCATGGCTACGCACAGGCGGCTGGTCTCGTAGATCTTCCGCGAGATGTGCCCGGGCAGCCGGTCGGTGCGGGAGCGGTCGACGCAGGCCACGACGACGAGCGCGGGGGTGCCGATGATGCCGGGCGAGAAGGCCCGCAGCCGGCGGACCCGTTCCGGCTCCCGTACCACGACGAACGACCAGGCCTGCTTGTTGGAGGCGGTCGGGGCGCTGACCATGGCGCTCAGCAGGTCGTCGACCACGATGTCGTCGACGGGCTTGCCGGAGTAGTTGCGCAGGACGGTGCGGCTGCGCATGACGTCGAGCAGGTCGCTCATGCGGCCACGTCCTGTCCGGTGAAGGCGGGCATCACGTGCGCGGCGAACAGTTCCATCGCCGTGGCGGCGCGGGCGAAGGCCGTGGCGCCGGGGTTGAACTGGAGGCTGAAGGACAGGTCGGTGCCGAACCGGGCACGCACCGCGGCGATCTGTTCGCGTACGCCGTCCGGGTCCCCGGCGAGCACCTTGCCCCCTTCGAGCGCCGCCCTGAACTCGTAGTTCTTCGCCTTGTCCAGGAACTTCTCGTAGCCGGGGTAGTCGGCGGAGCCCTCGGTGGCCAGTGGGGCCACCGCGCGCGCCATGTGCTCGACGTACTGGCGCTCGTGGAACTCGGCCTGCCGGTGGGCCTCCTCGCGGTCCTCGGAGACGTAGCAGGTGAACTTGATCTGGATACGGCGCTCGGCGGAGGGGTGGCCGGCCCCGTCCCAGGCGCCGCGGTAGGCGTCGAGCATCGCGGCGAGCTGTTCCGCCGAGGTCACCGAGGGCACCACCTGGAGGTGGTGACCCGCGGCGCCGGCGGCCACACAGGAGTCCACGCTGGTCGCGGAGGCGATGTACAGGGGCGGATGGGGCTGCTGGTAGGGGCGGGGCAGCAGCGTCACCGGGCCGAACTGGTGGAAGCGGCCTTCCCAGACCAGGTCTTCCGTGGTCCACAGCTGCCGGACGGCTTCGACGCCCTCCGCGAACCGGGCGCGGCTCTCGTCCATCGGGATGCCGAAGGCGGCGAACTCGGTGGGCAGGAAGGCCCGTCCGAAGCCGACGTCCAGCCGCCCGTGGGAGAGGTGGTCCAGCATCGCCAGCTTGCCGGCCAGCTTCACCGGGTGGGTGAAGGCGGGGACGACGGCTCCCGTGCCGATGCGGATGCGACTGGTCCGGGCCGCCGCCGCGGTGAGCAGCGTCACCGGGTCGGGGCTGTAGCCGCCGTAGGCCGTGAAATAGTGCTCGACCGTCTGCGCCTGGGTGAATCCCAGCGCCTCGGCCAATTCGATGAGCCGCAGCGTCTCGTCGTAGTACGCGGTGGCGGATTTGACCGCTGGATCGACCACCGGGAAGAAGTTGACACCGAATTCCGTCATTCCCGCACCTCCTGGTAACCGGGGTTGGTGTGCCGGACCAAGGGAAAGCGGGTGCGCCGCAGCCCGTCAACCGGAGGCCGCATTTCGGCGTCAGGCTGTCAGCCCGGCGTCAGGAATGCTGTTTTCCATTGCCCGGGGCGGGGCCGGAATGCTTGATTTCCGGCATGCCTGCCGTGGGATGCGGCAGCGCCCCCCGACCTCAACGCCGGAGGACCCGTCATGCGCGGAACCTACGCCGTGCCGTACGCGAGCCGTGGCAGCATCCTCGGTGCAGCCGAGGCCAAGGCGCTAGAGCAACTGATCGCCTCGGACGGCTCGTTGTCCACGGGATCGTTCCGGAACCGCTTCGAGCAGCGGTTCCGCGAGCACATCGGCACGCGGCACGCCCTGTCCGTCACCAGCGGCACGGTCGCACTGGAACTGGCCATCCACCTGCTGGACCTGAAGGAGGGCGACGAGGTCATCGTCACCCCCCAGACGTTCCAGGCGACCGTCCAGCCGCTGCTCGGGCTGCCGGCCACCGTCCGGTTCTGCGACGTCGACCCCGACTCGCTGAACATGGACCCGGCGTCACTGAAGTCGCTGATCACCGACCGCACCCGGGCCGTGGTACTGGTCCACTACGGCGGCTGGACCGCCGAGATGGACGAGATCACGGCGGTGACCCGGGACCGGGGCATCACGGTGATCGAGGACTGCGCGCACGCCCTGGGCGCGGTGTACGACGGCCGCCGTCCCGGCTCCCTGGGCGACATCGGCTGCTTCAGCTTCCACGCGTCCAAGAACATCACCACCCTCGGCGAGGGCGGCATGATCACCCTGGACCGGGACGACTGGGCCGAGCGGCTGGACCGGCTCCGCTCCAACGAGGTGGACGGAGACTTCGCCCCTGCCCGCCACGAGGGCCTCGCGCCCGGCCGGGAGTTGCTGCCCTGGATGAAGTACGCGTCGTCCGCCTACGAGCAGGTGTGCTCCGACGTCCGCCGCGCGGGCACCAACGCGACCCTGTCCGAGGCGGCGGCCGCCGTGGGCCTGGCCCAGTTGGAACGGCTGGACGAACTGGTGGACCGCAGGCGGGAGATCGCCCGCCGACTGGACGAGGTGATCGCCCGCCACCCCTGCACCCGCCTCCAGCGCCCCCGGCCCGGCGTGCGGCACGCCCAGCACCTCCACACCTTCTTCGTGGACGGCCCGCCCGGCCTGCGCGAGGCGGTGGTCCGCGGGCTCGACGAGCGCGGTGTGGAGGTCCAGCTGCGCTACCTGCCGCTCCATCTGCTGCCGGAGTGGCGCGAGCGGGGCCACGGCCTCGGGGAGTGCCCGGTCGCCGAGGAGACGTGGTTCGGCCAGCACGTCAACCTGCCCTGCCAGCCGGGCCTCTCCGACCGCCAGGTCGACCATCTGGTGGCCGCTCTCGAAGACGTTCTCAGCTCCGAAGTGAAAGGACTGTCATGCCTCTCATCGACGTAAAGCTCTACCAGGACCGGATCGACGAGCGCACCCGCGCCGAGCTGATCGGCCGCCTCACCGACGCCGCGGCGGGTGTGCTGGGCGAGGAGGTGCGCGACGCCGTCTGGGTGGTGCTCACGCCCGTGCCCCGGGAGAACTGGGGCATCGCGGGGAAGCCCGGCGCATGAACTTCGAGAGCGTCCACCTCGCGGGAGTCGGCACCTACCTCCCGCCCGCCGTCACGACGCAGCAGGCGGTCCGCACCGGCCGCTACGACGAGGAGGCCCGCGCGGCCTCCGGCCTCGAGTCGGTCGCCGTCGAGGAGTCCCTGCCCGCCGTAGACATGGCCGTACGCGCCGCCCGGACCGCCATCGGGCGATCCGGCCACCGGCCCGAGGACTTCCTCGGCCTGCTCCACAGCAGCACCTACCACCAGGGCCCCGAAGGCTGGTCGCCCGCCCACTACGTCCTGCTGCACACGCTGGACCGGCCGGTGTCCGCCTTCCACGTCCAGCACGGCTGCCTCGGTCTGCTGGCCGGACTCCAGACGGCGGCGCTGCGCCTGACCGCCTCGGCCGATCCCGGCGCGGCGATGCTGCTGACGGCGGCCGACAACTTCGCGACACCCCTGGTGGACCGCTGGCGGTCCTCGTCGATGTTCGTGCTCGCGGACGCCGGCTCCTCCCTGGTCGTCTCACGGCGCGGCGGCTTCGCCCGGCTGCTCGCCATGGACTTCGTCTCGCAGCCCGGCATGGAGGCCATGCACCGCGGGGACGAGCCCCTGCTGCCCCCGCAGACGCCGGTGGACCGGGTGATGGACTTCGAGACCCGGCTGGAGCACTGGCGGCTGAAGTGGGCCGAGGGCGGCGCCATCCCCCTCGGGGACTTCGGCGAGCTGATCGCCGACAGCGTGCAGCGCACGCTGGCTTCTGCCGGCAGCTCACTCGACCAGGTCACGCGGATCGTGCACAACGGCTTCAACCAGGATCCCCTGAACGTGTTCCTCCTCGACCCGCTGGGCCTGAGCGCCGAGCGAGGTACGTGGGAGTTCAACCGTCGCGTCGGCCACGCGAGCGTGTCCGACTTCGCCCTCGGTCTCGAACACCTCTGGAGCAGCGGACAGGTACGGCCCGGGGACCAGGTGCTGATGCTCGGCTTCACCACCGGCATGGAGGCCGCCTGCGCCCTCCTGGAGATCACCGCCGAGCCCGGCGGGACCGGCTGACCCGGTCAGAGACCGAGAGGAGTTCTTCCGATGCTCGAAGGATGCACCCCCTGGCCGCCCGAGGCGGCCGCACGTCACCGCGCCGAGGGCCACTGGCGCGGCGAGAGCCTGGTGGACCTGCTGGACACGGCCGTCGCCGCACACGGCGGCAAGGCCGCGCTCGTCCAGGACGACGTACGGATCCCGTACGCCGAACTGGGCCTGCGCACCCGCCGGATGGCCGCCGGCTTCCGCGCGCGCGGCATCGGCGCGGGCGACCGGGTCGTGGTCCAGCTGCCCAACGGACCGGACTTCGTCGTCGTGTGCTTCGCGCTGTTCCGCCTCGGTGCGCTGCCGGTCTTCGCGCTGCCCGCCCACCGCGCCCAGGAGATCCGCCACCTCTGCGACCACTCCGGCGCGGTCGGGTACGTCTTCCCGCGCAGCCACCACGGCTTCGACCACCTCGCCCTGGCCCGGCAGGTCCGCGCGGAGGTCGTCGGGCTCACGCACCTGTTCGTCTCCGGCGCCGCGCAGGCCGGGGACGGGGACGTCGTACCGCTGCCGGAGGTGGACGCCGAGCCCGTGCCGCTGCCCGCCCCCGACCCCTCGGACGTGGCGTTCTTCCTGCTGTCCGGGGGCACCACGGCCCTGCCGAAACTGATACCGCGCACCCACGACGACTACGTCTGCCAGACCCGGGCCGCCCGCGCGGCGGGCCCCGTCGGCGGCGACGACGTGTACCTCGCCGTCCTGCCGGTCGAGTTCAACTTCACCTGGGGCTGCCCCGGGGTGATCGGGATGATCGGTGCCGGCGGCACCGTGGTGCTGGCCCAGGACCCCACCCCCGAGCGGTGCTTCCCGCTCATCGAACGGGAGGGTGTGACCTTCACCTCCGTCGTGCCGAGCGTCCTGCAACTGTGGCTGGAGGCAGCGGAGTGGCACGAGGCGGACCTCGGCAGCCTCCGCTTCCTCCAGGTCGGCAGCGCCAAGCTGTACCCGGAGGTGGCCGCACGCGTCGAGCCCGCCTTCGGCTGCCGGCTCCAGCAGGTCTTCGGGATGGCCGAGGGACTGCTCACCTTCACCCGCGAGGACGATCCGGCCGCCACCGTACTGACCACCCAGGGGCGGCCGGTCTCCGCCGCCGACGAGATCCGCATCGTCGACGAGCAGGACCGGGAGCTGCCGCCGGGCGGCATCGGCGAGCTGCTCACACGCGGCCCGTACACCCTGCGGGGCTACTACCGGGCCCCGGAGCACAACAGCCGGGCCTTCACCGACGACGGCTTCTACCGCAGCGGCGACCTGGCGCGGCTGACGCCCGAGGGGAACCTCGTGATCGAGGGACGCATCAAGGACGTCATCATCCGCGGCGGCGACAAGGTCTCCGCCGCCGAGGTCGAAGGCCACCTCCTGGCCCTCGGACCGGTCGCCCGCGCGGCCGTCGTGCCCTATCCCGACGAGTTCCTGGGTGAGCGCACCTGCGCCTTCCTCGTCCCCGTGGACCGGGCCCCGGTGCTGGCGGAGATCAAGGCGGCCCTGGAGCAGCGCGGCCTGGCCGCGTACAAGCTGCCGGACCGCGTCGAGATCGTCACCGAACTGCCCCTGACCGGTCTCGGAAAGACCGACAAGAAGGTGCTCGCCGCGCTCGCCCGCGGCGAGGCCGTCCCCGCCGCAGGGGCGTTCCTCCCCGCCCGCGCGCCCCGTGCGGCGGCGCCGCACGCGGGCTGAACCGACCGCCACAGAAAGGCCGACACCACGATGGACACCGACGCGCCCCGCTCGGCGGACGAGATCCGCGCGGCGGTCGCCGCGCTGATCGACACGGCGCCCGACGACATCCCCGACCAGGCGAACCTCGTTCTCCTGGGCCTGACCTCACTGGACCTGATGCGGCTCAGCGGCCGCTGGCGGCGCAGCGGCGTACCCGTGAAATTCGAGTCCCTGGTGGCGGATCCGACCATCGGGGGCTGGGTCCGGCACGTCGCCTCCGTCACCGCGGAGTCCTGAGCCCGGCCGCCCCGGCCCACGCCCTCCGGCCCACCGCGCCCCGGCGCACGCCCCGGCCCCCTCTCCGTACCGGCCCCGAAAGGAGCCAGAACCTTGGCGCTCTCCGCCATTCCCGCCATCCGCCCGTACCCCCTGCCCGCGCCCGCCGGCCTGCCGGAGAACACGGCCGCCTGGGAGGCCGACCCCGCCCGCGCGCTGCTGCTGATCCACGACATGCAGCACTACTTCCTCCAGTTCCTGCCGGCCGGACAGGAGCCGCGGACGGGTCTGGAGGACCGCGTGACCGCGCTGCGGCGAGCCGCCGCCGAGGCCGGCGTGCCGGTCGCGTACACCGCGCAGCCCGGCGACATGACCCCGCGCCAGCGCGGCCTGCTGACGGACTTCTGGGGGCCCGGAATGAGCGCGGCGCCCGAACACCGGGGCTTCCCCGAGCAGTTCGGCCCGGCGGCCGGGGACCACGTACTCACCAAGTGGCGGCCCAGCGCCTTCTTCCGCACCCGGCTGGCGGAGCTGATGCGCGCCCTGGGCCGCGACCAGCTGGTGCTGTGCGGGGTGTACGCGCACATCGGGGTGCTCCAGACCGCCTGCGACGCCCTGGCCCGCGACATCGAGTCGTTCGTCGTCGCGGACGCCGTGGCGGACTTCGGCGAGGCCGACCACCGCATGGCGCTGGAGTACGCGGCGGCCCGCTGTTCCGTGGTGGTGCCCACCGAGACGGTGGTGGCCGCCTTCCGGGGCGGGCCCGCACGGCGGGGTCCGGGTGCCGCCCGATGACCGGCCCGACGCGGGGCGCCGGTGACGTGGCCGCCCTGCTGGACCGGCTGGCCGGGGCGGACGGGCCGGCCTCGTTCGCCCTGCTGCACCGGCCGGAGGCGGGCGACGCCGCCTCGGTGGACGTGCTCGTCGGTGACATGACGCCCGTCTCGGTCCTGGCGGAGGTCCCGCTGCCCCCGGCCGGCCCGGGCGAGCGTCACGAGCAGCTGGTCCTGCTGCCGTACCGGCAGATCACGGAGCGCGGCTACGCCTGCCCGGACGACGGTGAGGAGCTGCTCGTCCTGGACATCCGCGAGCAGGGCACCGTACCGCTGGAGGCCCTGCTCGCCGCGCTGCCGCAGTCCCCCCTGACCGTCCGCGGCGGCGCGTTCGACGTGGACGACGCGGCGTACGCGCGGACGGCGCGGCGGATCGTCGAGGACGAGATCGGATCGGGCGCCGGGGCCAACTTCGTCCTCCGGCGCACGTACACCGCGTGGATCGACGACTGGTCGGCCCGCTCGGCGCTGGCGCTGTACGGGCGGCTGCTGCGCAACTCCCCCGGGTCGTACTGGACGTTCCTGATCCGTACCGGCGGGCGCACCCTCATCGGCGCCAGCCCCGAACGGCACATCACGCTGGACGGGGGCACGGCCGTGATGAACCCGATCAGCGGCACGTACCGCTACCCGCGCGGCGGCGCCACCCCCGCGGGCGTCCTGGAGTTCCTCGCGGACGGCAAGGAGCGCAACGAGCTGTACATGGTGCTCGACGAGGAGCTCAAGATGATGAGCCGGCTGTGCCCGCAGGGCGGCCGGGTCGTCGGGCCGCGGCTGCGGGAGATGAGCCACCTCGCGCACACCGAGTACTTCATCGAAGGACGCTGCGACCGGGACCCGCGCGAGGTGCTGCGCGAGACCCTCTTCGCGCCGACCGTCACCGGCAGCCCGCTGGAGAGCGCCTGCCGCGTCATCGCCAAGTACGAGCCCGAAGGCCGCGGTTACTACGCCGGGGTCGCCGCCCTGCTCGGCCGGGACGGCGCCGGGGAGCTCCGGATGGACTCCACCATCCTGATCCGTACGGCGGACGTGGACCACGCCGGCCGGCTGCGGCTGGGCGTCGGCGCCACCCTCGTACGGGACTCCGACCCGGTGTCCGAGGCCGCGGAGACCCGGGCCAAGGCCGCCGGGCTGCTCGCCGCCCTGGACATCGGGCAAGCATCCGGGCGGACGCCGCACGAACCCGCCGCGGGCCGGCTCGGGGCCGATCCCGGGGTCTCGCGCGCACTGCGGGCGCGCAACGCCCCGCTGGCGGACTTCTGGCGGGCCTCCCCCGGTGACCGCTCGCCGCGCCCGCCCCGGCTGGCGGGCCGCCGGGCCCTGCTGATCGACGCCGAGGACACGTTCACGGCCATGGGCGCGACGCTGCTGCGCGGGCTCGGGCTCGACGTGACGGTACGGAGGTTCGACGAGCCGTACTCGGTGGCCGGGCAGGACCTGGTGGTCGTGGGGCCCGGCCCCGGCGACCCCCGCGAGACCGGCCAAGAGAAGATCGCGCACCTGCGGGAGCGGACGCGGCAGTTGCTGGCGGCCGGCACCCCGTTCCTGTCGGTCTGTCTGGGCCACCAGGCCCTGTGCGGCGTGCTCGGTCTGCCCCTGGTCCGCAAGCGGGTGCCGCACCAGGGCGTCCAGCACACCGTAGACCTCTTCGGGCAGCGCGAGGACGTGTACTTCTACAACACCTTCGCGGCCCTCTCCCCGGCCGGTCACCTCGAGGGACCGCCGTCGCGCCCGGGACGGGTGGAGGTGTCCCGGGACCCGGCGACGGGAGAGGTCCACGCGCTGCGCGGGCCGGGCTTCGCCTCGGTGCAGTTCCACCCGGCGTCGGTGATGACCCGCAACGGCATCGGCATCCTCGAACGGCTCCTCGGCTCCGTGCTGGCGCCCGCGCCGGTGCCCTCTCCGGTCCCTTCCCCCGAATCTCCCCGAGATCGCGAGGCCATCGCATGAGTTCCTCCCTGATCACCGGCAGTGCGCTCCCGGCCGCGACGGCGGCCCCGCCCACCGCACAGCACCCGGGCTGGCAGGACGAGGAGGCCGTGGACGACGTCACCCGGCGACTGGCCGGCTACCTGCCGCTGGTCCTGCCCGCCGAGTGCGACCGGCTGCGGGCCCGCCTGGCGGCGGTGGCCCGCGGTGAGGCGTTCCTGCTCCAGGGCGGCGACTGCGCCGAGACGTTCGACGCGCTGAGCGCCGAGTCGGTGGCGGCCAAGCTCGACACCCTGTTCTCCATGGCGGGCTCGCTGACGGCGGGCACGCGGCTGCCCGTGGTGGTACTGGGCCGGATCGCCGGCCAGTTCGCCAAACCGCGGTCACAGCCGACCGAGGTGCGCGAGGGCGTGACCCTGCCCGCCTACCGGGGCGACGCGGTGAACGGGCTGGAGTTCTCCGCCGCGCTGCGCACCCCGAACCCGTACCGGATGCTGCGGATGTACGGGGCCTCGGCCGCCACCCTCAACAGCATCAGGGCCCTGTCGGCCGCCGGGGAGGATCCGAAGGAGTTCTCCGTGTCCCACGAGGCTCTCCTTCTGGACTACGAGCAGCCCCTCACCCGGCTCGATCCGCGCACCGGCACCCGGTACGCGGGCTCCGGCCACCTGCTGTGGGCGGGCGAGCGGACGCGGCGGCCCGACGGGGCCCACATCGACTACCTCGCCGGTATCGCGAACCCCGTCGCGGTGAAGCTCGGCCCGAGGGCCACCGCGGCCGAGGCCGTGGAGCTGGCCCGGCGGCTCGACCCGGACCGGGTGCCGGGCCGGCTCACCTTCGTCGTCCGCATGGGCGCGCAGCGGGTACGCGAACTGCTGCCGGACCTGGTCGACCGGGTCACCGCCGCAGGCGCGCGGGTGGGCTGGGTGTGCGACCCGATGCACGGCAACACCTACACCGCCCCCTCGGGGCACAAGACGCGGGCGTTCGGCGACATCGTCGACGAGGTGGCCGGCTTCTTCGAGGTGCACCGCTCGCTCGGGACGCACGCCGGGGGCGTCCACGTGGAGATGACGGGGGAGGACGTGACGGAGTGCGTGGGCGGCAGCGGCGGCCCGGACGTCCGCGACCTGCCCCTGCGCTACACCTCCGCGTGCGACCCGCGGCTCAGCCGGGACCAGTCCCTCGAACTCGCCTCGCTCACGGCACGGATCGCGGGGATCAGCCCGGTCGCAGCGCGCCCGGGTCGAGCCGGCGGGCCAGCTCCGAGCGGGCGGTGATCCCCAGCTTCCCGTACGTGCGGTGCAGATGGTTCTCGACCGTACGCACCGACACGTACAGCCGGTCGGCGACCTCCTGGTTGGACAGGCCGGCGGCCACCAGGGCGGCGACCTCCCGTTCCCGCAGGGTCAGGGAGGCCGGGAGGTCCTCGCGTCGGCGCTCCGGCGGGCCCGCCCACGGCGGCAGCCGTCCCCCGGTGGCGGCTGTGATCTCCTGGCACAGCAGCCGGGCCGCGCTGCCCCGGCGGTGCCGGCCGCCGGCCTGATGCGCCCGGGCGGCCTGCGTGGCGGTCTCGGCGGCCAGCGGCCGCAGCCCGAGGGCCACGAAGCGCCTGGCCAGCTCCTCCAGCGCGTCGCCGTCGTGCCGGGCCAGCGCCTGGACATGGCGGGCCTGAAGGGACGTCGTACCGGTCAGCAGGGACGGCTCGGGCAGCGATGCGACGGCCTCCGCCGTGGCGCCGAGCCGGGCCGCGAGGTGGAGGGCCGAGACCTCCTGGGCCCGGCGGCCGGCGGAGCCGGCGGACCGGGCGACCGACAGGGCCAGCCGCACGGCCCGGGCCCGGTCGCCGACATGGGCGTGGACCAGGGCGGATTCGAGCGCCGTGCCGTCCTGCGCCAGCGGATAGCGGGCCCCGCGGTCCCCCAGGGAACGCACCTCGACGAGGGTCCGTACGGCCTCCGCGTGCGCTCCCGCCTCGGCGAGGGCGGCGGCGAGCTGGGCCAGCGTCCAGGCGGGGGCCGTGAGCCAGTCGGCGGGCGCGTCCACGGCGGCGGCCCGGCGCAGTTCGTCGACGGCCGCGCTCCAGTGGCCGCGCGCGCGGTGCAGCCGGACGCGCAGCAGCGCCACGCGCACCCGGTCCCGCGGATCGCCCTCGTCCCACCAGCGCATGCCGCCGAGCAGGGCGGCGGCCGAGGCGACTCCCGCCGTGTGCAGGGCGGCGTAGGTGCGCATCCACTGGGCGGCGGTGTCGACGGGCGTGCCCTCCTCCTGGTCCGGCGGCAGCCCGGCGAGCAGCCGGGCCGCGGACACCGGATCGCCGCGCTGGACGAGGGCGAAGGCCGCGGGGACGGTGACCAGGCCGGCGAGTGCGGCCTCGCCGGGCGGCGGTTGGCATTCGCGTCCGGCGGCCGCCGACACGTCCGCGAACCGGTCCTCCAGCAGTCCGAGCAGGCTGCGCGCGCCGCGGAACCGCAGCCGGCCCGGGCCGTCGGCCCCGGCCAGGCCGCGTTCCACGACCTCGACGGCCTCTCGCAGCCGGCCCAGGCCGAAGGCCATGTTCACCGCGCGGACGGCGACGGCCTCCTCGGTCCGGCCGGCGGGCAGGCCCGGCGCCTCGGCGAGCACCCGTTCGGCTTCACGGTGCCGGCCCTGGCCCTGGAGGGACTGCGCCAGCACGAGCCGTACGCCACCGGCCACGGCCTCGTCGGCCGGACCGTCCGGGTGCGACAGGGCGGTCCGGGCCAGCGTCTCGGCCTTGCCGAAGTCGTGCCGGTGCAAGGCCCGTTCGGCCGCGGTCCGCAGCTGTCCGGTGGGGGGCGTCTGGCCCGCGGCGAGCCGGAGGTCGACCACGCGCGGGACGTCGTCGTGGCGCCGCATGCCCACCGCCTCGATGCCGTCGGCGAGCTGGCGGCGCAGCCGGCGTCCTTCGAGTTCGGGCATGGCGCGCAGCACCACGGCGGAGTACAGCGGGTAGGCCAGCCGCAGACGCAGCCGCCGGCCGGAGCGTTCGGTGACGACGAGGCCGCTGCGGTCGAGCGATTCGGCGGCGTGGGCCAGCCCTGCGGCGGCCGGCAGGTCGGCTTCCAGGGGTTCGGCCAGGGCGATGAGCTGGACGAGTTCGCGTTCGTCCGGCCGCAGGCCGTTCAGTCGCAGCTGGACGAGGGCCGCCGGACGGCCCTCGGGGGCAGCCGGCAGCTCGCCGCGCCACTGCCACAGCGCGTCCTCCCGGCGCAGGGCGCCGTCGGCGAGGGCGGCGTCGGTGAGTTCGCGCAGCAGCAGGGCGTTGCCTCGGGTGGCGGTCCACAGCCGTTCCGCGCAGTCGACGGACAGCTGGCCGCCGAGCCGGGCCCGGAGCACCTCGGCCGCCGTGGTCCGGTCGAAGTGGGGTACTTCGACGCGTTCGACGAGGCGCTCGACCCACAGGGCGCTGATCTCGCCCGGCATGGCCACGCCGGAGAGGGCCGCCGCGATCAGCCGGATCCGGCCGTCGCGGACGAGGGCGTACAGGCAGGCGGCTGCCGCCGGGTCGATGAGGTGGGCGTCGTCGAGGCCCAGCACCGGGCCTTCCCCGGGCGGGGCGGGCGGGCCCTGCGGCACTCGGGGGAACTGCCTGAGAGCGTCGGCCAGTGAGCCGCTCGCGCCGGTGGGGACGGCGCCGCCCGCCCAGAGGGTGGGGGAGCCGGCGGCGGCCGCCCGTTCCAGCGCGGCGTGCAGGAGCCGGCTCTTGCCCACCCCCCATTCGCCGCTGAGCAGCACACCCCGCGGTCCGGCGAGCACCCTTTCCACGTGGTCGAGTTCGGCTTCCCGGCCCGCTGTCGGCCAGTCTTCGGAGGTGGCGATCCCCCTGGGCATGGCTGTGTGCCTTCCGTTTCCCCCGGTGTGTCCGGGCCGTCAGAGGAAGAGGGTGCCGCGCGCCACGGTCACCGCGCTGCCGCTCATCTCGACCGACGTGACGCGGTCGCCTTCGCGGGTGGCCCGCGCGTACATGGTGGAGGGCCTGCCCATCCAGGCGCCCTGGTTGATCTCGATCTCCGTACCGTCCTCGATCAGTGCGTGCCGGGCCAGGTGGATGGCCAGCGGGCCGGAGGCGGAACCGGTGGCGGCGTCCTCGACCACTCCGTACGCCGGCGAGAACATGCGCGTGTGCCAGGTGCGGCCTTCCCCGGCGAAGCAGTTGGCGGCCATGTCCGGAAAGGCGCCGAGGGCGCGGTGGTCGGGGCGCAGTGCGGCCAGGGCCGCGACGTCCGGCAGGCCGACGAAGACGTGGCGGGGGCCGTTGCGGTAGACCTCGACCGGGAGGGTGGAGTCGTGCAGGCCCAGGGCGGCGAGGAGTTCGGGGGTCTTCTCGTACGGCTCCCAGACGGGCAGCGGCTGACGCATGCGGATCCGGGTGATCCGTTCCCCGGTCCGCTCCAGGTCCACGGGGACGGCGCCCATCGCGGTCTCCAGCAGCAGGCGGCCGGCGCGCCGTTCCTCTCCGAGGACCTGGGCGGTGCCGAGCAGCGGATGGCCGGCGAACGGCAGTTCGTTGACGGGGGTGAAGATCCGGACGCGGGCGTCGCCGCCGTTCTCGGGCGGCAGGACGAACGTGGTCTCGGAGAGGTTCATCTCGCGGGCGATGCGCTGCATCCGGCGGGGGGTGAGGCCGGCCGCGTCCAGGTAGACGGCGACCGGGTTCCCTTCGAGGGGGGTGCGGGTGAAGGCGTCGGCGACGACGTACTGGTACATGGTCAGTTCGTTCCGTTCGCTCCGGGCCGGGCGGGCAGCAGAGTGGTCAGGACGGCGGCGAGGGCCGCCGGGACGGCGAAGGCGTAGAAGTTCCATGCGGGGGCGACGCCCCGGGCGGCGAGGAAGCCGCCGAAGGCGGGTCCCGCGATCGCTCCGAGGCGGCCGAGGCCCAGGGCCCAGCCGAGCGCCTGGGTCCGCAGGTGGGCGGGGAAGTACGCGGCTACGTGGCCGTTCACCAGGATCTGCGTGCCGATGGTGCCGAATCCGGCCAGGGCCACGAGGGCGAGCAGCACGGCCTTGGTGTGCACGGCGGACAGCAGGAGGACGGATCCGGCCGCGACGCAGAACGCGGCGGCGATGACGGGCCGCATGCCCACCCGGTCGCCGAGGGCGCCTCCGGCGAGGGTGCCCGCGATGGCGCCGGCGTTCAGGACGACGAGGAAGACCAGGGAGTCGGTGAGCGGGTAGCCGGCAGCCCTCATGATCTGGGGGAGCCAGGTGTTCAGTCCGTAGACGAGCAGCAGGCCGACGAAGCTGATCAGGGCGAAGAGCAGCGCCGGCAGCCGGTGGGGCGGGCGGCGCAGTGCCGCGTACGAGCCCCCGCGCGGGGGTGCGGCTGCCCGGCCGCCCTCGTCGGCGGCCGGGAGCGTGCCCGTCGCGGACTGGTCGGGCAGGTGGCGGGCGAGCAGCGGGAGGATCAGCAGCGGCGCGAGGCCCACCGCGAACATGGCGCGGAATCCCCAGGCGGGCAGCACCCACAGGGCCAGGGCGGCGGCGAGGATGCCTCCGAACGAGTAGCCGGAGAACATCAGGGCGTTGGTGCGGCCGCGGCGGCGCGGATCGCAGTGTTCGGCGGTGAGGGCGACGGCCACGGGCATGACCGCGCCGAGCCCGACGCCGCCGAGGGCCCGGTAGAGCCCGAGGGTGGCGGCGGAGGTGGCGAGCGCGCACGCGGCCATGGAAAGGGAGAACCAGGCGACCCCGAGCAGCATGATGCGGCGGCGCCCGACGAGGCCGGTGAGGGCGCCGGCGGCAAGGGCGCCGACGAGCATCCCGGCGGCGGCGTAGCTGCCGATGGCTCCCGCCTGGGCGGGGGTGAGCGCCCACGGCTCGTGGTGCAGCAGCTCGGGCAGGACGGCGCCGTAGACGATGAGGTCGTACCCGTCGAAGACGAGGACGGCGAAGCAGAGGGCGATCACCGTGCGGGCGCGGGCGCGCCCCGTGCCGGTGGCCGCCGGACGGACGCCGGCGGCCACTTCCTGTACTCCGGTCACGGCTGGAGCCTCAGGACCGACCAGGAGTCGCCCTGGCGGTCGTAGCACAGCCGGCGGTGCAGCCGGTCCGGGCTCGACTCCCAGAACTCCAGGCAGTGCGGGACCAGCTGGTAGCCGGTGAACGGCGCGGGCCGGGGCAGCGGCCCGAGCGCCGCCAGCCGCGCGGCGTCGGCACGCAGGGCCTCCACGTCCGCCAGCACCTCGCTCTGCCGCGAGGCCACCGACATGGCGTGGGTGGAGACGGGCCGGGCCGCCCACAGGGCGTCGCAGTCGCTGTCGGACAGCCGCTCGACCGGGCCGGAGACGATGATCTGGCGGCCGCTCTCGCGCCAGTAGAGCACCCCGGACGCCCAGGGCAGGGCGGCGAGTTCACGGTCCTTGCGGCTGCCGCGGTGACTGGTGAAGACCAGGCCCGTGTCCGTGAGCGAGGTGAGCTGCACGATCCGGCTGGAGGCGCGGCCGTCCGCGCCGGTGGTCGCCAGGGCGATCGCACCCGGTTCGCGGACCTCCCCCTTGGCCTGGTCGAGCCAGGTGCGGAGCAGGGCCAGGGGGTCGGCCGGGGGCTCGCGGAACTCCTCGGGTTCGCGGACGGGGGCCTTCGCGGTGGCCTGGTCGGGAGGGGTCGTCATCGTCCCGGTACCTCCAGTGCCCGGCCCAGGCCGACGAGGGAGGACAGGGCGTGCCGTCCTTCGACGGTCGCCTCTATGTCGAACCAGGTCCGGTGGGTGGGCGGATAGCCGATCAGCTCGGCGGCGCTGCGCGGGTGCGGCGGCGCCGCCGCCTCGGCGGACTCCCAGACCAGGACCGCGCCCCAGCGGTCGTTCTCCTCGTCGGCGATCCATAGTTTCAGTACCAGGCCGGGCTGGTCGGACCAGGCGGCGACGGCCTCGTCGCGCAGGAACCCGCGCAGCGACTCGATGGTCTGCGCGGACTCCGCGAGCTCCCACCACGCGATCATCGCCCTCATGTGGGGATGCCTTCCCGGCGGACCACGGGCACCTCGATGCCGAGCGCCCGGAGCTGGTTGAAGGGGTTCATGAACTCCCGGTTCTGCACGATCTTCCCGCCGTCCAGCAGGAAGGAGTGGAGGAAGTGGTTCTTGTAGTGGCCGTCCTCGTAGCCGGGGAAGCGGATCGCCCCCTCGCCGTCGCACTCCACCCAGAACCGGTTGGGGTCCTGGGTCTCGAAGATCTGGATGTTGAACCACACCCAGTCGGGGAAGCACTTCAGGGACCAGACGGCGTGCTCCGCCAGCCGCTCGCGGCCGCGGATGGCGATGGGTCCGGGGGTGTCGGCGGTCCACAGGCCGCCCTCGCCGTCCTCCACGAAGAGCAGGTGGCGTTCGAGACGGTCCTGACCAGTGGTGTGCATGTACGTCTCGACCGTGGCCCGGTTGATGCGCCGGAGTTCGGCATGGTCGGTGAAGCCTGGGCTGAGCGTGGCGTCGGACACGACGTGACCTCCCGTGGATGGGGACACAGATCAACTGCTCGGAATATGCTCCTAAAGACCGCTATATCCGGGCTGCCGGTCGCTATATCGCGGCTATACGCCGCACCCGGCACGGCCCACCGCCCCGCCGGACGACCTCGGCCCGCAGGAACCCGGCGCTCTCCGGACGCTCCGCACCCTCCGGCCCCTCCGCGGCTCCCCCGTCCTCCGCGCTCTCCCCTCCCTCCGCGTCGCCGGTGTCGTCTGCGGCGCTGTCTGCCGTCAGTACGCACATCAGCAGTCCCGGCAGCTCGAAGACGAAGCCGCCGTCTTCCGCGGGTCCGGCCACGCCCAGCATGTGGGCGTCCACCAGCAGTTCGAGGAGGTCCTCGGTGGCCCCGGTCGGCAGCTCCAGCGCGGCCGCGGCCACGCCCACCGTGATGTGTCGCGTTCGCAGGCGGGCGAGCCGCCGCAGGGCGCGGCGGGGACGGTCGGGCAGCCCGGCGACGCTGCACAGCAGCGCCGCGCCGACGTCGAGTTCGCCGACGCGCAGCAGGCCGAGGGTGTCGCGGCACGGGTCGGCCAGCCGGTCGGCGAGATGGCCCGGCGTCCAGTGCGGCCGGGCGGTCAGCTGCGCGGCCACGGCGCGGATGGCGGCGGGATGCAGATCGCACAGGTGCAGCAGCCGCTCGGCCGCCTCCGGGTGGCCGCCCACGACCGACGGGCCGCAGGTGATCGCGGTGAGCAGGTCCAGTGCCTCGCGAGGCTCCAGGCCGCCCAGGGCCAGGACCCGGACCCCGGGCAGGGCGGCGAACCGCGGCCGCCCGGTGATCAGGAACCGGGACCGGCCGCCGCCGGAGACCAGGGGGTGCAGCTGCGCCTCGTCGGCGGCGCCGTCGAGGACGACGAGGCAGCGCAGCCTGTCGAGCAGGGTGCGTAACAGCCACATCCGCTCCGTCGCCCCCACCGCCGGGTCGGGCCGTTCCCCGAGGCCGCGCAGGAGGTCGTCGACGAGCTCGGCCGTCGGCCGAGGCCGGCCCCCGGCGTCGTGGCAGCGGACGAACAGCCGGCCGTCGGGGTAGGCGGGCGCGCTGCCGTACGCGGCGCGCACCCCGAGGACGGTCTTGCCGCTTCCGGCCATGCCGGTGACCACGACGGGCCCGGCGCAGCCCGCGTCGTCGTCCGGTGCGGGGGTCAGCCACTGCCGGAGCCGGCGCAGTTCGGCGTGCCGGCCGGTGAAGTCCACGAGGTCCGGGGGCAGCGCGGTGTACGCCCCGGCGCCGCGGTCGAGGGCCTCGCCCGTCGGACCGGGGGCCTGCGGGAGCGGCCGGCGGGCGACCAGGGTGCCGGCGAGCAGGGACTGGAAGGTGCGGGTGAGTTCCTCCCCCGGGTCCACGCCGAGGTGCTCGGCGAGGACGGACCGGCCCTCGTGGTAGACGGTGAGGGCCTCGGCCTGCCGGCCGCAGTGGCTGAGCGCGGCCATCAGCAGCGATCGCAGCCGTTCACGGAAGGGGAACTGCGCGATGGACGCGGTGAGTTCGTCGACGACGTCCCCGGCCCGGCCGAGGGCGAGGTCGGCGGCCGTCTTCTCCTCCAGTACGGACATGCGCAGTTCCTCCAGCCGGGGGGTCTGCGAGAGGTCCAGGAACTCCGTGGCACCGGTGAGGGCCGGACCCCGCCACTGCCCCAGCGCCTGCGCGAACAGGGTGGACGCCTGCTCCGGCCGGCCGGCCGCCTGCGCGTCGCGGCCGCGGGCAGCCAGACGTTCGAACTCCAGGTAGTCCACGGTCGCGCCGCTCGCCCGCAGCCCGTACCCGCGGGGCAGCCGGACGAACTCGACCGCACCCCCCAGCGCCTTGCGCAGCCGGGAGATGTACGTGTGCACCTGGGCGCGTACGGTCGCGGGCGGGGCCGCTCCCCACAGCGCCTGCTGGATCTCGTACTGGGACAGCCCCCGCTCCCCCGCCAGGACCAGGGCCGCGAGGAGGGTTCTGGGCCGCATCCCGCCCAGCGACCGGGCGCGGCCGCCGTCGAAGGCCTCTATCGGTCCGAGTATGCGAAGTTCCATGCCGTCCCTCGTCCGGGCTCTCCGGGCTCGGGCGCCGTCACGGGCTCGTTTTCAAGACGAGTCGCAGCAACTCAGGTACGCCCGAGTCGAGATGCATCCAATATGAGTCGAAGATCGACCCGGAGGGGGACGCTAGTCTCGGGTCCGACGGGTGTCAACACACCCCCGGGCGTCGACGCGCCGGGTTCCGACCACTAGATTGCCCGCGACACAGGGAGGTGCAACCTTGGCCAACTCGGACGGCGGTGCGAGACTCAGCCTTGCCGACAAGATCAATCACCTGTTCGAAACGGTGGTTCCGGCCGGCCGTCAGCCGTACAACACCGAAGAGGTGGCCCGGGCCATCACGGAGACCGGCATACCCATCTCCGGAAGCTACATCTGGCTGTTGCGCAAAGGCCAGCGCGACAACCCGACGCTCAAGCACCTCGAAGGCATAGCCACGTTCTTCGGCGTCCCTCCGGCCTACTTCTTCAACGACCAGGTCGCCTCCGACGTCCACGCGCAGCTCGCCCTCCTCGCGGCACTCCGGGACTCCGACGTCCAGCACGTCGCCCTGCGGGCCGCCGGCCTCTCCTCCGCGAGCCTGAACTCGATCAGCGAACTCATCGAGCACGTCCGGGCCCTGGAAGGACTGCCCCAGAGCGGTCCGCCCGAGGACGAACCCGCCGGTGCACAGGATTCATGACCTGATTCCCCCTGTCTGTCCGAACCCGACTCATGTTGCATGAGTTCGTGTGTGGCCGGTGTGACACGGGGGAGGAAGATTGCTGAAAGAGCGCGAGTTACGGCGGCGCTGCAAGCGTGAGCTCCGGGCGCTGGGGGTCCAGCCGCCGTTGGACGTGGCCGTACTGTGCAGACTGCTGGGAGAGCGCCGGGGCCGGCCCATCCGCCTGGTCCCGTACCGGCTCCCGGCGAACGGCCCCTACGGGCTGTGGATCGCCACCGACGCCACCGACTACATCTTCTACCAGCAGGAAACCAGCAAGGCGCACCAGGACCACATCATCGTCCACGAGATCGGGCACATCCTCGCGGACCACCACAGCGGCGAACTCGACGACGCGCTGCTCGGCGCGATCATGCCGAACATCTCCCTCGACGTGGTCAAGCGACTCCTGGGGCGCAGTTCGTACGACGAGGACCGCGAACGCGAGGCCGAGATGATGGCCACCATCATCCTCGAATGGGCCTGCGTCCTCGACCACTTCGCCCAGCCCGCCCCACGGGACTCCTCGGCCCGCCGCATCCAGCGGGCACTGACCGAGCGGCGCGGGTGGCTGTGACGTGCTGACGATCCTGCTCGGCACGGTCCTGCTGGTCGCCCTCCTCCGGATGACCCACCAGATCGCCAAGGCCCCGCACGACCGGCCGCTCCAGGCCGTGACGTACTGCATCCTCTGCGCCTGCCTGTCCTTCCCCATGGGTCTGCGCAGCGTCGCCGGCGACGTCGACGGCATGGTGGGCGCCGGAACCACGAAGCTGGTGCAGAACGTCCTGCTGCTCGGCACCGCCTACTGGCTCATGTGCTTCTACCTGCAATCGGCCTCGGACCCGCGCAGCGGCCGTCGGCGCGCCCGGATCGAGGTGATCCCGCTCCTGGTCACCGCGGTCGTCATCACGGCGGCGACGCTCGCGACCCCGCGCGCCGCGCGCACCCACGTCTACGCGACGGCGGACATGCGGGTGCCCGGGGTCACCGTGTTCTACCTGGCGGCCGGGGTCTACCTGACGTACGCGCTCGCGATGGCGCTGTGGTGGACGCTGCGCTACGTCCGGACCACGCACGGCCCGCTCGCCGTCGGACTGCGGCTGGTCGCCCTCTCCCTGGCCTGCATGGTGGGCGCGGGCGCCCTGCGCGCCGTACTGGCCCTCGTACGCGCGGGCGGTGGCACCGTTCCGCCGGTCGTGATCACGAGCGTCAAACTGCTGCTGGACCTGGCGATCCCGCTCTTCGTCGTCGGCGTCATCTACCCCGGGGCGGCCGGCCGGCTGACGGCGCTGCGCCTGCGGCTGCGGCACCGGCGCACCTACCGCCGGCTCACTCCACTCTGGACGGCGCTGCACGCGGCGTTCCCCGAGAACGCCCTGCACCAAGCGCCGTCCGGCGGCTGGCGCGACTGGCCCGCCCGGCTCAACCCCCGTGGTGCGCACCGGCGTTACTACCGGCGCGTGGTGGAGTGCCGGGACGGGCTGGTGCGGCTCAGTCCCCATCTCGCGCCCCTCGCCGAGGCCGGGCCGGTCGAGGAGCTGCCGCCGGGCGTCGTGGCCGGACACCTGCGCCGGGCGCTGCGGGAGTACGCGGCCGGGACACCGGTACCGGCCTCGGCGGTGGGGGTCGCCCTGCCGCGCGGCGACAGCCTCGACGACGACGTGGACCAGCTCCTGCTGCTCTCCGAAGCGCTCGGGACCGCTTGACCGCCCCGCTGGATCCGGCGGGGCGACCGATACGAAGGTGTGAGTGCATGGAGTACCTGATCACGGCCGGGCAGCTCGTCACGGGTCCCGGCGGCCGGCGGCTGCGCGACGGCGCCGTACTGGTGCGCGGCGCGACGATCGCGGGCGTGGGCCCGCGGGCCGAGATCGCCCCCTTGGCCGCGCCCGGGGCGACGGTCATGTCGTTCCCCGACGGCACACTGCTGCCGGGACTGATCGACTGCCATGTCCACCTGGCCCTCGACGCCGGGCCGGACCCCGTCACCGCCCTCCTCGACACCGACGACACCGGCCTGCTGGCCGGGATGGCCGAACGGGCCCGGCAGCTGCTCGACAGCGGCGTGACGACCGTACGGGACCTCGGGGACCGGGGCGGCCTCGCCCTGCGCCTGCGGCACTCCATCGAGCAGGAGGCCGCGCCCGGCCCGCGCATCCTCAGCGCCGGCACCCCGCTGACCCGCCCCGGCGGCCACTGCTGGTTCTTCGGCGGCGAGGTGGCAGACGAGGACGCCCTGCGCGACCTGGTCCGGCGCAACGTGCGCGACGGCGTCGACGTGATCAAGGTGATGGCCACCGGCGGTGGCATCACCAAGGGAGGCCCGCCGGTGTGGCAGGCCCAGTTCACCGCCGCCGAGCTGGACCTGGTGGTGGCCGAGGCCCGCCGGGCCGGGCTGCCGGTGGCCGCGCACGCGCACGGCACCGAGGGCATCGCGGCGGCGGTCGCGGCGGGCGTCGACACGATCGAGCACTGCACCTGGATGGCGCGGGACGGCTTCGACGTACGGGAGGACCTGGTCGCCGAGATCGCGGCGAAGGGGATCCGGGTCTGTCCCGCGGCGAGCCCGGACTGGCGCGGCTTCGCCCGGCGCTTCGGCCCGGAGCGGGCCGAGGAGATGTTCGACCGGCTGCGCTGGATGGCCGGCCGGGGCGTACGGCTCATCGCGGGCACGGACGCGGGCGTGGCGCACGCCGTCTTCGACGGCTTCGTGTCCAGCCTGGAGTTCTTCCGCCACATCGGCTTCTCCCCCGCCGAGGCGATCGACGCGGCCACGGTCGAGGCCGCCCTCGCCCTGGGCATCGCCTCCGACACCGGCCGCCTCGCCCCCGGCTACCGCGCCGACCTGATCGCCGTCACCGGGGACCCGCTGGCCGATCTGGCCGCCCTGCGCGACGTCCGCCTGACGATGTCCGCCGGCCGCCCCCACGTCCCGGCCGGCAACCCGCCGCCGGCCCCGCGCTGAGCGGGGGGCCGGCGGCGGGTCAGCTGCTCGGCGCGGGGTGATCCGCTGTCCGTAGGCGTCGATGGCGGCCTCCTTCGCGTCGTGCATGTCGTACACGGCGAACTGGGCGCACGGCTACGGGCCTTCGGGGAGGCGCGCGGGAGCGCCATGACCCCGCGGCCGACAGTGTCCTTGACCCCGGGAAGGGAAAAGGGGCCCGGCCCTACCGAGTGGTCTCGAGGGCCGGGCCCATGTCATGCGCGGCCGATCGCCGCCGTTCTCACCACGGGCTCCGCACCCTGACGCCGAGGGCCCGGACGCGGTCCTGGGCCTGCGGGTCGAGCTTCAGCAGCAGGTCCTCGCCGACGACTCCGTCGCGCCGCCAGATGGTGCAGAGGGTCTCCAGACCCGCTTCGGCGACCTCCGGCTCCGCGTCGGCCGAGGTCTGCACCAGGGCTTCGACGACAGGCCTGCCCTGCAGTCCCGCGACCGCCCGTGCCATCCGGGCCCGCTGCTCCGCGGGGACGGCCGGGTCGGCGAGCGAGCGCAGCACGTCCACCGTGTCGCGGGCGTCCTGGCATGGCAGCACCCACACCAGGTACACGAGCTGCGCGCCGAGCACGATCAGGTACTGCAGTGGCACGAGCAGGGCCACGGGCAGCAGCAGGACCAGGGGCAGCACGATCAGCCGGCCGCCCCGGATCCGCGAGGGACCGCCGGTCGGCGGCTCGAACCGCCGACCGGCCAGCAGGACGAGTACGAACATGGTCACGACCGTCAGGAGCGGCACCACGATCAGCCCCACTCCCAGCCCCGCGCCGAACGACGCCCAGAAGGGATCGTCGCCCAGAACGGGCAGCACCAGGGCCGCGGCCACCCAGCCGAGCGCGGCGGTCATGACGTAGCGCTGCAGGCAGACCCGCAGCCATCTTCCCGTGCTCACGGCAGCTTCCTCATCTCAGCAGCTCTTCGTACCGGTGCCATCAACCCACGTCCGGTGGTCACGGTCCTTGTAGAAGAGGCCGTCGAGACCGTCGCGGGCATCGTAGCCGCTGGTGTGGGCCATGCTCGTGGGCGATCCACCGCGGCTTCTGGTGCTTCCGGTACTGCACGACCGCCATGTCCGGATACGCGTCCGGCCCCAGCGTCCCCTCGCTCCGCGTCTTGCCCCAGAGCCGCCGGCAACCTGCTGCGGGGCTGACCTCCTGGCCAGCCCCGCACCACCCTTGAGAGTCAGCTGAACGACGGGATGACGTCGGAGCCGTACGCGTCGATGGTCGCTTCCCGGGCGTCGTGCATGTTGTAGACAGCGAACTGATCAACGCCGAGATCCCGCAGGGCGCGCAGCTTCTCGATGTGGGCCTCGGGCGGGCCCAGCAGGCAGAAGCGGTCGACGATCTCGTCGGGGACGAAGTCCGCGGACGGGTTCCCGGCGCGGCCGTGGTGGCTGTAGTCGTAGCCCTGGCGGGCCTTGACGTACGCGGTGAGCTCCTCCGGGACCATCGAGGAGTGCTCGCCGTAGCGGGATACCAGGTCAGCCACGTGATTGCCTACCATCCCGCCGAACCAGCGGCACTGGTCGCGGGCGTGGGCCAGGGCCTGCGCCGAGTCGTCGGCCGTGACGTACGCCGGGGCCGCAACGCAGATGGTGATCGAAGCGGGGTCGCGGCCGGCCTCCACAGCAGCCTGGCGGACTGCCTTGATCATCCACTCGGTGAGGTAGAGGTCCGCAAGCTGCAGGATGAAGCCGTCCGCCTTCTGTCCGGCGAGCGCGAGGGCCTTGGGGCCGTACGCCGCCATCCAGACCGGCAGCTTCCCGTCCCGGATCCAGGGGATGCGGATCGGGTTGCCACCGACCTGCGCCTCGCGGCCCTCGGCGAGGTCGCGGATGACCTCGATGGCCTCGCCGAGCCGGGCCAGGGTGTTGGGCGCGCGGCCCGCGACCCGCATCGCGGAGTCGCCGCGCCCGATCCCGCACACCGTGCGGTTGCCGTACATGTCGTTGAGGGTGGCGAAGGTGGAGGCGGTGACCTCCCAGGTGCGGGTGCCCGGGTTGGTGACCATGGGGCCCACGTGCATTTTCTGCGTGTTGGCCAGGATCTGGCTGTAGATGACGAACGGTTCCTGCCACAGCACGGCCGAGTCGAAGGTCCAGCCGTAGCGGAAGCCGTTGCGTTCGGCGCGGCGCATGAGGCTGATGACCTGGGAGGCGGGCGGGTCGGTCTGCAGGACGAGGCCGAAGTCCATGGGGCGGCTCCTTACAGGTACTGGCAGGTGGAGCGGGGGACGAAGACCCCGTGGCCGGCCCGGCCGATGTACTCGCGCCGGTCGATGACGAGTTCGCCGCGCGAGAGCACGGTGTCGACGCGTCCGGTGATCCGCTTGCCCTCGTACGCCGAGTAGTCCACGTTCATGTGGTGCGTCTCGGCGGAGATGACCTGCTCGGCGTGCGGATCGTAGAGGACGATGTCGGCGTCGGAGCCCGGCGCGATCGTGCCCTTCTGCGGGTAGAGGCCGAACATCCGGGCCGGGGTCGCGCAGGCGATCTCGATCCAGCGGCGGCGGCTGATGTGCCCGTCCAGGACGGCCTGGTGGAGGAGGTCCATCCGGTTCTCCACCCCCGGCAGCCCGTTGGGGATCTTGGAGAAGTCGCCCCGGCCGAGCTCCTTCTGGCCCCGGAAGCAGAACGGGCAGTGGTCGGTGGAGACCACCTGGAGGTCGTTCGTCCGCAGCCCCCGCCACAGCGCCGCCTGGTGCTCGCGAGGACGCAGCGGGGTGGAGCAGACGTACTTGGCGCCCTGGAAGTCGGGCTCCTCCAGGTTGTCGGTGGACAGGAACAAGTACTGCGGACAGGTCTCCCCGAAGACCGGCAGGCCCTTGTCGCGGGCCGCGGCCAGCTCGGCCACCGCCTCCTCCGCCGAGACGTGGACCACGTACAGCGGGGAGCCGGCGACCCGCGCGAGCTGGATGGCCCGGTGGGTGGCCTCGGCCTCCAGGAGCACCTTGCGGACCTCGCCGTGGTGGCGGGGGTCGGTCTCCCCGCGCGCCAGGGCCTGTTCGACGAGGACGTCGATCGCGATGCCGTTCTCCGCGTGCATCATGATCAGTCCGCCGTTGCCGGAGGCCCGTTGCATGGCGCGAAGGATCTGCCCGTCGTCGCTGTAGAAGACGCCGGGGTAGGCCATGAACAGCTTGAAGGAGGTGACGCCTTCCCCGATGAGGAGGTCCATCTCCTTCAGGGTGCCCTCGTTCACGTCCGAGAGGATCATGTGGAAGGCGTAGTCGACGGAGCAGTTGCCGTCGGCCTTGTCGTACCAGGTGTCGAGCCCCTCGCGCAGGGCGTGGCCCACGCTCTGCACCGCGAAGTCGACGATGGTGGTGGTGCCGCCCCAGGCGGCGGCCCGGGTCCCGGTCTCGAAGGTGTCCGAGGCGGCGGTCCCGCCGAAGGGGAGTTCCATGTGGGTGTGCGCGTCGACGCCGCCCGGGATCACGTACTTCCCGCTCGCGTCGATCGTACGGTCGGCGGTCCAGGACCCGGCGGCGGCCGAGCCGTGTGCGGCGAGCGCCGCCACGCGGCCGTCCTCGATCAGGACGTCGGCGTGCAGTTCGTCGGCGGCGGTGACGACCAGCCCGCCGCTGATCAGGGTGCGGATGCTCATGGGAGTCCCCCCTACGGGATGCTGCGGAGCGCCTGTTCGAGGATCTCGGCGCCTTCTTCCGCCTCGGCGACGGTGAGGGAGAGCGGCGGCGCGATGCGCAGCACGCTGGTGTTGTACCCGCCGCCCTTGCCGAGCAGCAGGCCGCCGGCCCGGGCGGCCTCCAGGACGGCGGCGGCCGCGTCCGGGTCGGCCTCGTCGGTGCCGGGCCGGGTCAGCTCCAGGCCGGCCATCAGGCCCCGGCCGCGGACCTCCCGTACGGCGGGCACGTGGGCGGCGATCGCGCGCAGCCGCTCCAGCAGCAGCCCGCCGACGCGCCGGGCGTTGCCCTGGAGGTCGTGCTCGAGCAGGTAGGAGAGGTTCGCGAGCCCGGCCGCCATGGTGACCGGGGAGCCGCCGAAGGTGGAGATGGAGTTCGCGTCCAGGCAGTTCATCACCTCGGCGCGGGCCACGACCCCGCCGATGGACATGCCGTTGCCGATGCCCTTGGCGAAGGTGATGACGTCCGGCGGGCCGTTCTGGGCGTGCGCCTGCCAGCCCCAGAAGTGCTCGCCGGTGCGGCCCCAGCCGGTCTGCACCTCGTCGCTGATCCAGAGGATGCCGTGCCGGTCGAGGACCTCGCGGAAGGCCCCGTACAGGCCGTCGGGCGGGGAGGTGAAGCCGCCGACGCCCTGGATCGGCTCGGCGATCAGCGCGGCCACTCCCCCGCGCGCCTGGCCCAGTACGTCTTCCAGATCGGCGACGGCCGACGCGGTGAACTCGGCGTCGGGCAGGGCGGCGAAGGGGCCGCGGGTGCGCACGGCGCCGTGGACGTAGTACGTCTGGAGCGGCGAGAGGCTGGTCGGGGACCAGCCCCGGTTGCCGGTGACCGACACGGTCGAGAAGGACCGGCCGTGGTAGCTGTTGCGCATCGCGAGGATCTGGTTGGAGCGGCGGTACGTCGTCGCGAGCAGCAGGGCGGCGTCGTTGGCCTCGGTGCCGGAGGTGGTGAAGAAGACCCGGGCGTCGGGGATGCCGGACAGCGCCGCGACCCGTTCGGCCAGCTCGATCATCGGCCGGTTGAGGTAGAGCGTGGAGGAGTGGATGATCCGCCCGGCCTGCTCGGAGACGGCCTTGGTGACCTCGGGCAGGGCGTGGGCGGTCATCGTGGTGAGGATGCCGCCGAAGAAGTCGAGGTAGCGGTTGCCGTCGGCGTCCCAGACGTGGCGGCCCTCGCCGTGGGTGATTTCGAGGGGGTGGCGGTAGTAGAGCGCGAGCCAGTCCGGCATGACGCTGATGTGGCGGCTGTGCAGGGGGATCGGGTTGGTCACGGCTGTACGAGCCCTCCGTAGGCGTCGGGGCGGCGGTCGCGGTAGAAGGCCCACTGGTTGCGGACTTCCTCGATGAGTGCGAAGTCGAGGTCGCGGACGAGGAGTTCCTCCTCCTTGTCGCTGGCGACGTCTCCGACGAACTGGCCGCGCGGGTCCACGAAGTAGCTGGTCCCGTAGAAGTCGTTGTCGCCGTACTCCTCCTGGCCGACCCGGTTGATGGCGGCGATGAAGTACTCGTTGGCGACGGCGGAGGCGGGCTGTTCCAGCTGCCACAGGTGCGAGGAGAGGCCGCGGTGGGTGGCGGACGGGTTGTAGACCAACTGGGCTCCCGCCAGGCCCAGTTGGCGCCATCCCTCGGGGAAGTGGCGGTCGTAGCAGATGTACACGCCCACCCGGCCGACGGCGGTGTCGAAGACGGGCCAGCCGAGGTTGCCCGGACGGAAGTAGTACTTCTCCCAGAACCCCTTGACCTGGGGGATGTGGTGCTTGCGGTACTTGCCGAGGTAGCTGCCGTCGGCGTCGATGACGGCGGCGGTGTTGTAGTAGAAGCCCGCGCTCTCCTGCTCGAAGACCGGTACGACGATCACCATGCCGGTCTCGCGGGCGAGGTCCTGCATGCGGCGGACGGTCGGGCCGTCGGGGACGGCCTCGGCCCAGCGGTAGTGCTCGGGCTCCTGGACCTGGCAGAAGTAAGGGGCGTTGAACACCTCCTGGAAGCCGATGATCTTGGCTCCCTGAGCGGCGGCCCGGCGGGCGTGCTCCTCGTGTTTGGCGATCATCGATTCGGTGTCCCCGGTCCAGGTGGCCTGGACCAGGGCGGCGCGGACGACTTGGGCCATGAGCTGCTCCTCGCGACGGGAACGCCGGGTTCTACGCACGTAGACGCAGTACGTAGGGAGTAGAACGTAGGCCTCGGCACAGCGTGGGGCAAGACCGCGTTGCGCGGTTGGAGTAGTCGATCACGTTACGTCGCCCCGCGGTCGATTGCGTTCAGGAGACGGGCGGTTTACGCCGTGGCGATTCCGGCCACGCGCAGGGCGTGGACCAGGTCGCGGTGCCGGGTCCCGGGCAGCGCGCGAGCCGCGTGGAGCAGGCGGGGGACGAGCCACTGCGGGTCGCGGCGGGCGAGGCGGGCTACCTCCTCCGCGGTGCGGACCCGGACGAAGGCGCCGAGCAGGGCATCGGCCTCCCCGGCCCGGCCGGCCCCGCCGAGGGCGAGCGCCGCCTCGGCGATCTCGGCGGCGGGGCGGGCCACGCCCTGGCGCAGCAGCGCGTGGCTGTCGGCCTCCCGCCCGGCCTCGCCGAGCGCGGCCGCGGCGGCGGCGAGCCGCTCGGGCGGGAGCGAGGCCGCCTCCCACAGGACGCCGGCCCAGTCGGCCGCGAGCCCGGCGCGGACCAGCTCGGCGGCGAGGCCGGGCAGCCGCTCGGCGGGCCAGGCCGCAGCCTCGCACAGCAGCGCGTGGGCCTCGCCGGTCCGCGCCTGCGCACGCAGCGCGATCAGCTGCGCTACGAGGACCCCGGCCTGCCGGCCGGCGTCGACGGCCCCGGGGCCGGCTGCGGCGGCACCTCCACTGCCGGTGGCCTGCGGGGCGGAATGCCCGAAGCGTGCCCCGCGCGGTGCAGCCCGGGCCGGCTCGGGCCCCGGCGACGGGGCGGGATGCCCGAAGCGTGCCCCGCGCGGCGCTGCCCGGGCCGGCTCGGGCCCCGGCGACGGGGCGGGATGCCCGAAGCGTGCCCCGCTCGGTGCAGCCCGGGCCGGCTCGGGTCCGGCCCCTTCCGGCTCGTACCCGGGCGGCGGGGTGAAGGCCTGGGGCCCGGGCGCGGCGGCTCCGGCGTACCGGGCTCCCCCGGAGCGCCGGCCGCCGCGCAGCCACCGCCCCTCGGCCCGCCCGACGGGCGCCTCCGCCGGGACCCCGCCCCGGCCCCCCGCCTCGGGCGGCGCCTCCCGCTGCCTCGGCACACCCGGCAACACGCCGTCCCCCGGCGACGCGAAAGGCTCCGCAGGCCCGGACTTGGCAGACCAGGACTCGGCAGGCGCAGCAGGCGCGGCGGACCAGGCCGCGCCCGGCCGTACGCCCTCCCCCGGAGACGCACCGAACCCCTCGGGACCGGGCCCGGCGGGCCAGGGCTCGCCCTGCGCAGCAGGCGCGGCGGACCGGGGATCAGCAGGCACCGCATGCGCAGCCCCGGCATGCGCAGCCCCGGCATGCGCGGGCCCGGCATGCGCGGGCCCGGCATGCGCGGGCCCGGCATGCGCGGCAGGCCCGGCGGGCCAGGGCTCGCCCTGCGCAGCAGGCACCGCAGGGGCGGTCGGGTCGGCGACAGCCGCCAGGCGGGCCGCCAGGTCCTCGTGCCGGGCCGCGGCGCGGGCCACGTCGTCCCGGGTCCACGAGACCTCCCGGGCCAGGGTCTCCGCCTCCGCCCGGTCGGCGGCGGAGGCCAGCCGGGCGGACAGGTTCCGCAGGGCCGCGTCCGCCTCGGCCCGCCGGCCGGCCGCCGCCGCGAGCAGGGTCCGCAGTTCCCCGGTCCCGCCCGGCAGCCGGTCCCAGGCCCCGACGGCGGCGGCCCGCAGCCGGGCCGCGTACCCGCTCTCCCGCGCCGCCACCTCCTCGCCGCGCAGCCCGGCGAGGTCCCGCAGCAGCGACTCCACGACGTCCCACGGCGCCATCGCGGCCCCCTGGAGGCAGGCACGCAGGCCTTCCGGGTCCCGCCGCAGGAACTCCCCGTACCAGCCCGCCCCGGGATCGAGCCTCTGGGTCAACCCCCGTAAATAGTCCGAGAATTGACTGATCGCCAGTGAAGTCGCGGTCTCCATGACCGCATTGGATCCCACCCGTGTTACGGGCGGGCTACGGGAGTCTCAAAGCTTGACGGCGATCCCGGTGTGCGGCCGCACGCCCCGGCGCCAGAGCGTGGCCGGCACGTCGACCATCCAGAACTGCCAGGTGTACTTGCGCGACATCAGCCTGCGCACGCGCCGCAGCCCCTCCTCGTCCAGCAGCCGGGCCCGCCCCTCCCGGACGGCCGCGCCCTCCTCGACGCGCCCGCGCACGTCGCACGCGGTCACGGTGACCCGCCCGTCGCGGCGGATCCGCTTGACCTTCCACGAGTCGCTGCGCGTCCACACGTACAGCTCACCGCCGTCGGCCACCGCCCAGACCGGGGTGGCGACGGGCGTGCCGTCCTTGCGGAAGGTGGTGAGGCTGACGTACCGCGCCCTGCCGAGCTCCTCCATCGTCATCCCCCGACCCTAGGTGATCCCGCGGAGGTCCAGCCCTGCCGGTGCAGCCTTTCCAGGCCGTCCAGGAGGAGGTCCAGCGCGAACTCGAACTCGAACTGGTCGTCGCAGCTCCGGCCGACGGCGGACCCCTCGTCATGGGCGGCCGCCGCGGCCAGCTCCGCGATCCGCGGGTACCTCCCCGCCATCGCGGCGAGCACGTCCGCCCCGGCCTCCGGGCCGGCGCTCCCCGAGTCGTCGAACAACTCCTGGCTGAAGCCCAGCAGGCGGCTGCCCATCGCGTGCATCACGTGATGGGTGAGGTCGACGGAGAAGCCGCCGTCCCGGAAGGTGCCGATCATCGAGTCCAGGTACTCCAGCACGGCCGGGGTCGGCCCGGTCCGCGACTCGATCACCTGCGAGGCCCAGCGGTGCCGCAGCAGCGCCCGGCGGGCCGAGAGGACGCGCCCGCGGACCACGTCCTTCCAGTCGGAGCCGCCCGTCGGCGGGTCGATCTCGGCCACGACCGCGTCGACCATGCCGTCGAGGAGCTGCTCCTTGTTGGCCACGTGCTTGTAGAGGGCCATCGGTACGACGCCCAGTTCCTGGGCGAGCCTGCGCATGCTGAGCGACTCGATGCCGCCCTCGTCGGCGAGCGCGACGGCGGCCCGCAGCACCCGCTCCCTGTTCAGCGGCGCCCGGCGGGCGGCCTCCGCCTGCTGTGCCATGTCGCACCTCTCCTCGCGATCGGACGTCGATCGGTACCCCTCTTGATCCCGCTTGACGAGTGTACGGCGTACGCCTACGGTGGGCGCGAGGTGTACGGCGTACACCCTCATGGGTCGAGAGGACCGAAGATGAGCTCAGACAGAAGGACCGCGGTGGTCGCGGGCGTGCTGTTCCTGGTGACCGAGGTCGCCGCCATCGGGGGGCTGGCCCTCTACCAGCCGGTACTGGACGGGGCCGCGGGCACCCTCGCCCCCGGCGCCGGAACCTCGGCGTTCCTCGGAGCCCTGTGCGAACTGGTCCTCGTGGCCGCCGTCATCGGCACCGGGGTCGCGCTGTTCCCCGTCATCAAGAGGCGGCACGAGGGGATGGCGCTGGGGTACGTGTGCTTCCGCCTCCTGGAGGCCGTCGTCATCGCCGTCGGGATCCTCGGCGTCCTGACGCTCGTGACGTTGCGCCAGGACCCGGCCGGCGCGGCGGGCGCCGCGGGCACAGCGGGCGCCGACCGGGCCCTCGTGGCCCTGCACGACTGGACGTTCCTGCTCGGGCCGAACTTCGCCCTGGGCCTGAACACGGCACTGCTGGCGTACCTGATGTACCGCTCGCGGCTCGTCCCCCGGTTCATCGCGGTGCTGGGGCTGGTCGGAGGCCCGCTGATATGCGCCTCGGCGGTCGCCGTGCTGTTCGGGCTCTACGAGCAGGTCTCCGTGGCGGGCTCGGCCGCGGCCGTCCCGGTGTTCGCCTGGGAGGTGGCACTAGCCGTCCGGCTCATCGCCAAGGGGTTCGACAAGGGGTTCGACCCGGCCCGGGCCGACGGCTGAGCCGTCGCCGGCGCAGGCCGGACAGTCCTTCAGCGGCTCGCGGGCGGCCGACCGACCGCCGGGGGCGGCGCAGACGGCGAGCAGCAGGCCGCCCGCGAGGAGGGCACCGACGAATCCGAGGCCGAGTTGCTTCGATGCGTTCTTGGCTGACACGCCTTCACGCTTGCCCCGCACACCGCCGGTCCCCACCTGCCGATGGGCCGTTCGGCCGCCGGGGCCGGCCCGGACGACCTAGTGCTGTGGCCGGAAAGGTTCACCGGGTCGCGCCGCCCGGCAGACCTTTCCGGCCACAGCACTAGACCGGGACGAAGACGCAGCGGCGCAGTACGTCGTCCAGGGAGAGGCCGAGCGCTTCGGCGAGGGCGGCGACCGTGAAGAACGCGGGGGTCGGCGCCCGGCCCGTCTCGATCTTGCGGAGCGTCTCGGCGGAGAGCCCGGCGCTGGCGGCGACCTCGACCATGCTGCGGCCGCCGCGGGCCTCGCGCAGCAGCGCACCCAGACGCTCGCCGCGCTCGCGCTCTTCGGGGGTGAGAGGGGTACGGACCATGCCCCCATCCTACCCCGCCCCCAATACCTATACCGTTAAAGTTATACCGGTATAGTTATTGGCATGGTGGAACTCAAGACAACAGAGTCGATCGACAAGATGCGCGCGCCGGGCCGGGTCGTCGCCCACGCCCTGGCCGCCGTGCGGGACCGGGCACGGGTCGGCGTCTCCCTGCTGGAACTGGACGAGACGGCCCGCGAGGTGCTCCGCGAGGCGGGCGCGAGCTCGCCCTTCCTCGGCTACCGGCCGCGGTTCGCGCCGGTGCCCTTCCCCGCGGTGATCTGTGCCTCCGTCAACGACGCGATCGTGCACGGCATCCCCGGCGGCTACCGGCTGCGCGACGGCGACCTCGTCAGCATCGACTGCGGGGCGAAGCTCGGCGGCTGGGCCGGGGACGCGGCGGTCAGCTTCACCGTCGGCCGGGCCCGCCCCGCGGACCTGCGGCTGATCGAGACCGCCGAGGCGGCCCTCGCCGCGGGCATCGCGGCGGCGGTGCCCGGGAACCGGATCGGGGACATCGCGCACGCCATCGGCACGGTGTGCCGCTCCGCCGGGTACGGCATCCCCGACGGCTTCGGCGGCCACGGCATCGGCCGCAACATGCACGAGGACCCGGGCGTGCCCAACGAGGGCCCGCCGGGACGCGGTATGCGGCTGCGCCCCGGCATGGTCCTGGCGATCGAGCCGATGGTGATCGCGGGCGGGACGGACGACTACTCGTGCGACGGCGACGGCTGGACCCTGCGGACCGTCGACGGCAGCCGCGCCGCGCACGCGGAGCACACGGTCGCCATCACCGACGACGGCCCCAGCATCCTCACCGCCCTCTGACCGGGCAGGCGGTGCTTTGCGACACGGCCTACGGGGTCCCCCGCGGGTGGACGACCATCGCCGAGCCGCCGCCCCGCCGGGTCTTCTCGGCCGCCGCCAGCCAGCGATCTGACGCCGCGAGGCTAGATCACCGGTGGGCGGCCCAGTCGGGTCATGCGCCACACCGTCCGCCACCGCATGGGGCGACGCGGCGGACACGGGACCCGCACGCCTTCGAAGAACCCGGCCCACCACGACTTCAGCCCCGCCAGAGGGGGCCGCTGGACCAGCGTGTACGCCGCCCACGTCGTGAGGTAGACCGGCACGAGGACGGCGGGCAGGTGCCGCTTCGCCAGCCAGACCCGGTTACGCCCGGTGTTCCGGTAATAGACCGCGTGGCGGGATGCCGCGGTGCGGGGATGAGTCAGGACCAGGTCCGCCCGGTAGTCGATCTCCCAGCCGGCGTCGAGTGCACGCCAGGCGAAGTCGGTCTCCTCGTGGGCGTAGAAGAACTGCGCGGGAAACTCACCAACCTGGTCGATCACGCGCATTCGGATGGCATGGGCGCCGCCCAGGAACGTCGTGACCGGGCCGGAGGCCAGCGGGTCGGCGCCGCCGAGGCGGGGTACGTGCCTGCGCTGGGAGACGCCTTCCTCGTCCGCGATGCGGAAGCCGACGATTCCGAGGCGGGGGTTCGCGGTGAACGCCTCCCGGACAAGCCGCAGGGTGTCCGTCCGGGGCAAGAGGCCGTCGTCGTCGAGGACTAGGACGACGTCGACACCGCCTTGTTCCCGCAGCCACTCGACGCCGGCGTTCCTGCCGCCGGGGATGCCCAAGTTCTCCGGGAGCTCGACGGCCGCCACCCCGGCGGGTAGGCCGGGAAGCTTTGTCCCCTGGGCGAGCACGACGACCGTCGCAGGGTCTCCCTCCTGCGCCGCCACCGAATCGAGGAGGACCCGGAGTTCCCTGTCCCGGTCTCCCATGGTGAGGACCACGACGCCGATCGTCGGCCTGCCCGTACTGGTGTTGTTCATGCCTGGGCTCGTAGCAGTTCGGCGGCGCGCTGGTTCAGGGCTTCGGCCCCGGGGACCCGGCGCCTGCGGTAGCCGGCCGCGACGGACTGGATCGCCCTGACTTCCTTCCGGTTGCGGTCGGAGACCACCCCATCCATGAAGTCGAGGGAGCGGTCCCAGAGGGCTACTGCCTCCTCGTGCCTGTGCTGGGCCGCGACGGACTTGCCGAGGTTGACCAGGGTGAGACCGTGCACCCTCTGGTAGGTACCCGGCACCCGGCCCTTGAGCGCCGTCCGGTAGTGCTTCTCGGCCGCCTTGTGGTCCCTCATCTCCGTCAGGGTCTTGCCGGTGTGCGAGGCAACGGTGGCCGTGACGGGCCCGGAAGCTGCGGCGTACGAGGGCACCTGATCGTCTCCGGCCAGCATCGCGTCTTCGGCCGACAGCAGTGAGGCCGCCGCCTTCTCGCCCTGTCCGCCGGCCCCGTATGCCCTGGCGCACGTGACGAGCAGGAGTGCCTCGGTCTGCCGGTCGACTTTGCCCGACGCGCGTCGCAGTGCTTCCTCCGCCAGGCCGATGCATGAGCCGGGGTGGCCGAGGTCGAGTGCCTGGTGGGTCAGGGCCCGCATCATCCATGCGCCGTGCCCGTGAGCGTCGGACTCGCAGGCCAGCTGGAAGCCGAGCAGGTAGTAGCGCTGGGCGGCGCCTTCGCGGCCCAGGTCGTGGTGCTTCCAGCCGGCCAGACATGCCAGCGTGGCCGCCGCCCCGAAGGCGCTTCGGCGCACTGACTCTGACGGGAATCGCCCCTCCAGCATGGGGACTACCGTGTCCGTGAGGTAGGCAGTCACCGTCGTCAGCCCGTGACCGCCGCCCAATCGGTCGTCCGCGCTCCGGAAGGTTTCGGTGAGCTGCCGGACGGTGGCGACCTCTTCAGCCCCGACGCTGCCCCCGCGCTCGGCCGCCCTGAGCGTGGCAGCGACGGCTTCGTGGTCGTAGGCGAGGGGCAGACCGACGGCGCCCGTCGCGAAGGCGGAGTTGAGGAAGTCCCTGCGACGGAGCATCACGAATCTCCCGAGGTCGGTGGCGCTGGCCAGCGGATCGGCCCCCAAGGCCTCCCCGATGCCTGCGCAGCCTAGACCGATCTCGGTGAGGGTGACCTTCCGCTTCATCCTTCTGGTGAGAGCCTCGGCGATGTACGAGCGGGTCTGACCGCTTGGGGTACCGCCTGCGACCCAGGAGTGGACTGCCGAGCGAGAGGTGTGCAGTTCCTCCCCGGCCTCGGCGGCAACGGTACGGATCTCCCTGGCCAGGGACTCGTACGTGCACCCGGCCTCGGAGATGGCGTCCGCCAGCGGGGTGTTCGGATTCCGCCTCTCCGTCAACTCGTACTCCCTGAGCCGATCTTGAACAGTTTGAACAAGTTACTGCCCCACTCACGGTACCCGCGCACAGTGACCACCGCTTCACTGATTGCAAGGCCGGCCGCCTGTCACGTTCCACCCGAACCCTGTTTCTGGAGGCATCGTGCCCCACCGCTCAGAACTCGGCGCTCTGGCCGGCGCCACCGTCCTGGTGACCGGCGGCGCCGGACTCATCGGCTCCCGCATCACCGCCCAGTTGCGGGACCTCGGCGCCCGCCCTGTGGCCCTGTGCACCATGAGCGCCTACCCCGAGCGCGTGTACGCCGACCTGTTCGGCGTCCGCGCCGGGGACCCAGACATGATCCTGGGGGACATTCGTGACACCGCGCTTGTGCAGAAGCTCGTGGCGGAATCGGACTACGTGATCCACGCTGCCGCCCTCGCGGATGTCGCGGCCTGCACCCGCGAACCGCTGGCCGCCATCGACACCAACGTGGCCGGGACCCAGAACATCCTGGACGCCATCGCCGCGACCGACCGCGTCCGCCGCATGGTGTTCGTCTCCTCCGCCAGCGTCTACGGCGACGGCAACCCCGAAGAGACCGACAGCCCCGAACTACTGACCATGCGCCAGCTCCTGGAATCCGTTCACGGTCGCATCCCGCCCCAGTTCCACGAGTTCACCCGCATGCGCCCCAAATCCGTGTACGGCAACACGAAGGCGTGGGGCGAGGAGCAGACCGCTCTCGTCCTGGGCCAGGTTGGCACGTCGTACGCGATCGTCCGGTACTTCTCCGTCTACGGCGAACCGCAGACCATCAAGCCGAACTCCCACTCCTGGGTCGTGGCCTGGTTCGCCGCGCGGGCCCACCTCGGTCTCCCTCTCCACCTCAACGGCGGCGGCCGGCAGGTGCGGGACATGGTCCACGTGGACGACATCGCCGAGGGCACCTTGCGGGCCCTGGCCAGCCCCCGCGCGCACACCGAGACGGTGAACATCGGCACCGGCGTCCCCACCAGCGTCAGGAAGGTCGCCCAGTTGGTCCAGGCCCACTACCCGAACACCCCGTTCCTGGAGACGCCGCTCCCGGCCGGTGATCCCCTCGGCGGGTACGCGGCCACCCGCCGGATGGAGAACATCCTGGGCTGGACGCCGAAGGTCACCATCACCGAGGGCGTGGCCCGCTACGTGAAGTGGCTCCAGGACACCCCGGCCGCCGCCCCGGACTGGCTCAGGCGGGAGCCCGTTACGGCCTAGATGACCGGAGGCCGGCCCAGCTGGGTCAGCCGCCAGACCGTCCGCCAACGCATCGGGCGCCGGGGGCCGCCGGATCTCCGGATGCCCTCGGCGAACCCTGCGAACCAGGCTTTCAGCCCCGCCACGGACCGGGTGCGGACCACGGTCAGTGCCACCCACACCCCGAGGTAGACCGGCACCAGCGGGACGGGCAGGTGCTGCTTGGCCAGCCAGACCCGGTTGCGGGCCGTCATCCGGTAGTACACCGCGTGCCGGGCCGGGGACGTCTTCGGGTGCTGGAGCACCAGCTGCGGTTCGTAGAGGATGTCCCAGCCGCGGTCGATCGCCCGCCAGGCCAGGTCGGTCTCCTCGTGCGCGAAGAAGAAGGCGTCCGGCCAACCCCCGGTCTCCTCCAGCATCGGCATCGACAGAGCGTGCCCGCCGCCCAGGAACGTCGTCACCAGGCCCCGCCGCATCGGGTCACCCGCCCGCAGCCGGGGTACGTGCCGCCGCTGCGTGGTCCCGGTCTCGTCCGCGATCCGGAACGAGACGATGCCCAGCCGGCAGTCCGCCGCGTACAGGTCGGCAATCCGCCTGAAGACGTCCGCCTCGACGAGCAGGCCGTCGTCGTCCAGGTCCACCAGGACATCGACGTCCCCGAAGTCCCGCAGGCGGCGCCAGGCGACGTTGCGGCCGCCGGAGACCCCCAGGTTCTCCTCCAACTCCACCCCGGTAACGCCCTCGGGCAGGCCCAACAGGGCCGTCCCGTTCCCGACCACCACGACCCGGGCTGCCGGTTCGTCCTGCTTGGCCACCGAGGCCAGCAGCGCCAGCAGCTCGGGGATCCGGTCGCCCATCGTCAGCACGGCGACACCCACACGCGGCCGGGTCACGACCACCACCACTTTCTTCCCGGGGCAAGGTGAACGGCGAGCGTACCCCCGCCGAACCCGGGCCCCGGACCGTATGAGAGGCCACTGCAATGGAACGGATCACCCTCGGCGACTACGTCACCGCCCCCACCGAGGGGGCCATCGCCACGACCGTCTACGGCGGCCTGGAGAAGTTCGAGCTGGCCGAGTTCCTGGCCCAGTGGAAGGGCCTCCAGCGCGAAGCCCTTGTCACGCTGGGGGAGGACCATCGCATCCATCCTTCCGCGTTCATCCACCCCACGGCGATCATCGGGGACGACGTGATCATCGGGCCTGACGTCAAGGTCCACGAGTTCACGACCGTACGGAAGGGCAGCGTCCTGTGCGCCGGCGCCCAGGTCGGCTTCAACTGCGAAGTCACCGCCACGTTCGTCGGGGAAGGCGCCGTCCTTGGGCACCGGATCGGCGTCAACCGGACCGTCCTCGGGGCCCGAGCCCACCTGTCCGCGAGCGTCACCGTGGCCGCGATCAACATGACGGCCGACATGCGCAAGCCCGACAGGGAAGTGATCATCCGCACCATGACCGGCCTCTACCGGTGCGGCACGACCCGGTTCGGGGCCCTCATCGGCGACGGCACCCAGACCGGCAACAACATCAGCATCGGCCCCGGCGCCGCCATCGGCCGCCGCTGTCAGATCACCAGCGGCGTGACCCTGGCCATCCGCACCGTGCCGAAGGACTGCACCGTCACGGCCCCTCACACCATGGAAACCAGCGTCCGCCGTCGCCGGCGCATCTAGGTCCTGTCCGGGCGATCTTCGTGGATCAGCCCGCGTCGTCTGGTGCGGTGCATCGCAAGGCGGAGGAGCGCAGCTCGTACTCGGCCGTACTCGCGCGGTCCGACAACGCGGCGAGGCGCCGTGCCAGGCGGCGCGGGCCCGCGAAGATCGCCCGGACAGGGCCTAGCAGGAGGCTCCTTACGGGCGTTGGCCGCTTGGGCACTTCTGCTGCTCACCGCCCCCATGCAGCCGGACGATCCCCTCAGGGGCGCAGCGCCAGCGGCGCTGCGCCCGCCCAGGCGAACCCTGCACACATGCCTCACGTGACTCAAGGAGCGGTAGGCGAGCTACCTGGGGTTCGCTTGACAACCCTAGGCGGCCCCAGGATCCTCACCGCCCTCTGACCGGGCAGGCGGTGCTTTGCGACACGGTCTACGGGTTCCCGCGCGGGTGGACGACCATCGCCGCGCCGCCGCCCCGCCGGGTCTTCTCGGCCGCCGCCAGCCAGCGCCCGTCCGGCAGCCGCTGGACTCCGGTGGCCGCGCCGATCTCCGGGTTCTGCCGGAAGCCGTGGCCGATGGCCTCCAGTTCGGCGCGCACCGGGCTGTCCCACAGCCCCGGCTCCAGTTCGGTGGTGGTCTGGTTGCGCTGGCTGGCCCGGGGCGCGGCGATCGCGTCGACCAGCGGAAGGCCCCGGTCCAGGTGGCCGGTCAGGGTCTGCAGGACGGTGGTGATGATGGTGGCTCCGCCCGGGGAACCCACTGCCAGGACCGGCTTCCCGTGCTCCAGCACGATGGTCGGGGACATGGACGAGCGCGGCCGCTTGCCGGGGCCGGGCAGGTTCGGGTCCGGGACACCGGGGGCGGCCGGCGCGAAGGAGAAGTCGGTCAGTTCGTTGTTGAGCAGGAAGCCCCGGCCCGGCACGGTGATCGCGCTGCCGCCCGTGGACTCGATGGTCAGGGTGTAGGAGACCACGTTGCCCCACCGGTCGGCGACCGTCAGGTGCGTGGTGTTCTCGCCCTCGTAGGTGGTCGGCGCGGCCTGCCCGGTCGTGGCGCACGGCACCGGGTTCCGCGGGTCGCCGGGGGCCAGCGGGCTGGTCAGCGCCCGGTCCGGGCTGATCAGGCAGGCGCGGGAGTCGGCGAACCGCTGGGAGAGCAGCTCCCGGGTAGGCACGTCCTCGGCGGCCGGGTCGCCGACCCAGCGGCCCCGGTCGGCGAAGGAGATCCGCGAGGCCTCGATGAAGCGGTGCAGGTATTGCGCCTCGGAGAGGGGGCCGAGGTCGGTCCGCTCCAGGATGTTGAGCGCCTCGCCGACGGTGGTGCCGCCGGAGGAGGAGGGCGCCATGCTGTAGACGTCCAGGCCCCGGTAGCTCATCCGGGTCGGGGCCTGCCGTTTGGTCGCGTAGGCGCGCAGGTCGCCGGTGGTCAGGTCGCCGGAGCGGACCTTGCGGGTGGCGGCGGGGTCGACCGGGGGTTTGCGGACGGCCTGGACGATGTCCTCGGCGATCGGGCCCCGGTAGAGGGCACCGGTCCCCTTGCGGCCGAGTTCCGCGTAGGTCGCGGCGAGGTCGGGGTTCTTGAAGGTGGAGCCGACCACGGGCAGGGCGCCGCCCGGCAGGAACAGCTTCGAGGTGGCCGGGAAGTCCCTGAACCGCTCCTCGTTGGCCGCCGTCTGGGCCCGGAAGGTGGCGTCCACGGTGAAGCCCTCGCGGGCCAGTTTCTCGGCGGGCTCGAGCAGTTGGCGCAGCGGGCGGGTGCCCCAGGAGTCGAGGGCGCTCTTCCAGGTGGCCGGGGTGCCCGGGACGCCGACGCCGCGGCCGCTGGTCTGGCCCTCGGCGAAGGGGATGGGGACGCCGTTCTCCTGGAAGAGGTCGGCGGTGGCCGTCGCCGGGGCGGTCTCCCGGCCGTCGATGGTCCGCACCTGGCGGGAGCGGGCGTCGTAGTGGACGAAGTAGCCGCCGCCCCCGATGCCCGCCGAGTACGGTTCGGTGACCCCGAGTACGGCGGCGGTCGCGATCGCCGCGTCCACGGCGTTGCCGCCGGAACGCAGGACGGCGATTCCGGCGGCGGAGGCGTCGGCGTCGACGCTGGCGACGGCCCCGCCGTAGCCGGCCGCCACGGGGACCTTCGCGGGGGTGGTCGCGGATGACGGCGGGGCGGCGGCGCCGGTGGAAACGAGCGCCCCGACGAGGGCGAGCAGCGGTAACGTTCGGGCGGCGGGACGGTGCATCCGGACCTCCAGTCGGCAACGTCCGCCGAGCCTAGCGGCCGCCCTGCCGTCCCGTCAGGAGACCGGACACGGCCGTCGGCATCGGGCCGAGGGCCGCGCCGGGCGGGCCGCGCCGGCCGGGCCCTTCGCCCCTGTCCCCGCTAGGGCTGTGGCCGGAAAGGTTTGCCGGGTCGCGTCGTCCGGTGCGGTGCATCGCAAGGCGGAGGGCCGCGGCTCGTACTGGACGTACCGGCGCGGTCCGACAACGCGGCGAGGTGCCGTGCCGGGCGGCGCGACCCGGTGAACCTTTCCGGTCACAGCACTAGCCGGCCGGGGCCGGGGCCGTCTCGGGTGAGCCGTCGGCCGGGGCCGCTTCGCCGGGCCGGTTCTCCTTGCGCCACAGGAACAGCGGGAGCAGCAGCAGGGTCGCGCAGCCGACGAGGAGGAACGGCAGCCGGCTGTCGTAGCGGGCGGCCAGTGCGCCGCCGAGGACGCTGCCGATGGGGTTGACGCCCCAGGAGATCATCCGGTGCAGCGCGTCGGCGCGGCCGCGCAGTTCGTCCGGGGTCAGCCGCTGGCGCCAGGAGGTGGTGGCCACGCCCCAGAACGAGAAGCCGACTCCGGTGAGGGCAAGCCCCGCGTACGCGAGCAGCTGGTTCCCGGAGGCCGCGACGACGAGGAAGCCGGCCCCGAGGCAGACCAGGGCGAGACAGACCAGGCCGGGGCTGCTGAAGCGGGCGGCGAGCGGCGCCGCGGCCTGGGCTCCGAGCACTCCGCCGAGCGCGGAGCTGGCCATCATCAGCGCGTACACGAAGGAGTCGCCGCCCAGGATCTTCTCGGCGAAGTACGGCTCGACGGCGATCGCGCCGCTGTTGAAGAGGTTGATGACGGCCGCGGCCCCGGCGATAACCAGGACGTGCGGGGTCACCCGCATCCAGCGGGCACTGGCCCGCACGTCGGCGAACACCGAACGGGGGCCGTTGCCGGCCGGGCTGCGCGCCGGTTCCTTCTCGAGGCCGCGCGGGATGGCGGCCAGCAGCGCCATGGACAGCAGGAAGGTGACGGCGTCCAGTGCGAAGGGCAGGGTCTGGCCGGTGGTCAGCAGTGCGGCGCCGATCAGCGGACCGATGAACTGGCGGCCCAGCAGCAGCGCGGTGGAGGACATGCCGTTGGCACGCTCCAGGTCCTTCTCCGCCACCAGGGAGGGCAGGAGGGCGAACGTGGCCGAGGTGGCGACCGATTCGAGCAGGCCCATCAGGAAGGCCACCGCGTACATCAGGGGCAGCGAGAGCCAGTCGCCCAGCAGGGCGAGGACGAAGCCGCCCATGACGAGGAGCCGCAGGCCGTCGCAGGCGATGAGCAGGCTGCGGCGGCGCATCCGGTCGGCGAGCACTCCGCCGAAGATGCCGAGGACCAGGAAGGGCAGGGTGGCGAAGCCGAGCAGGATGCCGAGGCCGGTGGGCCCCGCCCCGTGCTGGACGGCCAGCAGGGGCAGGGCGGCGTAGCGCATGCCGTCGCCCACGAAGGAGACGGCGGAGGCGGCGATGAACCGGCGGGCCGGCCGGTCCAGTTCAGTCCAGTTCCGCAGCACGGCCGGTCACCGCCTCCAGCGCCAGGCCCATGGCCCGGTCCATGCCCGCACCGAGCAGCGTGCCGTCGGTGTGCAGGCCCAGACCGGGGTGGTCGCTGGCGACCAGGACGGTGGCCGCGCGCACCCCGGACAGCCGGGCGACGGTGAGGACCGCCGAGGTCTCCATGTCGATGCCGGACACCCGGAGCCGGCGACATCGCTCGATGAGCCCCGAGTCCTGGGTGAACACGGCGTCCAGGGAGTACACCAGGCCGTCGTGGAGGGTGCCGGGGGCGCTGTCGTGCAGGGCCCGGACCAGGCGGTGGTCGGCGACGGCCGGGTACCGCTCGCGGGTGTGGGCGATGCTGGTCCCCTCGGCGGCCACCGCGCCGGTGGGGACGAGCAGGTCGCCGCAGCCGAGACCGTCCTCGATGGCTCCGCAGTAGCCGAGGCCGATCAGGGTGCGCACGCCGCGCGCCGCCGCGGCCTGAACGGCCATCGCGGCGGCGGGAGCGCCCAGTTTGGCGGTGAGGATGGCGATCCGCCGGCCGCCGTGGCGGGCGATGGAGACCGAGCGGTGGTGCCGCTCGATCTCCACCCGCTTCTCCCAGTCGGCGCGGTCGTAGAGGTCCGGGTTCTCCAGCGGGAGGATCGCCACGGGCGGCAGCGGGCCGTCCACGTCGGAGAAGAGCCAGCCGTCGGCGATGGCCTTGAAGGTGCTGCCCCATTCCGGTACGTCCCCGGGCAGGACGTCAGGCATGGTTCAGGACCCTCTCGACATGCGTGTCGACGAAGCGCTCGAACCAGTACTTCCGCGCGTCGCAGAAGGCGTCCTTGTGGTTCATGTCGCCGTATTCCGAAAGGGTGTGGCCGGGGTGGCCGCCGCCGCACAGCTCGACCCACTCGCAGGAACGGCATTCGTCGACGATTTCGGCGCGGGCGCGGAATTCCTTGATGTGCTGGTGGAATTTCTCGCTCCGGAATGCCTCGGCCAGCGACATGTCCCGGACGTTGCCCAGGGACCACTCCTCGTCGACCCAGAGCTGGTCGGCGAAGATCAGGCCGTCCGGGGAGATCCGCGGGAAGGCGTTGTACGCGAAGAGCTGCTTCGGGAAGAGGCTGCGCTCCAGGGTGTAACGGCCGTCCCGGGCGTTGTTGAGGTCGCCGAAGAAGTTGCCGCGCAGCTCGAGGCGCGGGTTCTCGTAGGCGAGGAGCTTCTCGCCGGCGGCGGTCCACTCCTCCAGGCTGGGCGCGATGGACTCCCAGGGGGTGTCGGCCGCGTTGCCCTGCGCCTCCCACTGGGAGAAGACCAGCTTGGCGAGGTCGAACCGCTCGGCGAGGGCGATCATCGCGTCCAGCTCGTGGATGTTGTTCTTGGTGATGCAGATGAACAGCTGGGTACGCCGGTGCAGGCCGAGGTCCTTGAACATCTGCAGGGACTTCAGGACCTGCTCGAAGACGCCCTTGCCGCGGATCGGGTCGTTGGTCTCGGGCGTCGCGCCTTCGAGGCTGACCTGGAGGTTGACCCGGGCCGCGCCGATGGCGTTGATCTCGACAACGCGCTCGGCGAACTTCTTGGGGAACTTGTACGCGTTGGTGTACAGGTCCACGTTGTGGCCGCGTTCCACGGCGCAGTACTCGACCAGGTCGAGGGCATTGCGCCGGACCGCGGCCTCGCCGCCGGTGATGGCGATGAGCTTGTTGGAGAAGGGGGGCAACTGGTCCACTACGGCCCGCAGTTCCTCGTCGCTGAGCTCGTTGGGGAGCTTCTCGCCGGAGGACACGTAGCAGTGCACGCAGCTGAGGTTGCAGGCGTTGGTGATCTCCAGGTGCAGGCCCTGGGGCTCCGTCTCCAGGACGACCGGGAGGCCCTGACTGCGGTGGTGGGCCTGGGAGACGAACACCAGGCCTGCGGCACGCAGTTCGTCGAGCAGGGAGTCCACCACGCGCGGGTCGCGCAGGTGGTCGTTCTGCGCCACGGCGACGGCGGCCGTCACGATCTCCTCCCTGGAACGGGTCCCGTCGGCGAGCGCGAGGACGGTCTCGCTGCCCTTGCCGAGAATGGCCCATCGCTGGGTCCAGGGGTCGACGACGAACACGGCCGCGCCCTCGGGCCGGCTCTCGATGCGCACGATGTTCTTCGGGTTGCTGAACGGGCGCCACTTCGATTCCCGGGACACCGGGGTCAGCGGGAGAGGCGTTCCGGCCGATATCGATCCCATGGGGCAATGTCCTCCAAGTGCGGTGAGGGGCCCGCGAACGGACCCCTCACGGTCGATCAGGAGCTATCGGCTCAGACGGCGCGGGCACCCGCGGACGGGCACACGGTCGGCGCGGACTGAACGCCGTAGTCGAAGACGAGCTGGCTGCCGGTGATCTCGGGCAGCTCGGCGACGACCTCGGTCTCGAGCTCCACGGACTGGTCGATGACGCTGGTGGACATGACGCCTCCTAGTTGTGGTGATGCCATAGCAATATGCCGCAGGACTAGTTCGAGCCCCCACGACCGAACGGAGGTTAGTCCACAAGATCCTTCGGAGTCACCGTCTTTTTTATCCAACTCGACTGAATTAACAGGTCTTTCACATTCCCCCCACGGCCCGATCTGCGACCGTCAATCAGGGAATTCGCCATTCCGCAGGTCCGGTTCCGCGCCAGATATTCCGACATCTCACCGCATGCCGCCCGAGAGAACAGGAGAGATCCGGCCAACCGTCAACTCCAGCCCGCCCCCAGCGCGATTCATCGATTGCTCCAATGACTTCCGGCCACTCAGGCCGAAGGAAGCCGGTCTCTGCACCGCTCGCCGGATGCCCTAGCATCCGGCGCATGAACGACGACGTGCGCAACATCGTGCTCGGAGTGATGGCGACCGCGCTGAGCGGTGGGTTCGGCTGGTTCGCCCGCACCTATCTCTGGCAGCGCGCTCTCCGCCGCAAGCAGGCCTTCCTCGGTCTGCCGACCGGGTCCGACTGCCTGTTCGTGGTCAACCGTCAGATGGGCGGCACCGAGTCCTCGCTGCACCGCAACGACGCCTTCGCCCTGCTGGAGATATCCGCCCTGATCAAGGACTGCGGGGCGAACGTGCAGATCGTCACCCACGACGGAACCCGCCAGGGCTTCGGGGAGCGGGCGGAGTTCTGCGTCGGCGGGCCGGTCTCCAACGCCCGTACGACGGCGCACCTCTCCTCGATGCTGCCGGGGGTACGGGTCGACACCAGCAGCGAGCGCGGCCCCGACCGCGGTGCGATCTGCGTCGGCAGCGAGACGTACCGCTGGGAGGCGGGCTCGGTCGAGTACGTGCTGCTGGCGCGGCTGACCACCGGCCGGGGCACCCGGCCGGTGTTCCTGCTCTCGGGGCAGACCGCCAACAGCAACCAGGCCGCGGCCCGTTACCTGGCCCGGCACCACCGGCGGCTGGCCCGCAAGTACGGCGGGGACTCCTTCTGCCTCGTGCTGAAGGTCATCAACTCCGACGCCTACGGGCCGGACGTGACCGAGCTGGTCGCGGACGTCAGCGCGGCCGCCCGGACACCCGTAGAGGCAGCCGCGTGATCCCGTTGATGAAGTTCGAGACCAGCCGGCGCGGTGGGCCCGCCAGTTCGGGCGCGGGCAGCAGGCCGGGCCACTCCTCGTAGAGGGTGCGCAGCTGGAGCCGGGCGAAGTGGGCGCCCAGGCAGACGTGCGGGCCGTCCCCGAAGGAGACGTGCGGATTGGGGGTCCGGCCGAGGTCGAGGCGTCCGGGGTCGGTGAAGACGCGCTCGTCGTGGTTGGCGGAGGCGTGGAACACCACCACCTTGTCCCCGGCCGCGATCCGCTGTCCGGCCAGCTCGGTGTCCACGGCCGCCGTGCGGCGGAAGCTGAGCACCGGCGGGTGGAAGCGCAGGAGTTCCTCCACGGCCCGGTCCACCGGGACCCGGCTGTCGGCGAGTTGCCGGTAGGCCCGCGGGTCGCGGGCCAGGGCGAGCAGGCCACCGGGGGCCGCGCTGCGCACGGTGTCGTTGCCCGCGACGGTGAGCAGGAAGAAGAACATCTCCAGTTCGGCCGGGTCCAGTCCGGCGTGGGCGAGCGCCGTCATCACGTCGTCGCCTGGGTGTTCGAGCTTGTGGGCGGCGAGTTCGCGGGCGTACGCGAACATCTCGCCGAGCAGGGCCGGCGAGCGCGGGTTCAGGGGGGTGCCGTCCGGGCCGAGCCGGGGCTCGGGGGCGTCCTCGGGATCCTGGTAGCCGATGATCCGTACGGTCCACTCCAGCAACAGGGCGCGGTCGGCGGCGGGGACGCCCAGCAGGTCGGTGAGGTTCAGCAGGGCGTACTCGTCGGTGACGGTGCGCACGAGGTCGGCGGCGCCGTCCTCGGCCTCCTCCCGCGCCGCGGCGAGCAGGGCGCGGGCCCGCTCCCGTACCCGCCCGGCGAAGGCGTCCACGCGGGCCGGGGTGAAGGCGCGGGCGACCAGCCGCCGCAGCCGGCCGTGGTCCCCGAAGGCCTTGCCGGGGTCCTGGTTGAGCATGGTGCGGCGCAGGAAGGGCAGGTCGGCGGGGTCGGGGTCGCGGATCTGGGTGGCGCCCAGCCAGGAGGAGTACGTCCGGTGGTCGCGCAGGACCCGTACGACGTCGGCGTGCCGGGTGACCGCCCAGAAGCCGGGGCCCGCGGGCCAGCCCTGGATCTCCGGCTCGGCCTGCCAGGCGACCGGGTGCCGGTCGCGCAGCGCGCGGTAGCGCTCGTGGGGGATGCCGGCTGCGTAGATGCGGGGGTCGAAGACGTCCGGGACGTCCGCGGCGTGATCCATAGGGCCACGGTGACGGGTGCGCGGCCCCGCCCGCAAGGGCGCGGCCGGCCGCGGGCCCCGACACACACGTCAGGGCCGAGTGTCGCAATCCGCGGCCGGGAGGGCGGTGTCGGTGCCCTGCAGGATGACCGGGTTGACGACATCCGGCACGGCGGAGACTCCCACGGTGCACACCAGCTGGTTGCGGGCCAGTTCCGACAGGCTGCCCACGGCCAGCGGCACACGGACCGTAAGCGCCTTGTTCGGCTCGTACTCGCCCACCGACGGCTCCCCCTGCCCCGCCCGCAGCTGGGGCAGCGCCGTGGTGAGCCCGGCCTCCTGGGCCGGACCGTTGGGGCCGCTGAGCAGCAGCCCCAGGAGCGCCGAGGGCGCGATGGTGTATTCGGCGCTGACCCCGAAGGGGACCGGGACGAGCCGGTCGCCCTCCTTGGAGACGAAGTAGAGGACGCCGGCGGTCTTGCCGCCGGGGACCTTGACGGTGGCGGCATGGCCGCTCTCGATCACCCCGGTGCGTTTGATCCCGCATCCGGCGAGCAGAAGCGCGCAGCCCGCCAGCGCCGCCGTGGCCGCCGCGGCCCGGGTCCTCGTCGTCCTCCGCCCCGTCATACGCGGGCCTCCAGCGGCATGTCGAGGGTGAAGAGCGCTCCCCCGCAGGGCCCGTTGCCCGCCCGGAGGGTGCCGCCGTGCAGGCGGACGTTCTCCAGGGTGATGGCGAGTCCGAGGCCGCTGCCGGCGGAGCGGGTCCTGGCCGCGTCGGCCTTGAAGAAGCGGTCGAAGATGTGCGGCAGCACCTCCGGGGCGATCCCGGGCCCGCTGTCGGCTACGTCGATCAGCAGTCGTTCGCCGTCCTCGCCGGGTGCGGTCCGTACGGTGACCCGTACGGGGGCGCCGCCGTGACGCAGGGCGTTGCCGACGAGGTTGGCGAGGACCACGTCGAAGCGGCGCGGGTCGAGTCGGGCGCGTACCCCGTACGGCAGCTCGGTGACGACGCGCTCGTCGTCCCAGTGGCGTCGTTCGAGGGTCTTGCGCACGGCTTCGGCGACGTCCACGTCGTCGAGGTTGAGCTCGGCGGCCCGGGCGTCGAAACGGGAGATCTCCATCAGGTCCTCGACGAGGACGGCGAGTTTGCCGGTCTCGGCGCTCACCAGGCGCAGGGCCTTGGCGGTATCGGCGTCGAGGTGCGCGGCGTCCTCGTCGAGGACCTCGGTCACGGCGAGCATCCCGGCGAGGGGGGTGCGCAGTTCGTGGGAGACGTCGGAGGCGAAGCGGCGGGCGCGGGCCTCCGCGTCCCGGAGCTCGCTCACCGACTGCTCCAGGGCGCGGGCGGTCTCGTTGAAGGTGCGGGCCAGTCCGGCGAGTTCGTCGGAGCCCCGGACCTCGATGCGGGTGTCGAGGCGGCCGCTGCCCAGCCGCTGGGCGGCCCGGCGCATGTCGCGGACCGGCCGCAGCACGCTGCGGGCGGCGAGCAGGGCGGGGACGACGGCGATGGCCAGCCCGGGGACGGCGCCCTGCTGGGCGGCTTCGACCATGGCCTCGACGGTCTGCTTCTCGGTGGCGAGCGGGACGCTGGCGAAGAAGACGGCCCCGGTGGCTTCGCTGTAGCCGTTGTGCTCGAAGAGGGCGGGGACGCCGATCGTGAGCCACGGGTTGCCGCGCTGGTCCTCGACGCGCTGGAAGGCGGTGTACTGGTTGCTGCGGACCCGCTCGCGCAGGCTGTCGGTGATGACGGTGGAGGTGGGCGTGCCGGGGTTGGTGGAGACGCGCACGCTGCCGTACTCGCCGAAGACGGTCCACGGGTGGGGTTTGCCGCGCTTGCCGAGCTCGATGACGACGCGCTGGAGCTCCTGCTGGGTCAGGGGAAGGCGGATCTCCTGCTGCTCCACCTGGTCCCGCAGGGTGTTGACGGCGGTGTCCTGGGTCTGCTTGAGGATGGCGTTGCGCGCCTGCTGGTAGGTGAAGGCGGCGGTGGTCACCGCGCTGATCGCCGCGACCAGCAGGAAGGCCGCGATCAGCCGGGTGCGCAGGCCGAGGGGCGCTATGCGTCGCACGGGCGCCTACAGCGGACCGAAGCGGTAGCCGAAGCCGCGCACGGTCTGGATGTAGCGGGGGCTGCCCGCGGGGTCCTCCACCTTGTGGCGCAGCCGGCGGACGCAGGCGTCCACGAGCCGGGCGTCGGCGTGGTAGCTGTGGTCCCAGACGTACTCCAGGAGCTGCTGGCGGGAGAAGACCTGCTCGGGCGAGGCCGACAGGTGCAGCAGGAGCTTGATCTCGCTGGGGGCGAGGGGGACGCGCTCGCCGTTCTTGGCGACGGTCAGCCCCGCGCGGTCGATGGCCAGTTCGCCGTGGGACTCGACCCCGGGGCGGTTGCCGGCCGGGTCGATGAGCCGGCGCAGTACGGCCTTGATGCGGGCCTCGATGACCTCGGTGCGGGCGGGTTTGACGATGTAGTCGTCGGCGCCGGCCTCCAGGCCTATGACTATGTCGAAGTCGTCGCCGCGCGCGGTGAGCATGATGATCGGCACCTCGCTGGTCTCGCGGATGCGGTGGCAGACCTGCACGCCGTTGATCCCGGGCAGCATCAGGTCGAGCAGGATGAGTTCGGGCCGGAAGGTCCCCATCAGGGCGAGGCCTTCCTCGCCGGTGTCGGCGGACCTCACGTCGTGGCCGCGGCGGCGCAGGCCGAGGGCCACTCCCTCCCGGATGGAAGGGTCGTCCTCGATCAGTAGTACGCGTGGCATCGGGTCAGTATCCAGGGTGTCCGGTGGCCTGTCCTCCCGCTAACGGCGGATCTTGCGCCGCAGGGAGTCCAGCAGGTCGGTGATCTCCGTCAGGCGCAGTGGCCCGGCGAGGAGGACGACGACGAGTGCCAGTGCGGCGGTTCCCGTCCCGGCCGCGGCGAAGTTCCCGAACGGGTCGGCGGCGCGGGCGGCCGCGTACCCGGCGGCGGCCGCGGGCAGGCAGGCGGCCAGCAGCCGCAGGTGGGTGCGCAGCGCCGTGGTGCGGCGTTCGGTACGGGTGCCCGCGCGGGGACCGAGCCTGCGGGCGAGGGCGTAGGCGGTCACGGCGGCGCCCGCGGTGAAGGCGACGGAGGAGGCCGCGGCCATGCCGGTGACCGCCCAGCGCGGGGAGAGCAGGAAGTACGCGGCGGCGGACAGGGCCGCGTTCAGCCCGGCGATGACGAGGTTGAGGAAGAAGGGGGTGCGGGTGTCGGAGAGGGCGTAGAAGCCGCGCGAGAGCACGTACTGCGCGGAGAAGGCGATCAGGCCGGGGGCGAAGGCGACGAGCATGCCCGCCATGACCTCGATGTCGGCGGCGCCGGTGCGGCCGTACTCGAAGACGCTGCCGATCACCCAGGGGGCGAGGGCGGCGAAGACGGCGGCGGCGGGCACGACCAGGGCGGCGCTGGAGCGCAGCGCGTACGAGACCTCCCGGCGCACGGTGGCGAGGTCGCCGTCGGAGGCGGCCGAACTCATCCGGGGCATCAGGGCCGTGACGAGGGAGACGGTGATGATGCCCTGGGGGACGATCCACAGCTGGTAGGCGTTGCTGTAGGCGGTGTAGCCGGCGCCGCCCGCGAGGCCGGCCTCGACGGCGTTCGCTCCGGTGGTCGTGGAGAGCCGGGTGACGACCCAGTAGGCGATCTGGTTGGTGAAGACGAGCATGACCAGCCAGCCCGCGTTGCGCAGGGGACGGCCGAGGCCGCTGCCGCGCCAGTCGAAGCGGGGGCGCCAGCGGAAGCGGGCGGCGCGCAGCGAGGGGATCAGCGCGAGGGCCTGGAGGACGATGCCCGCGGTGGTGCCGAGGCCGAGGAGGCGGGTGTCGGCGGCGGTCAGGCCGCCCGCACCGGCCGGGCCGTCGTGGGAGACGTAGAGGAAGAGCCCGAAGACACCGATGATCACGAAGTTGTTGAGGACCGGGGTCCACATCATCGCGCCGAACCGGCCGCGGGCGTTGAGCACTTGCCCGAGCAGGGTGAACAGCCCGTAGAAGAGGATCTGCGGCAGGCAGTACCGGGCCAGGGCCACGGTGGTGCTCGCCTGGGCGCCCTCGTAGTCGGTGTAGGCGGAGACGATCAGCGGGGCGGCGAGGACCGCGACGGCGGTGAGGGCGAGGAGCGCCACGGTGCAGGCGGTCAGCAGCCGGTCGGTGTAGGCGGAGCCGCCGTCGGCGTGCTCCTTGGCGGCGCGGACCAGCTCGGGGACGAAGACGGCGTTGAGCGCGCCGCCGATGAGCAGCATGTACAGGATGTTCGGGACGGTGTTGGCGACGGCGTAGCTGTCGCCGAGCAGTCCGGTGCCCAGCGCGGCGACGACGACGGCGGAGCGGACGAAGCCGGTGGCGCGGGAGACCACGGAACCGGCCGCCATGAGGGCGCCGCTGCGCAGCACCGAGGTCTTCGCCGGGGCGGGGGACGGGGCGGTGGCAGGAGACGGGCCGGACCCGGCCCCGGACCCGGCCGCGGAAGCCGTCGAGGCCCCGGGGTCCGTCGCCGCGCCGGTGGTGGCCGCGGCCCCGGTGGCCGTCGTGGCCGCGGGGGAACCCGTAGCCGTGGTGCCGTGGTTCACCGGCGGGCCAGGTACGCCTGGAAGGCCTTGTAGAGCGCCGTGTTGGCGTATCCGTCCATCGGGGTCTCCCACTCGCCGAGCGTCTCGACGACCTGTCCTCCGGTGCCGAGCTTCCAGCGCAGCAGCCCGAAGGCACGTTCGCCGGGGTCAAGGGTGGAGGGTACCCCGCGCATGTCGTACTCCTGCGCCCCGAGGGCATGGGCATCGCACATCATGCGCCACTGCAGCGCGTTGCTGGGCCGCACCTCGCGCCGGTGGTCGGCGGAGGCGCCGGTCTGGTACCAGACCCGGCTGCCGGCCACGATCATCGTGTGCGCGGCGAGGATCTCGCCCTGGTGGACGCCCAGGTAGAGCCGCATCCGGCCGGGCTCCTCGGCATTGAGGACCGCGTACTGCTGCTCGTAGTACGCGAGGGAGCGGCCGAGCCGGAATCCGTCGCGCTCCTCGGTGATCCGCAGCAGCCGGTAGAACTCGGGGAGGTCGGCGGCGGTGCCGACCGCCGTCTCCACACCGGCCTTGGTGGCCTTGCGCACGTTGCGCCGCCACTCCTGGTTCAGTCCGGACCACAGGTCGTCGAGGGAGCGGCCCGCCAGCGGTACGCGGAAGACGTGGCGGGGCTGGGCGTCGCCGTCGCTCTCGCCGCCGCACCGCTTCCAGCCCCGGGTGCGCAGCCGGTCGGCGAGGGCGGCGCCGACCGGGTCGACCTCGGTGGCGAGCACGTCGGAGATCTGCCGGCCGGGTCCGGCGGCGGACTTGGCGGTGGCCGCGTCCCAGCGGCGGTAGGCGGGGGTGGGGCCGATGCGGACGGCGAAGGCGCCGGAGGCGCGCAGGTGGCGCACGAGCGGGTCGAGCCAGCGGTCGATGCGCGGGTCGGACCAGTCGGCGACGGGGCCTTCGGGCAGGTAGGCGAAGTATTTGCGAGTGCCGGGGAATTGGCGGTAGAGCACGAGTCCGGCACCCTCGATCTCACCGCCGGGGTAGTGCCATCCGACCCTTTCCGAGCGCCAAAGGTCCTTTACGCCGGCCCAGGAGGGGTACTGGAGAAAACTCGCCCGGCCGTGCCGGGCGAGGAAATCCTGGTATTCGGGGACGGACAGGGAACGCACCGTCAGCTCCTGGTCATGGTGCTGCCGGGCGGGGGTCACGAGCAGTGCGCACATGGCTGATCGGCCTTCCTGTACGGCGCGGGGGGGGAGACGCACAGGACTCTCACAGCCGTCCGTGACCGAAGTGCGCGGCGATTGTGACCGGATGATGACCGTTCTGGTGCGGTCCAGGTCACAACTGAAAAGACGACATTTTCCTCGGATTGCGCAACCTAGAGTCGTGCCGTTCGCATCTACGTGTGCGAAACGGGTTATTACCACCGCTACTCGAAGGGGCCCTTCGTTGAGCCGCATACGCCGCACCGCCATGGCGAGTACCGCACTTCTGGCCGCCGCGCTGACCGCCTGCTCGGGCGGGAGCGGAAACGGCGGCGCCGCCGACGGCAAGGCCGAGTTGAAGCCGAAGCCGGACATGGCGGTCTCGGTGAACCTCACGGGCGATCAGGTGAAGGCCGGCGAGCCGGTCACGGTGACCGTCGCCGAGGGCAAGCTGGCCCAGGTGAAGGTGACCGACACCAAGGGCGCGGAACTGCCGGGGAAGATAGCCGACGACGGGAAGACCTGGACCTCGGAGCGCAACGCCGCACCGGGCTCGGAGTACAAGGTCGAGGCGCAGAACACCGAGAGCCAGAGCGCCACCACGCAGTTCAGGACCAGCGCCGCCGACAAGGTGAACAAGGTCTCGATCAACATCCCCAAGGGCAGCACGGTGGGCGTGGCGATGCCCGTGTCGATCGTCTTCGACAACCCGGTGGCGAACAAGGCCGAGGTGGAGAAGCAGCTCAAGGTCACCACCTCGAACAACACCGAGGGCTCCTGGGGCTGGATCAAGGACTACTCCGGCAACGACCGCGTCGACTGGCGGCCCAAGGAGTACTGGAAGTCCGGCACCGACGTGAAGGTCGAGATGAACCTGAACGGTGTGGACTCCGGCAAGGGCGGCGGCCTCTTCGCCAAGGACTACAACACCGAGTTCAAGATCGGCAAGGACCGCCGGATCGAGGTGAGCCTCGACACCAAGAAGATGTCGGTGACCGAGGACGGCCAGGCGCTCAAGGCGATCCCGGTCTCGGCCGGCACTCCGGGCGGCAAGAAGGCGTCCTGGTCCGGGAAGATGGTGATCATGACGAAGGAGGGCACCATCCGGATGGACTCCCAGACGGTGGGCCTCGACGACGCCTACGACAAGATGGTCGACTACTCGATGCGGCTCACCTGGTCCGGCATGTACGCGCACGCCGCACCGTGGAACAGCGCCAACTTCGGGCGCACCAACAGCAGTTCCGGCTGCGTGGGGATGAGCGACGCCGACGCCAAGGACTTCTTCGCGCAGTCCCAGATCGGCGACCCCTTCGAGGTGGTCGGATCCGGCTCCAAGGGCAACGCGGACATCGGCAACGGCTACGGCGAGTGGAACCTGCCCTGGGACCAGTGGAAGGCCAAGAGCGCGGTGACCGGCGGCGCTCAGAACGGCTGACCGTCGGCCGCTGGTGCGCCCGTCGAGTTGACTCTTGTTCAACTGTTACCAGTACGTAACTTACTGGCGGGTTACCTCCAGTAAGCCCCTCCCGTTACCGTCGGGTCACTTTGACACCCCGGCGTACGCGAGGAGCGACCGATGGAACGCACCACCACCGCCGCGGCCGTGGCAGCTCTGCTGGCGGCAGCCGCCCTGGGCCTGGCCCCCCACCAGGCCCAGGCGGCTCCCGCACCCACCGCCGCCGTCGGCGCCGCGGCTCCGGCCGCTTCACCCGAACTGCGCTTCCACGACATTCCGGGCTCCGGCGGCATCACCCTCAAGGGCAACGTCTTCACGCCCGCCGGCGCCGTCGACGGCCGGAAGTACCCGCTGATCGTGCTGCCCACCAGCTGGGGCATGCCGCAGATCGAATACATCGCCCAGGCCAAGAAGCTCGCCGACTCCGGCTACGTCGTGGTCAGTTACACCTCCCGGGGCTTCTGGCTCTCCGGCGGCGAGATCGAGGTGGCCGGCCCGCCGGACATCGCCGACGTCTCCGCCGTCATCGACTGGGCCCTCGCCCACACCCCCGCCGACGCGGACCGCATCGGCCTGGGCGGGGTCTCGTACGGCGCGGGCATCAGCCTGCTGGCCTCCGCGCACGACCCGCGCGTCAAGGCCGTGGTCGCGCTCAGCGGCTGGGCCGACCTCATCGAGTCCATCTACTCCGGCCGCACCCAGCACCTCCAGGCGGCCGGGATGCTCGGCGCCGCCGGCTATCTCACCGGCCGGCCCGGCCCCGAACTCCAGGCGCTCCTCGGCGACTTCCTCGGCTCCCGGCTGGACCGGGAGCAGCAGATGATCGAGTGGGGGAAGAAGCGGTCCGCCGCCGAGAAGGTGGACCGGATCAACGCCAACGGCGCCGCGATCATGCTGGGCAACGCCTGGGGCGACACGATCTTCCCGCCCAACCAGTACGCGGAGTTCTTCGAGAAGCTGACCGGCCCCAAGCGCCTGGAGTTCCGCCCCGGCGACCACGCCACCGCCGAGGCCTCCGGCCTGCTCGGCCTGCCCAACGACACCTGGACCAACGCCCACCGCTGGTTCGACCGCTACCTCAAGGGCGAGCGCAACGGCATCGACACCGAGGCCCCCGTCCAGCTGAAGTCGCGCAGCACCGAGGGCTACGAGGGCTACGCCGACTGGAAGTCCGTCGGCTCCGGCGGCTCCGAGAGACTCGCCCTCTCCGACAGCGAGCACCTCTTCGCCAATGTCGACTCCGGAGCCAACGGCGGCATCCTGTTCCTCTCCAGCATCCTCGACCAGTTCGCCAAGGCTCCCCCGACCGCCTCGGTCCCGCTCCTCCCCCGCGCCTTCGCCGCCGTCTGGCAGTCCGGGCGCTACGAGGAGGCGCGCCGCGTGCGGGGCACGGTCGGGCTGCACACCACCGTCACGCCCACCAAGGCCGACGGCACCTTCGTCGCCTACCTCTACGACGTCGGCCCCCTGGGCATCGGCAAGCTGGTCAGCAACGCCCCGTACACCTTCCACGGCCGGACCCCCGGGCAGGCCTTCGGCGTGGACCTGGAACTCTTCTCCACCGCCTACGACGTGCCCGCGGGCCACCGGCTCGCGCTCGTCATCGACACCGTCGACCCGCTCTACATCGAGCACAACCCCACCGGCTCGCAGCTGACCTTCTCCTCGCCGCGTACCGATCCGTCGTACGTATCGGTACCGCTGCGCGAGCAGTGATCCACGGCCGCTGCCGGGCGGGGCGGCTCCTGTGAGCTACCTCCCCGGCAGCACCGTCCCCGGCTCGGCCGGGGCCACCTCGACCGCACGGGTCTTGAAGCTGCGCCGCTCCCGTCTGGCCACCCAGGTGGCGAACCAGGAGAGCAGCATGCACATCCCGATGTAGATCGGAGAGATGATCATCACGACCGGGATGAAGGGCAGGTCGTAGTCGAGGTTCGAGGCGATCAGTTTGCCCGCGTGCAGGAACTCCTCGTAGGTGATCAGGTAGCCGAGCGAGGTGTCCTTCAGAGCCACCACCAGCTGGCTGATGATGGTGGGCAGCATCGCGCGCACCGCCTGCGGGGCGAGGACGTAGGTCATCACCTGCGTCTTGCGCATGCCGAGCGCGTACGCCGCCTCGCGCTGCCCCTTGTCCACCGCGTTGACGCCGGTGCGGAAGACCTCGGCCAGCACGGAGCCGTTGTACAGGGTCAGGCCCGCCACCAGCGCGGGGAGCGGCTGGACCTTCAGTGCGACGAAGATGAAGAAGATCATCACCAGCACCGGCATGGCCCGGAAGAACTCCACGCACAGCGTGGCCAGCCAGCGCACCGGCCGGTGGACCGAGAGCCGGCCGGTGGCGAGCACCGCGCCGAGCAGGAGGGAGAGCACCGAGGCGTACGCGAAGGCCTTGAGGGTGTTCCCCAGCCCCTTGAGCAGCAGCTCCTGGATGCCCTCGTAGGTGAAGGGGTTCCACTTGGCGGCGGTGAACTGGTTCGTGTCGAAGAGCAGGTAGAGGAGCCAGCCGGCCAGGGCCAGGATCATCAGCGTGGAGGCGATCCCGTAGAAGAAGTGCCGGCGCTGGGCCCGCGGGCCGGGGATGTCGTAGAGGGCGGTGGACTGCGTGTCCCCGTGGAGCGCGTGCGCGGTCATCGGGCGACTCCGTAGCGCTTTTCCAGCACGTTGAAGAGCGCGCTGATGGACAAGGTGATGATCAGGTAGCCGACGGCGATCCAGATGAAGGTCCAGATGATGCTGTAGCCCAGCTCGTTGAGGGTCTTGTAGGTGCCGAGCAGCTCGGTGACGCTGAAGGCGCCGGCGATCGCGGAGTTCTTGGCCAGCGCGATCAGGGTGGAGCCGATGGGCGGGATGACCGAACGGAAGGCCTGCGGGAGGACCACCGCGCCCAAGGTCTGGTTGAAGGTCATGCCGAGGCTGCGGGCGGCCTCTCCCTGGCCCTTGGGCACGGTGTTGATGCCCGAGCGCAGGGCCTCGCAGATGAAGGCGGAGGTGTAGCAGCCCAGCGCCAGGACGGCGAAGAGCTGGAAGGGCAGGATCAGGCCGAAGCGGGGCAGGCCCAGCAGGACGGCGAAGAAGAGCAGGGTCAGCGGGGTGTTGCGCAGTACGGCCACCCAGACCGTGCCGAAGACCCGGAACGAGCCGACGGGCGCGACCCGGAAGGAGGCCATGACGAAGCCCAGGACCAGCGCGAGCAGGGAGGCGTAGACGGTCAGTTCGACGGTGCCGAGGAATCCCTTCCCGTAGAGCGAGAAGTTCTCGGTGAGTACGTCCATGGGGGGTGCCCTCTCCCTCAGCTCGCCGGGTAGCGGTCGATGGCGGGCGGCGCCGGGGCGGGCTCGCCGGACAGGCCGAGCGTGGCCTCGTAGGCCTTCTTCCAGTTGCCGTTCTTCTCCTGCTCCGCCAGGGCGTCGTCGAGGGCGAAGCGCAGCGCGTTGTCGCCCCGCGGTACGCCGATGCCGTAGGGCTCCTTGGAGAAGGGCTTGCCGACCACCTTGAGCTCCTCGGGGACCTTGGCCGCGTAGCCCAGGAGGATCGAGTCGTCGGTGGAGACGGCGTCGACCTGGAGGGTGAGCAGGTTGTCCACGCAGACCGAGTAGGTGTCGTAGGCGACGAGGACCGCCTCCGGGAACTCCTTCTGGAGCCGTTGGTACGGGGTGGAGCCCGCGGCGGAGCAGACCCTCTTGCCCGCGAGGTCCTCGGGGCCCTTGATGTCCTCCTCGTCCTTGCGGACCAGCAGGGACTGGCCGGCCATGAAGTAGGGGCCGGCGAAGCCGACCTGCTTCTTGCGGTTGTCGTTGATCGTGTAGGTGCCGACGTAGTAGTCGATCTGCCCGTTCTGCAGGGCCGTCTCGCGGTTGGCGGAGGCGATGGTCTTGAACTCGATCGTCTTGGGGTCGAAGCCGAGCGAGGCCGCCATCATCTTGGCGATCTCGATGTCGAAGCCGGAGTAGCGGCCGCTCGCGGGGTCCTTCTCCCCCAGATACGGCTGGTCCTCCTTGACGCCGACCACCAGGCGGCCGCGGCGCTTTGCCCGCTCCCAGGTGGGCGAGTCGGGCAGCCGGAAGCCGGTCGCGACCTGGTAGACGGGCAGGTCCTCGGGCTGCGGCCCCTTGACCGGGGGGCTGCCGGGCTTGCCGCAGCCGACCGCGGCGGTGAGCAGGACCAGGACGAGGGCGAGAGCGCGTACGAGAGCGCGGGCGGGAGCCGGGGCGGGGCGAGCGGGAGCCGGGGCCAGAGCGCGGGCGGGAGCCGGGGCGGGGATCATCGGGCGGCCCCTCAGTGCTTCAGGATCTTGGAGAGGAAGTCCTTGGCCCGCTCGCTCTCGGGGGCGGTGAAGAACTCCTCCGGAGTCCGGTCCTCGACGATCCTGCCGTCGGCCATGAACACGACGCGGTTGGCGGCGGAGCGGGCGAAGCCCATCTCGTGGGTGACCACGACCATGGTCATGCCCTCGCTGGCGAGCTGCCGCATGACTTCCAGCACCTCGTTGATCATCTCCGGGTCGAGCGCCGACGTGGGCTCGTCGAAGAGCAGGGCCTTGGGGTTCATGGCGAGGGCCCGGGCGATGGCCACGCGCTGCTGCTGGCCGCCGGAGAGCTGGGCGGGGTACTTGGCGGCCTGGTCGGCGAGGCCCACGCGTTCCAGGAGTTCCCGCGAGCGCTTGTCCGCCTCGTCCTTCTTGCGCCCGCGGACCTTCATCTGCGCGAGGGAGACGTTGGCGAGGACGGTCTTGTGCGCGAAGAGGTTGAAGGACTGGAAGACCATCCCGACCTCGGCGCGCAGGTGGGCCAGTTCCTTGCCCTCGGCGGGCAGTGGTTGCCCGTCGAGTCTGATCGTCCCCGATTCGATGGTCTCCAGCCGGTTGATCGCCCGGCACAGGGTCGATTTCCCGGATCCGGAGGGGCCGATGATCACCACCACCTCCCCGCGGCCGACGGTGAGGTTGATGTCTTGGAGTACGTGCAACTCTCCGAAGTGCTTGTTCACGTCCCGCAGCTCGATCAACGGATCGACGGCCATGCGCTGCCCTGCCCACTTGTCGGTGTGTCGAGGTCAGCGCAAACTATCCAGCCGCGGAAGGGGACTTCACCTCGACACGCCTAAAGGGGACATAAAGCTCATCGCGCCCTACGGGAATCAGCCCTCGGAGGCCTCTGCGTACGCCTGGCTGAGCTCGGGGGACCCCGTCATCGCCCAGGAGACCCCCGACTCGATCACGTTCAGCTCCCGGCCGGAGGCCAGCCGGATCACCGGCTGACCGTTGGGCCACACCTGCCAGCCGGCGCCCTCGATGGTCTTGACGATCACGGTCCCGAGGTAGAAACCCGCGTCGTTGCCCAGCCACGGCACCGCCTCGGGGTCCCGCCGCCAGCGGGGCATCAGCTGGTCGAGCTGTTCCAACGAGGCCGGACTCTGGTCGAGTTCGAGGCCGGCCGCCCTCGCCTGGTCGCGCAGCATCTCGCACTCCGCGAACAGCTCGGCGACACTCTCGGGGTCCTCCGCGAGAGCGGCGGCGAGCCCCGCACCCTGTTCCGTTTCGTGCCGGTTCAGCCACTTGTCCAGGAAAGGGATGTTCATACCGCCCAGCCTTGCACCAGGATCCCCGGCTGGCCACAGGGCGCGCCTGGATCGGCCCGAGCCGGGTCGCCTCCGCCGGGCCCGGGCCTACGGGGCCTGCGGGTCCAGGTCCAGGTCCACGACGACCGGGGCGTGGTCGGAGGCGCCCTTGCCCTTGCGCTCCTCGCGGTCCACATAGGCGTCGCTCACGGCCTTGGCGAAGGGCTCGTTGCCGAACACCAGGTCGATGCGCATGCCCCTGTTCTTGGGGAAGGCGAGCATCCGGTAGTCCCAGAACGTGTAGGCGCGGTCGTACTTGAGGGCGCGCGGCAGCACTTCGGTGAGCCCGGCGGCGCGCAGGGCCTCCAGGGCCGCCCGCTCGGCCGGGGTCACGTGGGTGGCGCCCGCGAAGACGGCCGGGTCGTAGACGTCCTCGTCGGTCGGGGCCACGTTGAAGTCGCCGAGCACCGCGAAGGGGCGGGCGCCGGCCGCGTCCTCGGCGATCGCGGTGGTCAGGGAGCGGAACCAGTTCAGCTTGTAGCCGTAGTGGTCGTGCGCGACCTCACGGCCGTTGGGCACGTACACCGACCAGACGCGCACCCCGCCGCAGGTCGCGGAGATCGCGCGGGGCTCCTGGACGCCCTCGTAGTCGGGCCCGCCGGGCAGGCCCATCACCACGCCCTCCATGCCGACCTTGGAGAGCAGGGCCACGCCGTTCCACCGGCCGGTGGCGTTGACGGCCGACTCGTAGCCCAGCTCGCGCAGCTCGGCGTGCGGGAACTGCTCCGCGGAGCACTTGGTCTCCTGGATGCACAGGACGTCCGTACCGGAGCTCTCCAGCCAGGCCAGCAGGCGCGGCAGCCGGGCGGTGATCGAGTTGACGTTGTAGGTGGCGATACGCATACGTCCCAACCTACCGCCCGGCACCGACAGTCACAGTTCGGTGCTGTCCCCGGCGGTGAGTCGGCCGTGGTCGGACCCGCCCAGGGCGGCCAGGGCGCCGTCGTAGATCGGCCGGGCGATGTCGGAGAGGTACGCGTCGTGGATGTCGAAGGCGCGCCGCGGCTTGACCTCGCGGAGGTAGTCGATCACCTCGGAGACCTTGTTCCAGGGGGCGTGCACCGGGAGCATCAGGGTCTCGACCGGGGCATCGGGCACGGTCAGCGCGTCGCCGGGGTGGAAGAGCGAACCGTCCACGAGGTAGCCGACGTTCGTGATCCGCGGCAGGTCGGGGTGGATCACCGCGTGGAGTTCGCCGTGCACCTGCACCTCGAAACCGGCCGCGGTGAAGGTGTCCCCGTGGCCCACGGTGTGCACCCGGCCCGGATAGGCGGGGGCGAGCTTCTCCGCGACGCTGCGCAGGGTCCACAGGGCCGCCGCCGGATTCGCGTCGAGGGCGGCCCGCAGCCGGCCCTCCTCGAAGTGGTCGGGGTGCTCGTGCGTGACCAGCAGGGCGTCGGCGCCCAGGCCCGCGTCCGCTTCGCTGAAGGCGCCCGGGTCGATGACGAGCGTGTGCCCGTCCTTCTCCAGCTGGACGCAGGAGTGCAGCCGCTTGGTGAATTTCATGATCCCAGGCTAGCTCCGGGCCGGGGCGGTCAGGGGGTGGTCGAGGAGACCACGTAGACCTTGGAGACCTTGGGGTCCGTCAGGTCCACGGTGATGTCGCGGGTGGGCCGCGGGTCCCGCTGTTCGAGGGTGGTGCCGAGCCAGTCGGAGTGGGTCGTCCAGTTCCATCCCGCGACCGAGGTGTCGTGCGCGGAGATCGACACCCCGGGGGTCAGCTCCTCCCGGCTGGTGCCGACGGAGGTCAGGAACGCGTCCAGGTCGGGCGGGGTGACCGCGAACTGGGTGTACAGCCGACTGGTGCGCCAGTTGTTCGTCTCCAGGAACCCGACCCGCCAGGCCTTGTCCGGGATCGGCACCTCGTAGATGCTGCGCTGCACCCGGGAGGGCCAGCCGGGACGCACCTTGGTGGCGCCGACCTTTGCGGCCTTGTCGCGGCCGCTCTGGCGGCTCTGCTGGGCGGATACGGCGAGGTAGCCCGCCGGGACGCCGACCAGCAGCAGGATGATGATCGCGGTGATCCAGCGGCGCCGGACGACGTGCTTGCGGTCCTCCGCGGGCGGCGGCGGTACGGAGTCACCGTCGGGTGCGGAGGCCTGGCGGGGCAGGGAGGGGGGCGTCACTGCTGGTCGTCCTTGGAGTCCGTGGGGCCCGTGGTGTCGCGCCGGCCCAGCTGCGCGTAGCGCTCGTAGCGCTCCACCCGCCGGCGCGTGGCGCGGCGGAAGCGGCGGGCGACGAGCCGTGAGAGGTCGGCGGCGCCGACCATGCCGGCCTCGGGGCCGAGCTGGGCCTTGGCGATGCGGGCCTCGGGCCGGTAGCCGCGGCCGGTGAGGTGGCGGCGGAAGGCCTCCCGGGCGGGGCCGATCAGCAGGTCGTCGGCGGCGCTGACGCCCCCGCCGATGACGAAGCAGGAGGGGTCCAGCGCGGCGGCGAGGTTGGCGATGCCCACGCCGAGCCACTGGCCGATGTCCTGGAGCAGCTCGACGCACATGGCGTCGCCCTCGCGGGCCAGCTCGGTGATCAGGGGGCCGGTGATCTCGTGGACGTTGCCGCCGACCCTGGCGATGATGTTGTACGCGACCGGGGAGTCGGCGGCGGCCAGCTCCCGGGCCTCGCGGACCAGGGCGTTCCCGGAGCTGTACTGCTCCCAGCAGCCGCGGTTGCCGCAGGGGCAGCGGTGGCCGCCGGGGACGACCTGCATGTGGCCGAATTCGCCGGCGACCCCGTACCGGCCGCGTTTGACCTGGCCGCCTTCGAGGATGGCCCCGCCGATTCCGGTACCGAGCGTGATCATGACGAGGTGGTCCTCGCCGCGTCCGGCGCCGAAGCGCCATTCGGCCCAGGCGGCGGTGTTGGCATCGTTGTCGACCATGACCGGGACCGCGAGCCGGGACTGGAGGGCGTCCCGAAGCGGCTCGTCGCGCCAGGCCAGGTGGGGTGCGAACAGGACCCGGGAGCGGTCTGCGTCCACCCAGCCGGCCGCGCCGATGCCCACCGCGTGGACGTCGTGCCGGTCGGAGAGGTCCAGCACCAGTTCGACGATGGTGTCCTCGACGACCTTGGGGCTCTTGGACTTGTCCGGGGTCTCGGTGCGGATCTTCTCCAGGATGACGCCGTCGGCGTCGACGACGCCGGCCATCACCTTGGTGCCGCCGATGTCGATGCCGACGGTCGGGACGCGCGGTGCGGTCAGGTGCGACCGGCGCTCACGGGTCCCGATGGTCCGCAGGACGGTGCCCCGTGCCGCGCCCCGGTGGGCGAGCGCGAAGTCCCGGTACGTGCTCATCGAGTCGTGCCGTCCCTCATGGTGCGGTGGTGCCGGACGGGGTGTCCGGGCCTGTGGTCGTGCTGTCCGGCCCTGATTCTGCCACTCGCTCCAGTTCGTGGCTCAGCTCGTCGAGCTCCGAGCCGCCCGCCATCTGCCGGGTGAGCTCGTCCAGGGTGATCGAGTCGCGGGTGTGGCTGCCCGCCATGGTGCCGCGCTTGAGGAGGACGAAACGGTCCCCGACCAGGTAGGCGTGGTGCGGGTTGTGGGTGATGAGGACCACGCCGAGACCGGCGTCACGGGCGGCGGCGACGTACTTGAGGACCACTCCGGACTGCTTGACCCCGAGGGCGGCGGTGGGCTCGTCCAGTACGAGGACCTTCGCGCCGAAGTGGACGGCGCGGGCGATGGCCACGCACTGCCGTTCGCCGCCGGACAGGGTGCCGATGGGCTGGTCGACGTCGCGCAGGTCGATGCCCATGCGCAGCAGCTCGGCGCGGGTGGTCTCGCGCATGAGTTCCACGTCGAGGCGGCGGAAGGGGCCGCGGCCCCGGGTCGGCTCGGAGCCGAGGAAGAAGTTCCGCCAGACGGGCATGAGCGGGACGACGGCGAGGTCCTGGTAGACGGTGGCGATGCCGTGGTCCAGGGCCGCGCGCGGGTTGGCCAGGCGGGTCTCCTCGCCCTCGATCTCGAAGCTGCCCGCGTCGTGCTGGTGCAGCCCGGCGATGATCTTGATGAGGGTGGACTTCCCGGCGCCGTTGTCGCCGAGGACACAGGTGATCTCGCCGGCCGAGACCTCCAGGGACACGCCCTGGAGGGCGCGGATGTTCCCGTAGTACTTGCTGACCTCGGTCAGCTTCACGAGTGCGGTACCGGCCCCGGGGACGGTCGCGGTCGCGTCGGTCATGGTCATTTCGCCTCCGCCCGCTTGCGGACCCATGCGTTGAGCAGCGTGGCCAGCAGGAGCATCGCGCCGAGGAAGAACTTGAACCAGTCCGGGTTCCACTGGGCGTACACGATGCCGTTGCTGGTCATGCCGAAGATGAAGGCGCCGACGGCCGAGCCGATGGCGGAGCCGTAGCCGCCGGTCATCAGGCAGCCGCCGATGACGGCCGCGATGATGTACAGGAACTCGTTGCCGACGCCCTCGCCCGACTGGACCACGTCGAACGAGAAGAGGATGTGCTGGCCGGAGATCCAGGCGCACAGGGCGACGCCCATGTACAGGCCGATACGGGTCTTCACGACGGGCACGCCGGTCGCGCGGGCCGCGTCGGCCCCGCCGCCCACGGCGAAGATCCAGTTGCCCGCGCGGGTGCGCAGCAGGATCCAGGTGGCCACGGCGACCAGGGCCAGCCACCACAGGATGGTGACCTTCAGGGTGACCGAGCCGACGTTCCACTGCGAGGCGAACAGCGCCCGCGCGGAGGAGAAGCCCTCCATGTCGGCGATGGTCTTGGTGGAGACCGAGCCGCTGATCAGCTTGGTGAAGCCGAGGTTCAGGCCGGTCAGCATCAGGAAGGTGCCGAGGGTGATGATGAAGCTCGGCAGTTTGGTGCGGGTCAGCATGAACCCGTTGAAGAAGCCGATGGCGAGGGTGACGGCCAGGGACACCAGGACGCCGACCCAGACGTTGGCGGTCATCTGGTAGCTGAACATCGAGCTCAGCAGCGCGGAGCTGGTGACCATGACACCGGCGGAGAGGTCGAACTCGCCGCCGATCATCAGCAGTGCCACCGGGACCGCCATGATCCCGATGGTGGAGGCCGAGTACAGGACCGTGCTGAGGCTGGAGGCCCGCAGGAAGCTGTCGGCGGCGAAGGAGAAGAAGACGAAGACGGCTGCCGCGCCGACCACGGCGCCCAGCTCCGGGCGGCCCAGCAGTCTGCGGACCACGGAGGTCGGCGCCAGCCGTTCGTCCACGGCGGCGGACGCGCTCATCGGCTGCCCCGCTTGATGTACTCCTCCAGCTCGGAGGCCTCGGCGCTGGTGACGATCTGCGGTCCGGTGAGGACCGGGCGGCCGCCGCCGAGCACGTCCGCGTTGTAGCGGTAGAGCCACAGCAGGTCGACCGCCTCGTAGCCCTGGAGGTAGGGCTGCTGGTCGACGGCGAAGCCGAGGGCGCCGGACTTCAGGTCACGGGCGACGGATTCGTTGAGGTCGAAGGTGTCCACCTCGGCCTTGCTGCCCGCCGCGTCCTTGGCCTTGACCGCGGTCGGGGCGAAGGGGGCGCCGAGGGTCAGGACGGCGTCGACGGACGGGTCGGCCTGGAGCTTGGCCTGGATGGCGGCCTGGACGGAGGGCATGTTGGTGCCCTCGACGTACAGGTTCTCCAGAGTGCCGCCGAAGGTCTTCTTCGCCCCGGCGCAGCGCTGCTCGTGGCCCACGTTGCCCTGCTCGTGCAGGACGCAGACGGCCTTCTTGCGGCCGCGCTTGGTGAGCTCCGTGCCCACAGCCTCGCCCGCGATCACCTCGTCCTGGCCGATGTGGGTCAGTGCCCCGTACTCGGCGGACTGGGCGGAGCCGGAGTTGACCGTGACCACCGGGATGCCGGCCTTGACGGCCTTGCCGATGACGTCCTTGAGGGCTTCCGGCTTGGCGAGGCTCACGATGATCCCGTCGACCTTCTGGTCGATGGCGTTCTGCACGAACTGGGCCTGCTGCTGCGCCTGGTCGTCGTGGGCGTACACGAAGTTGATGTTGTCCTTCGCCGCCGCCTCCTTGGCTCCCTTCTGGACGATGTCCCAGAAGGTGTCGCCGTCGCCCGCGTGGGTGACCATCGCGAAGGTCCAGCGCGGGGTGGAAACGGCCGGCCGGCCCGCCTCGGCGGCCTTCGCCCGCTCCTCGGCGCGCTTGCCGCCCGTACTGCTGCAACCCGCGAGCGAGGCTCCCAGTACCGCCGCGAGCACGGCGCCCACGACGCGTACCCCTGTCCGAACCCTAGCCACGTCGCCGCGCCCTTCCCTCGTCCGTCTCGTCCGTCGTCTCGTCCGTCATGCCGTCCGTCATGATTCGGTCATTCCGGTTCCAGCCGCCCAGTATCCGCCACAGTGGACCATGAAGGGTCATCGGGGCATGCGCGGGCAGATTGACAGGTCCCCCGTACGGGGTCAGGTTGAGTGCATGCGCATCGGGCTCATCGGAACGGGCCGGATCGGCTCGTTCCACGCGGCGTCCCTGGCCCGCCGGCCGGACGCGGGTTCGCTGCTGCTCGCCGACGCCGACCCCGCGCGGGCGGCGCGCCTGGCCGACCGGCTCGGGGCCACCGCCGCGCCCTCCGTGGAGCAGGTCTTCACCTGGGGTGTGGACGCGGTGGTCGTGGCCTGCGCCACCGAGGGGCACGCGGAGCTGGTGGTACGGGCGGTGCGCGGCGGGCTGCCGGTGTTCTGCGAGAAGCCCGTGGCCCCGGACCTGGCCCGCTCCCTGGCGGTGCTGCGCGAGGTGGCCGCCGCGGACGGGGTGCTCCAGGTGGGGTTCATGCGCCGCTTCGACACGGGCTACCGCACGGCCCGGGAGCTGGTCCGCTCCGGCGCCCTGGGGCGGCTGCACACCGTACGGACGATGACGGCCGATCCGGCGCCGCCGGCCGCCGCGTACCTGGCGACCTCGGGCGGGCTCTACCGGGACTGCCTGGTGCACGACTTCGACATGGTCCGCTGGGTGACCGGGCACGAGGTGACGGAGGTCTACGCGACCGGCTCGGACGCGGGGCCCGCGCAGTTCCGGGAGACGGATGACGTCGACACGGCCGCGGCCGTGCTCACGCTGGACGACGGGACGCTCGTCACCTCGACCGGTACGCGGTGCAACGGCGCCGGCTACGACGTGCGGATGGAGCTCGCCGGGGAGCTGGACCAGGTCTCCGCCGGGCTGGACGACCGTACGCCGATCGCCTCGACGGAACCGCACGGCCCGCCGCCCGCGAGCAAGCCCTGGGCGGGGTTCCTGGAGCGGTTCGGCCCGGCGTACGAAGCGGAGCTGGCCGCCTTCGTCCGTCTGGTGCGCGGCGAGGGACCCAACCTCTGCGAGGGCTTCGAGGCGCTCGCCGCACTCCGGGTCGCGGAGGCGTGCGAGCTGTCGCGCCGGGAGCGGCGCCGGGTAGGGCTGGAGGAGCTCCCGGACCTGTGACCAGGCCCCTGTGAGGGCGGGCATGGGGGCCACAGTACGACCGGAGGATCAAGCGGCGCGGGGCTGGTTTCGGACAATTGTTCAGCCTGCCGCACGCCGCCCCCACGCGGTGCCCGCCAGGACGAGGGCCGCTCCGGCGAATCCGAGGGCGCCGAGGTGCTCGCCGCCGATGGCGATGCCCGCGGCGGCGGCCCACAGCGGCTCGGTGCCGAGGAGCAGGCTGACGCGGGAGGGCGAGGTACGGCGGACGGCCCACATCTGCACGTAGAACGCGAACAGGGTGCAGAAGACGGAGAGGAAGACCAGGCCGGCCCATTGGGCGGGCCCGAAGTCGGCGGCCGCGGCCCAGGGGGTGTCCCCGGTGCCCGGTACTGCGGCCAGCACGGCGAAGACGAGCACCGCGGCGCCGAGCTGCACCGTGGTCAGGGAGAGCGGGTCGGCGTCCTGGACGGCCTTGATCCGGGCCATCAGCAGGACGTGCAGGGTCCGGGCGAGGGCGGCGCACAGGATGAGCAGGTCGCCGAGGCCGGGCGCGGTGAATCCGGCGCCCTGCGTGAGCAGCACGACTCCGGTGACGGAGACGGCGGCGGCGCCGAGGAAGGCGGCCGAGGGCGCCTCGCGCCGGATGGCCGCCTCGGCGAGCGGGGTGAAGATCATGGTCAGGCTGATGATCAGCCCGGCGTTGGTGGCCGAGGTGTGCACCACCCCGAAGGTCTCCAGCAGGAAGATCCCGCCGAGTACGCAGCCCAGCAGGCCCGCGCCGCGCAGCTGGGCGGGGGTCAGCGCCCGCAGCCGCCGCCGGCCGGTGACGACCAGCACTGGCAGCACGAGCGCGAAGCGCAGGACGAGCACCGCGATCACGGTGTGGGCCGTGGTGATGCCCTTCGCCGCCAGATAGCTGCCGCCCCAGACGACGGCCACGGCCAGGACGGGCAGGTCGGCGGACCAGGTCCGGCGGGGGGCGGCGAGTTCGGCTGGGGCGAGGGCGGGCGAGGTCGCGGTCACCGGGTACTCCAACGGCGTGGATCGGGTGGAGACTACGGCGGCTCGCACGGTTGCGGGCCCACGCTATCCGAGCCGATCTTGCCGGTCGACCCCGTTTCCGGGGCGGACCCGGCTGCGGTTCACTCCCCTCACTCGCCGATCGTGCCGAAGGAGGCGCGGCCCTTCACCCGGTAGGTGTGGATGGCCGTACCGCTGGCGGTGGTGCGCGAGCCCGTCAGCTCGCAGGCCGTCGGCAGGCCGCCCGTCGGGAACAGCCTGCGCCCGGTGCCCAGGAACACCGGGAAGACCAGCAGGTTCAGCTCGTCCACGAGGTCCCGGGCCAGCAGCCACTGCGCCAGCGCCCCGCTGCCGTGCACCTGGAGCTCGCCGTCGAGGGCGTCCTTGATCCGGACGATCTCGCTCTGCAGCTGCTCGCCGTCGATCACCGTGGTCCCGGCCCAGGCCGGCTCCTTGAGCGTGGACGAGGCCACGTACTTCGGCATCCTGTTCAGCCGGCTCGCGATCGGGTCGGCGGGGTCGTCGTGCCGCGGCCAGTAGCCGGCGAAGATCTCGTAGGTCCGGCGTCCGAGCAGGAAGGCCCCGACCCGGTCGAAGACCTCGGTCACGAACTCCACCATGCCCTCGTCGGCGTACGGCGCGACCCACCCCCCGTACTCGAAGCCCCCGGTGCGGTCCTCCTCGGGCCCGCCCGGCGCCTGCATCACGCCGTCGAGGGTCAGGAAGGTGGTGAGGGTCAGCTTTCCCATGGTTCTGCGCTCCTTGTCCGGTGGTCCGTGTCCGTACTCAGGACTCGGACTCGGGATTCAGACTCCCGGGCCGCCCGGAACTCATCGGTGCGGCGCGCAGGAACCCGCACGGTTTCGACCCGGCCGACGGCACGCCGCCCTGGCAGCGGACGGCACGGCCCCGGCAGCCGACCGGACGGGACGCGCCGGCTCCCAGGACCACGCCGGCCCCCGTCAGGCGTCCGCAGGGACAGCCGGCGGCCAGGGCACGTCGGCCAGGAGCGGAAGAATCGCCTCCTCCTCGTAGTCCAGGTGCGCGTTCAGCTCGGCCGACATCCGGTCCAGTTCGGTACGGAAGCGCCGGGGATCGGCGATCCCGATGCCGGCCAGCAGCTCCGCCAGCTCGCCCTGGATGCGGGCGACCGTGCGGTGCTCCTCGGCGAGCCGGTCGAAGGTCCCGGTCAGGTGGGGGTGGTACCGGGCGATCCCGGGGAACAGGTGCGCGTCCTCGCTGGTGTGGTGGAACTCAAGGGCCTGGCAGAACGCCAGGCAGCGCTGCCGGATCTGCAGCCCGAGGCCCGGGACCGGCGGTTCGCCGGGGCCCTGGTGGGCCGCGCGGGCCGCGAAGTGGGCGTCGACCTCGGCCTTCACCTGGCGCAACTGGCCGCGTAGCCAGGTGTGGACCTCCAGGACCTTGTCGGTAAGGGTGCTGACCTCGCGGGGCGCCGCCCAGCCTTCGGGGTCCGCGCGCTCCAGGACCACGACCGGCAGGATCCGGCTGGTCATGGCCTGGTAGTCCCCGTATCCGGGGTCCACCCGCACGACGTGCGCGAACAGTTCGTCGCGCCGGGCCCCCTCGGCCGGGACCGCGAGGGCTTCGAAGGTCCGGGTCCCGACCTCCACCCGCACCACGGGGTGGGCGAGCAGGTTGTGGTACCAGCCGGGGTGCCGCGGGGCGCCCATGTCGGACCCGATGAGCAGGAGCGAGTCGCCGTGGCGGACGTATCCGAGGGGGGTGGTCCTCGAAATCCCCGACTTGGCGCCGGTGGTGGTCAGGAGGAGCAGGTCGCCGCCCTCGAAGGGGCCGCCGACTTTGCCCGCGTTGGCGCGGAACTCCTCGATGACGGACTGGTTGAAAGATGTGGGCATACGGATGTGTCTCCGGAAGCTGCGGTGGGTGCGCGCGGCGGTGCGGGAGCCGTGGGGCAACGGCACACGGAAGCGCGAAGGGTGAAGGGTGAAGGCACTGGGCGAAGGGCGCGGAGCACAGGACCGCGTACGTCGGTGAACGTGCGGACGTAGGGATGTACGGACGTGCGGACGTACGGGTGCGCTGTGCGCGCGGCGCTACGTCAGTTACAGGGTGCGGAGCAAGAACTCATGACGGACCCTTTGTGTGAAGGGTGTTCACCCGACGGCCGGCCGGCCCACTGCTCTTTGGCCGACGTCACGCGACACCGCCTCTATTACATGCACCCGACAGCCCCCTGTCAACGCGGAAGATCAGCCGGCCATCCGGGCAGCGGCCGCACGGTGCTGGCTGGGCCGGGTCCCGTACACGCGGTGGAAGGCCACGCTCAGCCCGAAGGCACTCTGGTAGCCGACCTGGCGGGCGATCGACTCCACGGTGGCCTCGGTGCGCACCAGCAGGTCGGCCGCGAGGGCCAGGCGCCAGTCCGTCAGGTAGGCCATCGGCGGCTGGCCGACCAGCTCGCTGAAGCGGCGGGCGAAGGTGGCCCGCGATACGCCGGCCTCCTCGGCGAGGGCCGTCACCGTCCACGGTCGCGCGGGCCGGTCGTGGATCAGGCGCAGCGCCCGGCCCGCGACGGGGTCGCTCATCGCCCGGTACCAGCCCGGCGGATCGGCCTCGGGGCCGGTGAACCACTCCCGCAGCGTGGACAGCAGCAACAGGTCCAGGAGCCGGTCCAGGACGGCCTGCTGACCCGGTTCGTCCCGGGTGATCTCCATGACGGTGAGGTCCAGGATCGGGCCGGGTGCGCCGCCGTGGCGGGCCACGAGCACCCGGGGCAGCGCGCTGAGCAGCCGTTCGGAGACCCTGCCGCCGACCTGGTAGCTGCCGGTGAGCAGCACGGTCGGGCCGTCCAGGCTGTTCCCGCAGGTCCGCAGGCCCAGCACGATGTCCTCGCCGACCTCGTCGCCGTCGGCCGTGGTGCAGTGGTCGGGGCCGTGCACCACGTACAGCGGCGGGGTGCACTGCCCGGCGTCATCGGTGAGGGTGAAGGGCTCCGTCCCCACCACGATGGCCACGTCCCCCGGGCCGAGCGCGACGGGCTCGGCGTCGCCGTCGGGGACGATCAGGCCCTCCCCGCGCACCGTGGCGATCAGGGTGAGCGGCGTGCGGTCGGCGAACCGCACCGACCAGGGCGGGGTGACGATGTTCCGGCTGAACAGTGCCCCGTCGGACCGCACTTCGTACAGCAGGCTCGCCAACGCATCCATGGATCAAGGTTAGACGCTCAGACATCGAAATGAGCGGGCGAACCATTCTGCGCCTCAGCACGGACGGATTGACTGGAGGACATGACGACGCATCCGATTCTGGTACTTGGCAGCACGGGCAAGACGGGGCGCCGCGTGGCCGCGGGCCTGCGGCAGGGCGGACACGAGGTCCGCGGGGCCTCCCGCAAGGGGCCGACCCCCTCGACCCGCTTCGACTGGGACGACGAGAACACCTGGGAACCCGCCCTGGAGGGCGTGCGCGCGGCCTATCTGGTCGACTCGCAGCTCGCCGATGCCGCGACGACGCTCCGCTCCTTCAGCAAGCTCGCCGTGTCCCGGGGCGTGGAGCGGCTGGTGCTGCTCTCCGCCCGCGACTGGGTGGTGCCGGAGGGCGAGGAGAAGCTGCCTTCCGAGCGCGCGGTGCGCGAGTCCGGCGCCGAGTGGACGATCCTGAAGCCGGCCTGGTTCTCGCAGAACTTCAGCGAGGACCCCTTCCTCCGGGGCCAGTTGCTCGACGGCGACGTGGTGATGTCGACGGGGGCCGGCGCCGAGCCGTTCGTCGACGCCGAGGACATCGCCGACGTGGCCGTGGCCGCGCTCACCGAGGACGGCCACGGCGGGCAGGCCTACGAACTGACCGGGCCGCGGCTGCTCACCCTGACCGAGGTGGTCGAGGAGATCTCCCGGGCGACCGGCCGCCCGATCGCCTACCGCCCCGTACCGCCCGCCGACTTCGCGCAGTACGCGACGGGCCAGGGCATGCCGGAGGACTACACCGCCCTGCTGAACATGCTCTACGGCTGGATCGCCGAACGCCGCTTCGCCCACCTCGCCGACGGGGTCCAGCGCGCCCTGCACCGCGAACCCCGCGACTTCTCCGCCTATGTCGAGGCCACCGCCGCGACGGGCATCTGGCACGGCTGAGCGGTCCGCCCCTCGCCGACCCGCGCCTCGGCCGGGCCGGTTCGGCGAGGGCAGGCCCACCCGGGCCCGCAGCGGTTGCCTCCAGCGCCCCGCCAACAGGCCTCCCCCGTCAGGACGCCAGGTCGGATTCCTGCCAGCGGCCGGCGGACCAGGGGCGTTTCATTGAAATCGCAACGAATTGGCGATGGGAAACGGGAGGAACGCGGCATGGACGGCAACACGGTGGCCCTTGTGACCGGTGGGAGCAGGGGGATCGGGGCGGCGAGTGCGATACGGCTCGCCGAGGACGGGGCGGACGTGGTCATCTCCTACGTCAACGACGCCGAGGCGGCCGCGGCGGTCGTCGGGAAGGTCGAGGCGCTCGGGCGGCGCGGGCTGGCGGTACGGGCCGACGCGGGGGACGCGGAGCAGGCCGCGGCCGCCGTGGAGGCGACCGTACGGGGCATGGGGCGGATCGACGTACTGGTGAACAACGCCGGGGTGGGGGTGATCGGGCCGCTGGACGGGCTGGGACGGGACGATGTGGACCGGGTGCTGGCGGTCAACGTCCGGGGCGCCTTCCTGACGGCCCGGGCGGCGGCCGCTCGGATGGGCGCCGGTGGACGGATCATCACCATCGGCAGCTGCATGGTGCAGCGGGTTCCGGGCCCGGGCGGGACGCTGTACGCGATGAGCAAGGCGGCACTGACCGGCCTGACCAAGGCACTGGCGCGGGAGCTCGGCGGGCGCGGGATCACCGCGAACCTCGTGCATCCCGGCCCGGTGGACACCGACATGAACCCCGCCGACGGCCCCTACGCCGGGCCGCAGGCGGCGCTGACCGCCCTCGGGCGGTTCGGCGCCGCCCGGGAGGTCGCGGCCATGGTGTCCTTCCTCGCGGGGTCCGACGCCGCGTACGTCACGGGTGCCGAGTTCGCGGTGGACGGCGGCCACGCCGCGTAGCCCTCGCCGGGCGGGCAGGCGGGGAACCACCTCGGCCCCGCGTGGAGTCCGGGCGCGGGCGGCCGGCCCGGATCGCCGGGCGCGGACGCGCCGAAGGGGCGCACCGGGCAGTGGTGCGCCCCTTCGGGCCGTGCGCCCCGGGGGTGTCGGCCCCCGGGGGCGGGTTCGTCTGCCGCGGCTCGCCCCGGAACGGGGCCCACGGCGGTGCGGACCCGTGGCCGTGAGGCCGGGTCAGCCACCCAGTTCCTGGTGGCGGGCGGTGTGCGCGGCCGTGCCCGTCTCCGTCAGCGAGCCGTAGAGGCGCAGGCGGGAGAAGCCGCCGTCCGGGAAGATGTCGATCCGTACGTGCGTGCCGACCGCCGGGGCGTCGAGCACGAAGCGGTGGTTGGTGTCGGGCTGCAGGCGGGTGCGCGGCAGGAACTCCGTCCACTCGCCGTCCTCGCCCGTCTTGACGGACAGCGAGGCCCAGCCCGCCGAGTTGCCCTTGAGGTACGCGGTGTCGATCTCGACGGCGCGGATCTCGGACTCGGCGACCAGCTGGTAGCGGATCCAGTCGTTGCCGTTGTCACGGCGGCGGGCGGTCTCCCAGCCGTCGTCCATCTTGCGGGAGCGGCCCGGGTTGATGGTGTTGGTCGGCGGGGAGTAGAAGCGGTTCGAGGCGTCCTGGACCGAGCCGCCGTTCTCCAGGGCGACGACGTCGAAGGTGCCGAGCGTGGCGAGCCACTTCGGGTCCGGGACGACCTCGCCGTAGACGCGCAGGCGGGCGATGCCGCCGTCGGGGTGCTGGTTGACGCGCAGGTGCGTGAAGCGCTGCTCGGCGCTGACCTCGAAGCCGTTGGCCGCGTGGCCGCCGACCGCGGTGCGCGGGACCAGGGTGGTCCACTTGACGTCGTCGCCGAGGAGCTCCTCCGGGGTCGGCGCCAGGGCGCCTTCCCAGTTGGTGCCCTCGATGGAGACGGCCTGCGGCATGTTGCCGCGGAAGTGGGCGGTGTCCACGACGATGCCGCGGATCACGCCGGGCGCGCCGAGGCGGACCAGGGCGTAGTCGTGGTCCTCGGGCGTCGGCCAGGGCTGGGTGGCGGAGACGCCGCGGCGGCGGCGGGTCTCCCAGCCGTCCATGATCTTGCCCTTGTGGCCGAAGTGCTCGGGGTCGAAGTGCGCGGCCTCGGCGATGAGCAGGTTCTCGCGCTGGGCGAAGAACTCGTCGTTGGCGAAGGTGACACCGGCGCCCAGTTCACGGGCGGCGAGGTTCGCGTACTGGGTGAACGGGAAGTCCGCGGTGCGGTAGTCCGCGTACGGGTCGCCGCCTCCGTACGGGTTCGCGTTACCGGTGAAGGAAGCCAATCCAGTTGAACGCTGTGCCACTGTCAGTTCTGCCTTTCGAGGAGGAGGCCCGTGGGCTCGGTCGGGGTGCCGTGGTCGGCGATCTGCGTACCGCGCAGCCAGGTGGACTTCACGACGCCGTGCAGGGTCTTGCCCGCGTACGCCGTGATCCGGTTGCGGTGGTGCAGTTCCGCGGGGTCCACGGTGAAGGTCTCTTCGGGTGCGAGGACGGCGAAGTCGGCGTCGCGGCCGGCCTCGATCGCGCCCTTCTGCGTCAGGCCGGCGAGGGCGGCCGGGGCGGCCGACATCCAGCGCACGACGTCCTCGAGGGAGCGTCCGCGCCTGCGCGCCTCGGTCCAGATCGCGGGGAGGCCCAGCTGGAGGGAGGAGATGCCGCCCCACGCGGTGGCGAAGTCGCCGGTCTTCAGGTCCGCGGTGGAGGGAGAGTGGTCGGAGACGATGCAGTCGATCGTGCCATCGGCGAGCGCGTCCCAGAGCAGGTCCTGGTTGGCGGCCTCGCGGATGGGCGGGCAGCACTTGAACTCGGTGGCGCCGTCCGGGACTTCCTCGGCCGTGAGGGTGAGGAAGTGCGGGCAGGACTCGACGGTGATCTGGACGCCCTCGGCCTTGGCGGCGGCGATCAGCGGCAGCGCGTCGCTGGAGGACAGGTGCAGGACGTGGACGCGCGCGTTCAGCCGCTTCGCCTGGTCGATCAGGTTCTGGATGGCGGTGTTCTCGGCGTCCCTGGGACGGGAGGCCAGGAAGTCCGCGTACTTGGGGCCCGGGTTCTGCGGGGCCGAGTCCAGGTGGTGCGGGTCCTCGGCGTGCACGATCAGCAGGCCGCCGAAGCCGGTGATCTCGGCGAGGGAGGTGGCCAGCTGCTCCTGGTCCAGCTCGGGGAACTCCTCCACGCCGGACGGCGACAGGAAGCACTTGAAGCCGTAGACGCCGGCGTCGTGCAGGGGGCGCAGGTCCTTGACGTTGTCCGGCAGGGCGCCGCCCCAGAAGCCGACGTCCACGTGCGCCTTGGCACGGGCGACCTCCTGCTTGACGCGCAGGTTCCCGGTCGTGGTGGTCGGGGGCAGGGAGTTCAGCGGCATGTCGAGGATCGTGGTGATGCCGCCGGCCGCCGCGGCGCGGGTGGCCGTCCAGAAGCCTTCCCACTCGGTGCGGCCGGGGTCGTTCACGTGGACGTGGGTGTCGACCAGGCCGGGGAGCAGGACGTCGTCGCCGAAGTCCTCCAGCCGGGCCCCGGACGGCACTTCGGCCTCGTACGCCTGCACGGCCGTGATCTTCCCGCCGGCGACGGCCACCGAAGCGGCGCGCGTCCCCTCGGGGGTGATGACGCGCGTCGAGCGCAGTACCAGTTCCACAGCCACGTCGGACACCGGAACCTCCCCATCTACTTCCACAGAGCGAAATTCAACGTTCTGTTGACGGAGTCTTCACGCCGATCCCGGACCAGTCAAGAGCGCCCGGACGGACCACTGACACACCTGGACCGCGATTGGATGTTTCCACAGGATGGAATTAGAATTTCGCTATACAGAATGTAGCTACCACCACCGGGAGCCGGGCGGGTAACTTCCCGAGGAGGTCCGCCACCGGACAAACCGCCTCTGACCGGCGGGGACGGCATCGCCCCGGCTCTAGGGCCGACGCCGACCGACCGGTAGGCTGCTTCCTTGCCTGCCAGCACCGAAAGGACCGCGCCGTGCCGACGTCCAGCGCCAGCACCACCGACGCTTCCGCCAAGCCCACCGCCGCCAGCGGTGGCGTTCAGTCCCTTGAGCGCGCCTTCGATCTGCTCGAACGCATGGCCGACGCCGGGGGCGAAGTCGGCCTCAGCGAGCTCTCCGCCGCCAGCGGTCTGCCGCTGCCGACCATCCATCGCCTCATGCGCACCCTCGTGGCATGCGGCTACGTCCGCCAGCAGCCCAACCGACGGTACTCCCTCGGACCCCGGCTGATCCGCCTCGGCGAGTCCGCGTCGCGCCTTCTGGGCACCTGGGCCCGGCCCTACCTCGCCCGCCTGGTCGAGGAGACCGGCGAGACGGCGAACATGGCCCTGCTCGACGGGGACGAGATCGTCTACGTCGCACAGGTGCCGTCCAAGCACTCCATGCGCATGTTCACCGAGGTCGGCCGCCGGGTGCTCCCGCACTCCACCGGTGTGGGCAAGGCGCTCCTCGCCCACACCCCCGCCGAGGAGGTACGGGCCCTGCTGGCCCGCACCGGGATGCCCGCGGCGACCGAGAAGACCATCACCACGCCCGAGGGCTTCCTGGAGGCGCTGGAGCAGGTCCGCAAGACGGGCTACGCGGTCGACGACAACGAGCAGGAGATAGGAGTCCGCTGCCTGGCGGTGTCGGTGCCGAACTCGCCGACCGCCGCGGCGATCTCCATCTCCGGCCCGGCGGGCCGGGTCACCGAGCAGGTGGCGGAGTCCTTCGTGCCCATCCTCCAGGGCGTCGCGGCCGAGCTGTCGGTGGCCCTGTCCAACCAGAACCCGGCCTGACGACCGGCAGCCGTACGCACGAAGGCCCCGCCGCCCCGCACGACGAGGGGAGGCGGGGCCTTCGTCCGCGCCGGGCGAAGTGAGTACGGTCTGTCCATGCAGAACATCGCGGTGGAGCAGCAGCGGGGGCACGTCCTCCTGATAGCGGGGGACGCGGCCGTACGGCGCCGCACCGTCCAGGTCGCACCGAGCGCCAACCTGGCCGCGCTGGGAGTGGTGCCCGTCCCGATGCTGCTGAACAGCACGGTCCCCTGCGACACCACGTACCTCGACGGCGCCCGCGACCCGAACACCGTGCTGATGCGGCTGCGCACGGCCGCGGCCACCCCGGGCCCGCTGCTGGTCTACCTGTCGGGCAGGCTCTCGGTCGACCGCCGCAGCCGGCGGCTGCACCTGTGCCTGGCCGGGACGACGGCGGGCAGCGTCCGCTACACGGGGCTGCCCTGGGAGTGGCTGGGCTCCGAGCTGCGCGGCCGTCCCGCCGGGCTGACCACCGTGCTGCTCGACCTCGCGGCGGACAAGGCGGCCTGGCCGGTGCTCCAGGAGTACGGCAGCCTGCCCGCCTCGCCCTCCGCCGAGGTGTACGGGGTGGTCTCCCCGCCCGGCTTCGCGGGCGGCGGCGAGGGGGTGAGCAGCTACACGCGGGAGTGGATCAACCAGCTCCGCAGCAGCCCCGGCCGCCCGGGCAACCTCCAGCTGCACGCCCTCGCGGTGGGCACCGCCGCGCTCCCACCGGGGGCCCTGGTTTTGCCGACGGCCCGCGAGCTCGGCGTACCGGGGGGCCGGGAGGCCGTACGGGAGCCCGCGGGGGCGCACGGCCTCGGGCCGGCCGCCCCGGTCCCGCCGCCCCCGCGGGAGCCGCAGGAGACGCAGGAGACCCAGTCGTCACAGCAGCCCCGGACGCCCGTACCGCCGCTCCCCGACCACGCCCCCGGCCAGGACCCGCGGCCGCACATCCACGCCCTGGCCACCGCCGGGCGCCACCTGGAGGCGGCCACGCTCGCCCAGGCGTGGGAAGCGCACGTCCTCCAGACCCACGGGTACACCTCGGCGGAGGCCACCCAGTGGGCCGAGATCCGCGCCGACCTGGCACGGATGGCGGGCGACTTCCGGCTCGCGACCCGGCTGTGGACCGGCGTCGGCCGGTCCCGGCTGGCCCACCAGCCCCCGGACGCCCCCGAGGTCAAGGGCGCGGCCGCGGGCGCCCTGTACTGCTGGACCCAGCTCAAGGACCCGGCCGCCGCCGTCGAGGCCGGTCCGGAACTCATCCGCCTGCTGCGCGCCCTGCCCTCGCTCGACCCCCGCCACCTGCACCTGGCCCGCCAGCGGCTCGACCTCCTCCAGCAGGCCCGGCCCGACGCGGCCCCGCGCCTGCCGGTGACCGCGGAACTGCCCTAAGGGGCGTCCCCCCGATCATGTCCGCCCGGGGCGTCCGTCGCCCCGGGCCAGGCGGCCAGCGCCAGTTCGGCCACCGCCCTCAGCTGGTCGGCTCCGGCTCCGTCGCAGGCGCGCTGCGAGAGGCCCTGCACGACCGCGGCGAAGTACTCGGCGAGGGTCCGGGGGTCGGCCCCGGCGGGCAGCTCGCCCGCCCGCTGCGCCTGCCGCAGCCGGGTCTCGAACACGTCCAGGTTCCCGTTGCGCAGCGTCCGGAGGAACTCCCGCACCCCGGCGTCCTGCGGGGTGACGTTGGTGGCGGCGCTGATGACCAGGCAGCCGGCCGGGTGTGCGGGGTCCGGATAGATCGCGGCGGCCTCCCTGAGGATGCGCGCGAAGGCCCCGTACGCGGTGGGCTCCTCACGCAGGGCCACGCCCATGAAGGCGCCGACGGGCGACCGGCCGTAGGCCTCCACCGCTTCCTCGAACAGTGACTTCTTGTCCCCGAAGGCCGCGTAGAGGCTGCCGGGGCGGATCCCCATCTCCCCGGTCAGGTCCCCGATGGACACCCCTTCGTAACCCCGCTCCCAGAACAGGCGGGTGGCCGCGGTCAGTGCCGCCGCGCGGTCGAAGGTGCGCGGCCGGCCTCGCTTGGGCGTCTCAGTCATGGTCCCCATTTTAGAGTGCTCGCTCAAAAAAGCTGTTACCTTCTTTCTTGGTCGATCACTCAACAAATGAAAGGCGGCCGACGGACATGGCTGTACAGCGACTTGACGGAAAGACGGCACTGGTCACCGGCGGCAGCCGGGGCATCGGACGGGCCGTGGCCGAGCGGCTCGCCCAGGACGGCGCACTGGTCGCGCTGACCTGGGCCCGCGACGAGACGGCGGCGCACGAGGTGGTGGCGCGCATCAGGAAGGACGGCGGCCGGGCCTTCGCGCTCCAGGCGGAGCTGGGCCGTCACGGGGACGCCGCCGCCCTCTGGGCCGCCTTCGACGCCCAGGTCCACGACCACGCTCCGGAGCGGGCCGTCGACATCATCGTCAACAACGCCGGGATCGGGCGGAGCGCGGACCTGGCCTCCCTGACCGAGGAAGGCTTCGACGAGGTCTTCGCCGTCAACGTGCGCGCGCCGTTCTTCATCGTGCAGGAGGGCCTGGAGCGGCTGCGCGACGGGGGCCGGATCATCAACGTCTCCAGCGGCGCCGCCCACCTCGCCATGCCCGAGGCCATCGCCTACGGCGCCACCAAGAGCGCCCTGGACAACTTCACCCGCAACCTCGCCCGGCAGCTGGGTGCCCGGGGCATCACGGCGAACTCCGTCGCCCCCGGGATCATCGACACGGACGTCAACGCGGCCTGGCTGCGCGGCAACCCGGAGGCCGAGGCCCACGCGGCCTCCCTGGCGGCCCTGGGCCGGGTCGGCAGGCCCGAGGACGTGGCCGACGTCGTGGCCTTCCTGGCCTCGGACGACGCCCGGTGGGTCACCGGCAAGGTCGTCGACGCGACCGGCGGCTCCGGGCTCTGACTCCCCCGGCCGCCGTCGCCTGCCGCCCCCGCGCCTCCTGCCGCTGCCGCTCCTACGGGGCCGGGACCGGGGCCGGGGTCAGGCGGCCGTCGCTCATCGTCGCCGTGCGGTCCATCCGTTCCAGGTGGGCGTGGTCGTGGGTGACCAACACCGTGGCGGTGGAGCGCTCGCGGGTGAGGGTGACCAGCAGGTCCAGCACGGCCGCGCCGCGCTCGTGGTCGAGCGCGCTCGTCGGCTCGTCGACCAGCAGCACGGCGGGCTCGTTCATCAGGGCGCGGGCGATGTTGATCCGCTGGCGCTGGCCCCCGGAGAGCTGGTGGGGGCGCCGGTCCGCCTTGTCGGCCAGGCCCACCGCGTCGAGCAGCTCCAGCGCGCGGCGGCGCAGCTGCCGGGACGGGCGGCCGGAGAGGTGCGCCATGACCTGGAGCTGCTCCGCGGCGGTGAGCGAGGCCAGCAGGTTCGGCTGCTGGAAGACGATGCCGATCTTCTCTCGGCGCAGGGCCGACTTCTCCGCCGCGCTGAGCCGGGCCGTGTCCCGGCCGGCGACCACGACCCGGCCGGAGTCGGGCGTGACCAGGGTGGCGGCGACGGCGAGCAGGCTGGACTTGCCGGACCCGGAGGGGCCGATCACTGCCGTGAGGGTGCCCGCGGGGACGTCCAGGCAGACCTCGTCGAGGGCGGTGAGGCGGCCGTCGCCGTCCGGGTAGGTGAGCGTGACGTCGTGCACGAGGAGGGTCATCGGGCGCTCCCTAGCGCGGTCAGCGGGTCGACGGCGGTGATCCGCCGGATGGACAGGGCCGCGCCCAGGGCGCCGAGCACGATCATGACCGCGGCGGGGAGCAGCACGGTGGCGGCGTCGAGCACGAACGGCACGTCCCCGCCGCTGATGACGGCTCCGAAGGCGGCCGCGAGCGCCGTGCCCAGTCCGGTTCCGATGGCGAGCATGACCACGGCCTGGCCGAGGGCGTCCCTGAGGAGGTACGGGGTGGAGGCACCCAGTGCCTTCAGGACGGCGATGTCCCCGCTGCGCTGGATGGTCCACACGGTGAAGAAGGCGCCTATGACCAGGGCCGAGATGACGAAGAGGAAGCCCCGCATCAGCTGGAGCGAACCGTTCTCGGCCTGGTAGGAGCCTATGGCGCCCAGGGCCTCGTCCACGGTCCGCGCCTCGGTGCCGGCGGCCTCGTCGCCGGCGGCCAGGTCGATGCCGTCGCCGGAGAGGGCGACGACGGTGGCGAGGGTTTCGAGGGAGGTTCCGGGGTTGCCGATGCGCTGCCAGTCGAGGAGGTGCGCCCAGACGACCGGGGTGTGGCTGTAGGCGGCGGTGCCGGACACGGCGGCCACGGCCAGTTCGAGCGTGCCGATCTTGACCTTGGCGCCCGCGGTGAGGCCGCCGAGCTCCTTGGCGGCCTTCTCGGTGAGGACCACCCGGCCCTGGCCGAGGCCGCTGCCGCGCGGACCCGGCTTGCCGGCGCCCTCGCCGGGTTCCACGCCGAAGACGGACACGGCGGCGGTCCGCTCGCCCGAGACGGCGTTGGTGGTGCGGATGCCGATCGGCTCCGCCGCCCTCACGCCGGGCTGCTGCCGCCAGGCCCGCCAGGCGCTCTCGGGCACCTGCGAGTTGGTGAAGGACACCTCCTGGTCACCGCCGGGCGCGGCGAAGGCCAGGTGCGAGGCGGGCAGGCCGGTGACGGCCGAGATGTTCTCCCGGGCCAGTCCGGACGTGAGCCCGGACAGCAGGCCGACCAGCAGGGTGATCAGCAGGACGACGGAGCCCATGAGGGCGAACCGGCCCTTTGCGAACCGTAGATCTCTCCATGCGACGAACATGATCCCCACCTTGGTCCTCCGCGTGGGCACAAGACATCGCGCCACAGTGGAGATCCTCGTATCGAAGGGCGCATCCCGACATCAAACTTTTGGTTGACCGGGGCCGGCGGGCGCCCACTTACGCTGGTCGGGCCATGGCTACTCCTCCCGCTCCCCGCGCCGCGCGCGCCCTCACCCCCGTGTCGAAGGTGCTGCGCCTGTGCCTGCACGCGCTGCTCTTCGGGCTGCTCGCGCTGGCCGCCGGGCGGGCCGTCGCCGATTCCGCGCCCCGGTCGGGGTGGGTGGTCGCGGTGTGCGCGGTCCTGGCCGCCGTGTACGTGGCCGGCGTACGGGCCCCCGTCGTGCACAGCTCGCCGCGCGCCGGGGCGGTGTGGCTGGCGGCTCTCGGCGCGGTCTGGGCGGGGCTGCTCGCGCTCTCCCCCGACGGGCTGTGGATCGCCTTCCCGCTGTACTTCCTGGAGCTGCACCTGCTGCGGCTGCGCTGGGGCGTCGCGGCCGTCGCGGTGACCGCCTGCGCGGCGATCGGCGGCTTCGTCGGACACAACAGCCTCGCGCACAGCAGCTCGCCGAGCCCGGGGGCGTTCCTGGGGCCGCTGCTGGGCGGGGCCGTGGCGGTGGCGACCGTACTGGGCTACCAGGCGCTGTACCGGGAGAGCGAGCGCCGCCGCGAGCTGATCGACGAGCTCATCGCCACCCGGGCGGAGCTGGCCGCCGCCGAGCGGAGCGCGGGCATCCTGGCCGAGCGGGAGCGGCTCGCGCGGGAGATCCACGACACCCTGGCCCAGGGGCTGTCGTCCATCCAGCTGCTGCTGCGGGCGGCCGAGCGGGCGCTGCCGGCCGGGGCTCCGGCGGTGGAGCACATCGCCCGGGCCCGGGAGGCCGCCCAGGACAACCTGGCCGAGGCGCGCCGTTTCGTACGGGCCCTCACCCCGCCGGACCTGGAGCACGGGTCCCTGGCCGCCGCCCTGGAGCGGCTGTGCACGGGGGCGCCGGGGCCGCGGGTCCGGTTCTCGCTGAGCGGCACCCCGCGGGTGCTGCCCACCCCGTACGAGGTGGCCCTGCTGCGGATCGCCCAGTCGGCGCTGGCCAATGTGGTGCGGCACGCGCGGGCCGGGCGCGCCGAGATCACCCTGACGTTCATGGACTCCTCGGTCACGCTGGACATCGTGGACGACGGGCGGGGCTTCGACCCCGCCTCGGCCGCCTCCGCCCCCTCGGGCGAGAGCGGCTTCGGGCTGCCCGCGATGCGTTCGCGCGCCGAGACCCTGGGCGGGCTGTTCACCGTGGAGTCCGACCCCGGCCAGGGCACCGCCGTGGCCGTCACCCTGCCGCTGCCGGTGGACGCGTACGCCGATGCGGGCGCGGAGCCGGACCCGAAGTCCGGTCCGGAAGTGAGGGCCTTCTGATGACGATCCGGCTGCTGCTGGCCGACGACCACCCGGTGGTGCGGGCCGGGCTGCGCGCGGTGCTGGACACCGAACCGGACTTCGCGGTGGTCGCGGAGGCCGCGACCGCCGAGCGGGCGGTGGAGCTCGCGGCCGCCGAGCCGGTGGACGTGGTCCTGATGGACCTCCAGTTCGGCCCGGGCATGCACGGCTCCGCGGCGACGGCGCTGATCACGGCGCGCCCGGGCGCGCCCCGGGTGCTGGTCCTGACCACGTACGACACGGACGCGGACATCCTGGCGGCGGTGGAGGCGGGCGCCTCCGGCTACCTGCTGAAGGACGCCCCGCCGGAGGAGCTGGCGGCCGCGGTACGCACGGCCGCGGCGGGCCAGTCGGCGCTGGCCCCGGCGGTGGCGCTGCGCCTGATGGACCGGATGCGGACCCCCGCGGAGGCGCTGACGAAGCGGGAGCTGGAGGTGCTCCAGCTGGTCGCCGACGGGCTGTCGAACCAGCAGATCTCCAAGAAGCTCTTCCTCAGTCAGGCCACGGTCAAGTCCCACCTGGTGCACATCTACGCCAAGCTCGGCGTCGACTCCCGCACCTCCGCGGTCGCGGCCGCCTCGACCCGCCGGCTGATCCGTACCCCGTAGCGGCGAACGCGTACTTCCGTACGGCGACACCCGGCAGGAATGCGATGGCGCGGCCCGGCCGACCCCCGTACGGCAAGGCCGCCGCCATCTCTCTCTCGAGAACGGTCATCACGCTACGACCGTACGGATCCTCCGGGCGAGGGCAGCACGCGCCAGCCAGCGGACCGAGCGCGCCACGGGGGGACTTTCCACGCCGTGTCGGGGACCTCTGGCGCCGGCTTCCTCCGGTGATCTAGAAATTTCGTGCTGGTCTAAGCTCACCCCCTGTGGTCTCACATGCACATCAGGGGACGACCTCCTCCGCCCTCACCCGTCTGAGCGTCAATGCCGCACGTCTTCTCGGCATACCCCCGCACGGGTACGCGCACCTGCTGGGCCTGGCGCCCGAGCACCTCAACGACGACCTGTGCCGGACCCCCACGGCCACGAGCATCCGCATCGCGGAACTGACGACGGTCCACACTCCCTGGACCGAGCTCTCCGTGCTGCTGGCACAGCAGTCGAGCGTCGGCACCCTCGGCGTCTGGGACTACCTGATCACCTCCGCGCCCACCCCGCTCGAAGGCATCCGGGACGCCGCCGCGTGCTTGGCCACCGTCGCCGACACCGGCACGGACACCCTCCGGGTCACCGAGGACGGCGAGCACGTCACGATCAGCCACGTCAACCATGCCGATCTGACCTACGAGGCGGCCTGTGCCATCCGCGCCTACGTCCTCGGCCTCTGCCGGCGCCGTCTCGGCGAAGCCGCACAACGCCGCCTCGTTCCCGTCCGGGTCACCCTGGCTGCCAAGGCACCCCGCCGGCACGACGCCCTGACCGAGCTGTACGGCACCCGCGCCGTCGAGTTCGAAGCCCCGGGCAGTTCGATCACCTTCCTCGCCTCCGACCTGCAGGTCCCGAACCCGCGCGCCCAGCCCGGCCTGTCGACCGTGCTTCGAAGACACGCCGAGCAGACGCTCGCCAACGCGATCCCCCTGCACAGCTGGCTGGACCTCTTCCGCACCGCCCTGGCCTCCGTCCACGACGAGACCACACCGACGCTGCCCACGGTCGCGCGGCGCATGGCCGTCAGCACGCGCACCCTCCAGCGCCGCCTCGACGAGCACGGCACCACATGGAGCAACGAGGTCGAGACCGTACGCCGGGCCCAGATCACACGGCTGCTCCACCACACCGACCTCAGCATCGATGCGATAGCCGCTCGCAGCGGGTACGCCGACGCCCGCGCCCTGCGCCGCGCGGTCCAGCGCTGGTACGGCACCACACCGGCCTCCCTCCGCCGCACCAGCCACCTGCAGGACGCGGCGACGGGCCTCCCGGGGCCCGGGCGAGGGTGACGGACACCCCGCCCGGCCGGGCTACGCCACCCAGTACGGCCGTTCCACCGCCGCGGGCAGCGGTACCCCGTCGTGGAAGGCGCCGGCGAGGCGGCGTACGCCCTCGTCCAGCCTCTCGGCGGGGAGCGTGTACGGGATGCGCAGCCGGTGTTCGAAGGTGCCCGGGTCCACGCCGAAGCGGGCCCCGCGGCCTATGTGGACCCCCGCGGCCGCGGCCCGTTCGGCCAGGGCGGAGCTGACCGGTTCGCCGAGGTCGACCCAGAGGGAGAGGCCGCCCGGCGGGAGCTGCCAGGACCATTCCGGGGTGTGCCGCTGGAGCGAGCGCACCAGGGCCTCGCGCTGGATCCGCAGCTGCGCGAGCCGCGCGGGCAGGGACCGGTCCAGGCCTTCCATCAGCGGGAGCGCGACGAGCTGGTCGAGGACCGAGCCGGACATGTCGGCCGCGACCCGCACGGCCGTCAGCTCGGTGATCATCTTCTCGGTGGCCCGGATCCAGCCGACCCGCAGCCCGCCCCAGTGCGTCTTGCTGAGCGATCCGATGGTGACGACGTGGTCGGCTCCGCCGCGCGGGGCGAGCGAGGCCAGCGGCGCGGGCGCGGGGACGTCCAGCGCGATGTCGGCGATGGTCTCGTCGACCACCAGCCAGGTCCCGGTGCGCCGGGTCGCGGCCAGCAGCCGCAGCCGCTGCTCCTGCGGCATCAGCGCACCCGTCGGGTTGTGGAAGTCGGGGATCGTGTAGGCGAGCCTCGGCACGGTCTGGCGCAGCGTGGACTCGGCGATCTCCATGTCCCAGCCGGCGTCGGAGACGGCGATGGACCCGGTGCGCACCCGCGCGTGGCGCAGCGCGTCGAGGGCGTTGGCGTAGGTGGGGCTCTCGGTGACGACCCGGTCCCCCGGTCCGCACAGGAGGCTGACGACGAGCGCGAAGGCCTGCTGGGCCCCGGCGGTCACCAGGATCTGCTCGGGGCGGGTGGGCAGTCCGCGGCGGGTGAAGCGGTCGGCGACGGCCGCGCGCAGGTCGGGCAGGCCGAAGGGGTGGTAGCCGGGGGTCCGGGCGGCCCCGGGCAGCCGGGGCGCGGCCCAGGCGAGGGCCTCGGCGAGGCTGCCGTCGGGGGCGCCCATGGCGGCGATGGCCAGGTCGATGCCGGGATCGCCGTCGGCGCTGTAGCCGCCTGCCCCGACGATGGCGTGGGCGCCGACGGGGCGGTGGCCCTCGGGGAGTTCGGTCCAGGTGCCGGAGCCGCGGCGGCTGCGGACGTAGCCGCTCTCGCGCAGCAGGTCGTAGGCGCCGGTCACGGTGGCCCGGCTGGCTCCGACGGCCTCGGCCAGCTCGCGCTCGGCGGGCAGCCGCACGTGCAGGGCGATGCGGCCGTCGAGGATCAGGGTGCGGACGGCGTCGGCGAGGGCCCGGTAGCCGGGGCGGGCCCGCACGTCGGCGGGGAGCAGGGCCGCGAGCTGGCGGCTGCCGATGGTTCTGTCCGCTGTCTGGACCACTCGCCCGTTTGCCATGCCAACCTCCCCTGATTGGCTCTGCCATCCAGGCCAATCGAGGTCCAGACTCGCCGTATTGGCCCCCGATTGGCAAGGAGCAGCGGAGATGCTGACCGACCGTGACGAACGAGCCCTGCTGAGCGCCGCCGAGAACCGGATCGCCGAGCCGCTGCGGATCGGGGCCGCGCTGGCCTCCGTACGCAGGACCCTGTCGGCGCGGCCACGGCGGTCGCAGCGGCAGCGGTCGCAGCGGTCATCGTTGTCACCGTGGTCACGGGATTCCGCGGAGGAGCGAGAATCGGTGGCATGTCGTCCCACACCAGTCCGCCAGTGATCGCGGGCCTGCTCCTGGCCGCCGGCGGCGGCCGCCGGCTCGGCGGCCGCCCCAAGGCCCTCCTGACCTACCGTGGCCGCCCGCTCGTGGAGAACGCCGTGCGCGTCCTGCGCGAGGCGGGCTGCGGGCCCGTGCACGTGGTGCTCGGCGCCTCCGCGGCGGAGGTCCGCGAGCGCGCCGACCTGAGCGGGTGCGTGGTGACCGACAACCCGGACTGGGCGGAGGGCATGGGTTCCTCCCTGCGGGTCGGCCTGGCTTCCCTGGCCGGTACGGGCGCCCGCGCGGCCCTGGTGTCGCTGGTGGACCAGCCGGGGATCGGGCCGGCGGCCGTGGCCCGGGTCCGGGAGGCGTACCGCTCCCCGGCGAGTCTGGTGGCGGCGGCCTACGGCGGGGAGCGCGGCCATCCCGTGCTGTTCGGCGCGGACCGCTGGGCGGACATCGCGGCGACGGCCACCGGAGACAAGGGCGCGCGGGTGCACCTGACGCAGCATGCGGACGAGCTCATGCTGGTGGAGTGCGGGGACATCGCGGAGGCCTTCGACATCGACACCCCGCCCGACCTGGCACGACTGGCTTGAACACGCCCGGAGTGCGGCCTGAGCGGGGGGTAACGGCGGTGGCACTGAGGGCCACCGGCGAGTGGAATCTGTCGACTCAGAGAATCTCGACATCAACAAACCATTGAACTTCCACCATGAGGAAATTACTATCCACTGGTCAGAAGCGCCCTGAACCAAGAACGGCGCCCGCGACCGTATTCCGGAACTCTCCACACCCGACGGCACTGCGTGCCGTCTCGCGCGAGCATTCCCCCGCGGCCGCCAGGCACCGCCGCTGAAGGAGTGACAGATATGTCCGCACCAGCGCCGTCCCCGCTGGCCATCGTCGACGCCGAGCCCCTGCCCCGGCAGGACGAGGTCCTCACCGAAGCGGCACTCGCCTTCGTGGCCGAGCTCCACCGCCGGTTCGCCCCCCGCCGCGCCGAGCTCCTCGCCCGCCGCGCCGAGCGGCGAGCCGAGATCGCCCGGACCTCCACCCTCGACTTCCTCCCGGACACCGCACAGGTCCGCGAGGGGGACTGGCAGGTCGCGCCGGCCCCGGCCGCGCTGAACGACCGCCGCGTGGAGATCACCGGTCCGACGGACCGCAAGATGACCATCAACGCCCTCAACTCGGGCGCCAAGGTCTGGCTCGCCGACTTCGAGGACGCCTCGGCTCCCACTTGGGAGAACGTCGTCCTCGGCCAGCTCAACCTGATCGACGCCTACGAGCGCCGCATCGACTTCACCGACGCCCGCACGGGCAAGGCCTACGCCCTCAAGCCCGCCGGCGAGCTGGCGACCGTGGTCATGCGGCCGCGCGGCTGGCACCTCATCGAGCGCCACCTGCTGATCGACGGCGCCCCGGCCTCCGGCGCGCTGGTCGACTTCGGCCTGTACTTCTTCCACAACGCGAAGCGCCTGATCGACCTCGGCAAGGGCCCGTACTTCTACCTGCCGAAGACGGAGTCGCACCTGGAGGCGCGCCTCTGGAACGAGATCTTCGTCTTCGCCCAGGACTACGTCGGCATCCCGCAGGGCACCGTCCGCGCGACCGTGCTCATCGAGACGATCACCGCCGCGTACGAGATGGAGGAGATCCTCTACGAGCTGCGCGACCACGCGGCGGGCCTGAACGCCGGGCGCTGGGACTACCTCTTCTCGATCGTGAAGAACTTCCGTGACGGCGGCGAGAAGTTCGTCCTCCCGGACCGCAACGCGGTGACGATGACCGCCCCGTTCATGCGGGCGTACACCGAACTGCTGGTCCGCACCTGCCACAAGCGCGGCGCGCACGCCATCGGCGGCATGGCGGCCTTCATCCCGTCCCGCAAGGACGCCGAGGTCAACAAGGTCGCCTTCGAGAAGGTCAAGGCGGACAAGGACCGCGAGGCGGGCGACGGCTTCGACGGGTCCTGGGTCGCCCACCCCGACCTGGTCCCGATCGCCATGGCCTCCTTCGACGCGGTGCTCGGCGACAAGCCGAACCAGAAGGACCGCCTGCGCGAGGACGTCTCGGTGGCCCCGGGCGAGCTCATCGCGATCGACTCCCTCGACGCGAAGCCCACCTACGAGGGCCTGCGCAACGCGGTCCAGGTCGGCACCCGTTACATCGAGGCCTGGCTGCGCGGCCTGGGCGCCGTCGGCATCTTCGGCCTGATGGAGGACGCGGCCACGGCCGAGATCTCGCGCTCGCAGATCTGGCAGTGGATCAACGCGGGGGTCGTCTTCGAGCACGACGGCAAGCCGGTGAGGGCCACGGCCGAGCTCACCCGCAAGATCGCCGCCGAGGAACTGGCCGCCATCCGCGCCGAGGTCGGCGAGGAGGCCTTCGCGGCCGGGAAGTGGCAGCAGGCCCACGACCTCCTCCTCCAGGTCTCCCTGGACGCGGACTACGCGGACTTCCTGACGCTCCCCGCGTACGACCAGCTCTCCGGCTGACGCCACGCTGACATTCGGCTGAAACGCACAGCAGCCGAACATCCGGCGGTTCCGCCCCCGTTGCCCCACGGCACCGGGGGCGGAGCCGTTTTCGGCCCCGATCGCGCCGAACGACCGGTCGGTCGTTACCCCATCGTAATCTGCGGCTACCTAGCGGTAACAAGAGTCGGCATGTCACCTTTCCGATTGCCACCGGCCGGCGGTACCCCCACTTTCCCAGCCACGCATCGGAGTTGTTCCTGGCTTCCGCGTGGCCGAACGCAGGAGTTCCGCAGTGATCGGATCCCGCACCGCCCGAAGGAAGAACCACGCCAGTCGCGTGCGACGACTGACCGCCGTCGGCCTGGCCCTCCCTCTCGCGTTCACCGCGCTGCTCACGGCCGGGGCCGGCACCGCCGCCGCGGGCCCGGGCACCGGCCCCACCGCCGTCGTCTCCCTGGGCGACAGCTACATCTCCGGCGAGGCCGGCCGCTGGAAGGGCAACAGCCTGACCAACAGCGGGAACCGGCTCGGCACCGACCGGGCCTGGGTGAGCGGCAGTACGTACGACCCGGCGAAGGTATACGGAACCACGGCCGGCGGCTGCCACCGCTCCGACTCGGCCGAGGTGCGCAGCGCCGGCCCCATCGCCGACGTGGCGATCAACCTGGCCTGCTCCGGGGCCACCGCGGACAACGTGTTCCGGGCGTCGAACGGCGGCGTGGCGTACAAGGGCGAGGCACCGCAGGCCGACCAGCTGGCCGCCGTGGCCGCCTCCCACGACGTCAAGATGATCGCGCTGTCGGTCGGCGGCAACGACCTCGGCTTCGCCGACATCATCAAGGACTGCGCGTACGACTTCATCATCTGGAACTCGTACTGCTACGACGACCAGCAGTCCGGCGTGGACCAGAAGATCGACGGGGTCATGGCCAAGGTCGGCAAGTCCGTGGACGAGGTCCGGGCCGTGATGCGCGGGGCCGGCTACGCCGACTCCTCGTACCGGATCGTGCTCCAGTCCTACCCGTCGCCCATTCCGCGCGGCGCCGAGAACCGCTACACGCAGAGCGACTGGAGCCGGCTCAACACCGGTGGCTGCCCCTTCTGGAACCGGGACTCGGACTGGGCCCGCGACTCGCTCGTGCCGCAGATCGCGAACCGGCTCAAGGGGGTTGCCGCCGCCAAGGGCGTGCAGTTCCTGGACCTGCGGGACATGATGCAGGGCCGTGAGGTGTGCGCGAAGGCCAGCTCGCAGGTCAGCGCCGCGAACCCGGCGTCCGCCAAGACCAGTGAGTGGGCCCGCTGGATCGACAGCAGCGAGACGCAGGGGCTCATCCAGGAGTCCATGCACCCGAACTACTTCGGCCAGCTCGCAGCCGGCCGCTGCCTGGCCCTGGTCGCCGCCCAGCCGGCCACCTCGGGCTTCTCCTGCAAGAACACCGCCGGCGCCGATCAGACGGGCATGTTCCTCACCCCGGCCCCCTAGGGCGCGTCCCAGGCACGGCACGGCCCCGTCCCGGGCCTGCCGTGCCGTCGCGGCGCGGGGACGAGCTTCAGACCTGCGGGACGCCGGTCACGGCGATTCATTGAGCACGGACAGGACATTGCCCGCCGGGTCCTTGAACCAGGCGATGGTGGGCGTGCCTCCCTCACCGCGCACGATGCCCTTGTCGTCCGCCTCGAACTCCTCGTAGCGCTCCATGCTGACGCCGCGCGCGGTGAGGTCGTCCACGGCCCGGTCGACGTCGTCCACGGGGAAGTTCAGGATGGTGAAGCTCGCGGGCTGGTGGTTGTCCTTCGGGTAGACCAGGACCGTGGTGTCGCCCCCGAGGTGCAGGGCCAGGTGGCCCATGGTGTCGTCCTCCGAGACGCGCAGCCCGAGGGTCGAACCGTAGAACTCCTTCGCCTTGTCCAGGTCGTCGACCGAGAATCCGCTGAATGCCTTGCTGTCTGCGAACATGACTGTTCCTTCGATCAGACGCATCCCGCTGCCACTCCCCATCCTCCCCCCGCGCCCGTCGGCCGTCGATTCCGCACCGGAGCCGGTCCGGGCGGCTACGGCGCGTAGCCACCGGAAAACGGGGTGAGCGGCGCGGCGCGTGCTGGCATGCTCGGGCGCATGGCAGCCCGTACGTCACGTCCCAGCCTCTACCTCTCCGTCGACATCGAGGCCGACGGACCCATTCCCGGCCCGTACTCGATGATCAGCTTCGGGGCCTCGGTCGCGGGGCGGCAGGACGGCGCGGTGTACACCGCCGCCGATCCCGAACAGCGGACCTTCTACCGGTAGTTGCGCCCCATCAGCGAGGAGTTCGTGCCCGAGGCGCTGGCCGTGAGCGGGCTGGACCGCGACCGGCTGCTGAAGGAGGGCGCCGAACCGGGCGCTGCCATGGACGAGTTCCGCACCTGGGTGCGGGAGGTCTCCGCGGGGGCGCAGCCGGTGATGTGCGGCTACCCGGCCTCCTTCGACTGGACCTTCCTGTACTGGTACTTGATGCGGTTCGGCGCCGACAGCCCCTTCGGGCACTCCGGTTGCCTGGACATGAAGACGCTCTACGCGGCGAAGGCGCGGGTGCCGTTGCGCGCCGCCGTCAAGGGCCGGATGCCGCGCGAACTGCTGTCCCGCCGGCGCCATACCCACCACGCCCTGGACGACGCGATCGAACAGGCCGAGCTGATGAGCAACCTGATGCTCTGGACTCCCCCGGCGCCCGCCCCGTAGAACCGGCCGGCCCCGACCGGACACGGCGGCGCGTACGCCACACCCGCAGTGGGTGGCGTGCGCGCCGCCGTGTCGTCCGGCGCCGGCCCCGGGAGGGGTGGGGCCGGCCGGTCCGGACGTCAGTGGACCGGCACCGGTTCCGGGGCGGGCGAGGCCGCGTCCTTCTTGGCGCCGAGGTGGTTGAAGGCCAGGTTCAGCAGGATGGCCACCACGCAGCCGGTGCTGATGCCGGAGTCGAGGACGACCAGCAGGTCCTTCGGGAAGGCGTGGTAGAACTCGGGCGCGGCGATCGGGATCAGGCCGATGCCCACCGCGGCGGCGACGATCAGGGCGTTCTCGCCCTTCTCCATGGCCGCGCCGGCCAGGGTCTGGATGCCGCTGGCGGCGACCGACCCGAAGAGCACGATCCCGGCGCCGCCGAGGACCGGCAGCGGGACCACGCCGATGACGGAGGCCGCCATCGGACAGAGCCCGAGCAGGATCAGGATGCCGCCGCCCGCCGCGACCACGAACCGGCTGCGGACCTTGGTCATGGCGACGAGCCCGATGTTCTGGGCGAAGGCGCTGCACATGAAGCCGTTGAACAGCGGGCTGATCGCACTGCCGAGGGTGTCGGCGCGCAGGCCCCCCTCGATGGTCTTCGCGTCCGCCGGACGGCCGACGATCTTGCCCAGCGCGAGGATGTCGGCGGTGGACTCGGTCATGCAGACGAGCATGACGATGCACATGGAGATGATGGCCGCGACCTGGAACTGCGGGGCGCCGAAGTGGAAGGGGGTCGGGAAGCCGACGACGGAGGCGTTCTTGACGGCGTCGAAGCTGGTCATGCCCAGCGGCAGCGCGATGAGCGTGCCCGCGACCAGGCCGAGCAGGATGGCGATCTGCTGGAGGAAGCCGCGCAGGAACTTGCGCATCAGCAGGACGATGACCAGCGTGGCGGCGGCCATGCCGATGTTCTTCATCGAGCCGTAGTCGGAGGCGGTGCTGTTCCCGCCCTGGGACCAGTTGAAGGCCACCGGCAGGAGCGAGACGCCGATCAGGGTGATGACCGTACCCGTCACGACCGGCGGGAAGAAGCGGACGAGTTTGCCGAAGTAGGGGGCGGCGAAGAAGCCGAGGACTCCGGCGACGATGATCGCGCCGAAGATGATGGGTATCGCGTTGTCCCCCTCCCCCTTGCCGATCGCGATCATCGGGGTCACACCGGCGAAGGAGACGCCGTTGACGAAGGGGAGTTTGGCGCCGATCTTCCAGAAGCCGAGCGTCTGGAGGAGGGTGGCGAGGCCGGCGGTGAAGAGCGAGGCCCCCATCAGGAAGGCGGTCTCGGTGGCGGAGAGTCCGACGGCGGGGCCGACGATCATGGGCGGGGCGACGACACCCGCGTACATGGCGGCCACGTGCTGGAGGCCGCTGGTGAACATCTTCAGCGGGGGCAGCGTCTCGTCGACCGGGTGCTTCCCCCCGGGGTCGCCCGAGACCTGCGGTACTGCGACTGCGTCTTTGCGAAACCTGGGCGCCTGGGCCACGGCTTCCTCCGAACTGTTGAACACGTCGGCAGGGACGCGTTGTGTCTGGGAGGTGATGCGAAAGCTGTGCGAGTCGAGCCTTTATGGAGTTGTGGTGGTGCGAATACTTGCCCCAAGGAGTGCAGAAACGATTCGCCCAAACCGTCCCGCGACGTTGCGCGCGCATGGCGAAGCCAGTCGCACGACTCACCGCCCCCGGGAGCGCCTTCGGATTTCCTCAGGCGCTTCCCGGGAACAGCTGCCGTCGGACCCCGCTCGGGTCCGCGGCGACCGGCCGGGGGCCGTCCCCCCCGGCCGGACTCCGTGGATCAGGCCTGCGCGGTGATCCGCGCCAGGCGCTGAGCCTCTTCCCGCGTGGACACGGCGATGGCGTCCTCGTCGGCGAAGAGGAGTCGGTTGTTCTCGACGATCTGCTTGCCGTTGACGAACGAGGCCGTCACCGGGGCCGCCGCGCCGAAGACCAGCGCCGTGACCGGGTCGGCGATCGAGGAGTGCAGGAACGTGCTGAGGTTCCACAGCACCAGGTCGGCGCACTTGCCGACCTCCAGCGAACCGATGTTGTCGGCACGGCCGAGGACCTGGGCGCCACCGTACGTACCGAGGCGCAGGGCCTGGCGCGCGTTCAGGGCGCGCTCGCGGTGGACCGGGTTGAGGCGGTTGATCAGCAGCGCGTTGCGCAGCTCGGTGTGCAGCTCACCGGACTCGTTGGAGGCGGTGCCGTCCACGCCGAGGCCGACCGGTACACCGGCGGCGAGCATGTCCGGGACGCGGGCGATACCGGCGGCCAGACGGGCGTTGGAGGACGGGCAGTGCGCGACACCGGTCTTGGTGCGGGCGAACGCGGCGATGTCGGAGTCGTTCATGTGGACGCTGTGCGCCATCCACACGTCCTCGCCGAGCCAGCCGGTCGACTCGAAGTAGTCGGTCGGGCCCATGCCGAACAGTTCCTTGCAGAACTGCTCTTCCTCGACGGTCTCGGAGCCGTGCGTGTGCATGCGCACACCCAGGCGGCGGGCCAGCTCGGCGCCCTGCTTCAGCAGCTCGGTGGAGACCGAGAAGGGGGAGCAGGGGGCGACGGCGACCTGCGTCATCGAGTCGAAGGAGGCGTCGTGGTGCTTCTTGACGGTCGCCTCGGTGTCGGCGAGCGCGCCTTCGAGGGTCTCGACGGCGTGGTCCGGCGGCAGGCCGCCGTCCTTCTCGCTGCGGTCCATCGAGCCGCGGGCGAGGGTGAACCGTACGCCCATCTCGGACGCGGCGCGGATGATCGAGCCGGAGAGGTCGCCGGAGCCCTTGGGGAACACGTAGTGGTGGTCCATGGCGGTGGTGACGCCGCCCTTGGCCATCGCGGCGAGGGAGCCCTGCGCGGCCGTGTACGTCATCTGCTCGTCGATGCGCGCCCACGTCGGGTACAGCGCGACGAGCCAGTTGAAGAGGTTGTGGTCGGTGGCCAGGCCACGCGTGATCCACTGGTAGAAGTGGTGGTGCGTGTTGACCAGACCGGGAGTCACGAGGTGCCCGGTGCCGTCGATGCGGCGGACGACGTTCTCGAGGTTCTCGGGGGCCTTGCCCGCGCCGATCGACTCGATCTTGTTTCCGGCGACGACCACGTGACCCGAGGCGTACTCGGTGTCGTTCGCGTCGACGGTCGCGATCGCACAGTTCTCGATGACGATGCGCTCGACCGCGCTGTCAGGGGCTGCCGATGCTGCCATGGGACTTCCTCGTGCTTTCAGTGGCGGTACGGGCACGGCAAGGCCCAGGAGATTTGAGTGCCGGAGCCGGGGGCCTTGACAGCTGACAGTACTGCCGCCCCGAGTGATGCGTCCGGGTGCCGATTCAGGAAGCTGAAGGTGTGTCGCGGGTCCCGGGGCCACTGCGGAGCCCCGGGACACGCGTGCCGCATCAGAGGTTGGTCATGTCCACGGGGATACGGGCGTCAACGCCGTCCCGGAGAACAGTGGCCTCGATCAGACCGTACGGGCGGTCCGCGGCGAAGTAGACCTCGTTGTCGTTCTTGAGGCCGAAGGGCTCAAGGTCGACGAGGAAGTGGTGCTTGTTCGGGAGCGAGAAGCGGACCTCGTCGATCTCCGAACGGTGGTTGATGATGCGCGAACCCATCTGGTACAGGGTCTGCTGCAGCGAGAGGGAGTAGGTCTCCGCGAAGGCCTGCAGCATGTGCTTGCGGGTCTCGGCGTAGGACTTCTCCCAGTTGGGCATCCGCTGCTCGTCGTCCGACCAGTTGAAGCGCCAGCGAGCCGACACCTGGGTGGCCAGGATGCGGTCGTAGGCCTCCTTCAGCGTCGTGTACTTGTCCTTCACGTAACCCCAGAACTCGGAGTTCGTGGAGTTCATGACGACGAGGTCCTTGAGGCCGGAGATGACCTCCCAGTTCGTACCGTCGTACGTGATCTGGGTGACGCGGGTCTCCATGCCCTGGCGGACGAAGGAGTGGTTCACCTCGTCGGAGCCGATGAACTTGGAGTTGGCGTCCGAGGTGGCGATCCGGTCCCAGGCGTACTCCTCGATCCGGATGCGCGCCTTCTGGATCGGCTCCTGGCTGTTGACGAACCAGCGCGCCAGGTGGATGCCGAACTGCTCGGCGGACTCGATGCCGTACTCCTTGGCGAACGCGTACACCGTGTTCTTGGTGGTGTCCGTCGGCAGGACGTTGGCGTTCGAGCCGGAGTAGTGGACGTCATCCATGTCGCCGGAGAGGGCGACCGAGACGTTCAGGTCCTTGATGTGGTGGGTGTCGCCGTCCCGCGTGATCTTGACGACGCGGTTCTCTGCCTTGCCGTACTGGTTCTGGCCCAGAATCGTGGCCATGCTAGCTCCCTCGGTAAACGGAGTAGCCGAACGGGTTGAGCAGCAGCGGTACGTGGTAATGCTCGCCAGGAGTGACCGCGAAGGTGATCGTCACTTCCGGGAAAAACGCACCGCTGTCCCTTACGCGGGGGGCGTCCTGCTGCGCCTCGGCTTGCTTCTTGGAACTGTGCTTATCAAAGAAGTACGTCTCGGTCTCGAAGTCGAGACGTACGTGGGTGGTGCCCTCCGGCAGCGCCGGCAGGTCCTTGCAGCGCCCGTCCGCATCGGTGGCGGAGCCGCCCAGGGCCGCCCAGTCTCCGTCGAGCCCGGTACGGGCCGACAGCGAGATGGCGACGCCCTCGGCGGGCTTGCCGATGCTGGTGTCCAGGATGTGCGTGGACACCGACGCGGTGGTTTCGGTGCTCATGGTCACTCTCCCTCTACGAGGCGGGTCAGGCGGATCTTGTTGATCTTGACGAGCTCGCCGCGGGCGATTTCCCGCTCCTGCTCCGGCGAGTTGTCGATCCGGACCTTGACCGCGTCCCGCATGAACTCACCGGTCGCACCGGTGGCGCAGATGAGGAAGACGTGGCCGAACTTCTCCTGGTAGGCCAGGTTCAGTTCGAGGAGTTCGTTCTTGAGCTCCTCCGAGGCGCCGGCCATGCCGCGCTGCTCGCGGGCGGAGGTCGGGTCTCCCGGCTTCGGCCGGCCGATCGGCGCGTGGCCTCCCATGGCCTCGCCCAGGTCCTCGGCGGTGAGCTCCGCCATGGCGGACTCGTTGGCCGAAAACAGGGACTCGACAGTGGCGAAGGGGCGCTGGGCGAGCAGCTTGCTCCCCCATGCCGAACTGGCGCACACCTCGTGCAGCTCGGCCGTGGCCGCGCTGTCGTCCAAGGCGTTGAACCGGGTGAGACCCGGGGTCGGACTCGAAGTCACGGTAGGCCTCCGTGGCCTGTTGTTGCTTTGACGGGCTGCGCATAGCTAACGCCCTCGGCAACACGGCGTCAACACTTTGTTGAAACTTCCCGTACACAAAAGCCGCCGCCCGGGTGAATTGGGCGGCGGCTCGTCACGCTGGGTGAAACGACTCTTACTCTTGGGCGCTCTTTCCGGCCCCTTTCGGGCCGGCCGCGTCCCTGTTCAAGTAGTTGTAGACCGTGAAACGGCTTACGCCCAGGGCGCCCGCGACCGTCTCCACACCATGCCGGACCGAGAAGGCGCCTCGCGCCTCCAGTATCCGTACCACGTCCTGCTTGGACTTCCGGTCGAGCTGGGCCAGCGGTACGCCGTGCCGTCGCTCCAGGGCCGCGAGGATGTGGTCCAGCGAATCCGAGAGCTGGGGCAGGCGCACGGCCAGCAGCTCCTGACCCTCCCAGCTGAGCACGACGTCGTCGGGCTGCGCGAGGGCCGGATCCATGAGCTCGCCGCCCATCGCGTCCACCAGCGGCTTGACCGCGGTGACGAAGGGGTGGTCGCGGGGCTCGGTCATGGCGTCTCCTCCCCGATCACGTTCACCTGGAGGGAGACGCGCGTGGCCCCGGCCTCCAGGGAGTCGCGCAGCAGCGCGGCCACCGCGGCCAGCACCGGGCCGGACTCACCCTCGGCGGTGTTGCCGAACGGGCCGACGTCCACCGCGTCCAGCTGGGCCTTCTGGATGACCTCGCGGGCAGCCACGGCATGGGCGGGGGCCTCTTCGAGATCGAAGGGCTCGGTCGTGAACTCCACTCTCAATCGCACGCTGGTCAAGCTACCCGGGCGGGCAGGGGCGGCGCGACAGCGCCCTCCCCGGGGGGCGGCGGCCGGGTGGCGGGCAGGAGCGATTTTCCGGCAGTCCGTACTTGACATCCGGGACAAGGCCGATGCAGTCTTCCATCAAGCAGAAACTAACTTCCGCAATACGGAAGGAGCGCACACCCCTCATGGGATACACGGACCAGCGCTTCGATGTGAACCTTTCGATCCTCTTCACGGAACTCCCGCTCCTGGAGCGTCCCGCGGCTGCCGCCGCGGCCGGCTTCACGGCGGTCGAGCTGTGGTGGCCCTGGATCGAGACCCCCACCCCCGCACAGGCTGAGCTCGACGCCCTCAAGAAAGCCCTTGAGGACGCCGGCACCCAGCTGGTGGGCCTGAACTTCTACGCCGGCCAGCTGCCGGGCCCGGACCGCGGTGCGGTATCGGTTCCCGGTGAGGAGTCGGAGCGCTTCAACGCCAACATCAACGTGGCCGCGGACTTCGCGGCCTCGGTCGGCTGCAAGGCGCTGAACGCCCTCTACGGCAACCGGGTCGACGGCGTCGACCCGGCCGTGCAGGACGAGCTCGCGCTGAAGAACCTGGTCGTGGCGGCCCAGGCCGCGGACCGCGTCGGCGCGATCCTCCTGATCGAGACCCTCAACAAGCCCGAGTCGCCGCTCTACCCGCTGGTGAGCGCCCCGGCCGGCATCGAGGTAGTGGACAAGGTCAACGAGGCCACCGGCCTCGGCAACGCCAAGTTCCTGCTCGACCTGTACCACCTGGCGATGAACGATGAGGACCTCTCCGAGGTCATCGAAAAGTACGCCGCCAAGACCGGGCACGTCCAGATCGCCGACAAGCCCGGACGCGGTGCCCCCGGCACCGGCGAGCTGCCCCTCGAGGCGCTGCTCGACCAGCTGAAGAAGGCCGGATACGAGGGCTACGTAGGCCTGGAGTACAAGGCCGCCGACGCCGCCGCGTCCTTCGCGTGGCTGCCGGCCGAAGCCCGCGCCGCCAAGTAAGCGGACAAAGTCCAGGCGATCAGCCAGGCACCCCACGCGCTTTTCGTACGAAGCATTAAGAGAAGGACCCTCATCATGAGCACCCTCCCCAAGATTGCCTGGATCGGTCTCGGAATCATGGGCTCCCCCATGGCCGAGAACCTCCTGAAGGCCGGCTACTCCGTCACCGGCTTCACGCTGGAGCAGGACAAGCTGGACCGCCTCGCCGCCGCCGGCGGCTCCGCGGCCGGCTCGATCGCCGAGGCCGTCAAGGACGCCGACGTCATCATCACGATGGTGCCCGCCTCCCCGCAGGTCGAGGCCATCTCCTACGGTGAGAACGGCATCCTCGAGAACGCGAAGTCCGGCGCGCTGATCATCGACATGTCGTCGATCACCCCGCAGACCTCGATCGACCTCGCGAAGAACGCCGCCGAGAAGGGCATCCGCGTCATCGACGCCCCGGTGTCCGGCGGCGAGGCCGGCGCCATCGAGGCCGTCCTGTCGATCATGGTGGGTGGCGAGCAGGCCGACTTCGACGAGGCCCTGCCGGTCCTCCAGGCCCTCGGCAAGACCATCGTGCTCTGCGGCCCGCACGGCTCCGGCCAGACGGTGAAGGCCGCCAACCAGCTCATCGTCGCGGTGAACATCCAGGCGTGCGCCGAGGCCGTCGTCTTCCTCGAGAAGTCCGGCGTGAACCTCCAGGCCGCCCTGGACGTCCTCAACGGCGGTCTGGCCGGCTCCACGGTCCTGACCCGCAAGAAGGACAACTTCCTGAACCGCGACTTCAAGCCCGGTTTCCGGATCGACCTTCACCACAAGGACATGGGCATCGTCACCGACGCCGCCCGCAACGTCGGCGCGGCCCTGCCCGTCGGCGCGGTCGTCGCCCAGCTGGTCGCCTCGCTGCGCGCCCAGGGCGACGGCGGCCTGGACCACTCCGCGCTGCTCCGCGCGGTCGAGCGCCTCTCCGGCGCCCAGGTCTGATCCGACCCGGGGCCTTCGGGCCCGGGCCTCCCCGCAAGGGGACCTGAGTTTCCGGATGGCGCCGGTGCTGACACCTGTCCTGTCGCGCCCAAGCGCCGGCGCCGTCCGGATCACCTCTCTCCCATCTTTGTTCAACAAACTGTTGACGTTGCGTTCATGCCGAAATTAGGCTGTTCCGCATGACGGAAGACGCCTTCCGTCAGCAGTTACCCGTACGGAAGGTCACCATGTCGAAGCGCACGCTGACGACCGAGTCCGGCGCCCCGGTCGCCGACAATCAGAACTCCGCCACCGCCGGCGTCGGTGGCCCGCTCCTGGTCCAGGACCAGCAGCTCCTCGAGAAGCTCGCCCGCTTCAACCGCGAGCGCATCCCGGAGCGCGTGGTGCACGCCCGCGGTTCTGCCGCGTACGGCTACTTCGAGGTGACCGATGACGTCACCGCGTACACCAGCGCCGCGTTCCTGAACACGGTCGGCAAGAAGACCGAGACCTTCCTGCGGTTCTCCACCGTGGCCGACTCCCTCGGTGGCGCGGACGCCGTCCGCGACCCGCGCGGCTTCGCCCTGAAGTTCTACACCGAAGAGGGCAACTACGACCTCGTCGGCAACAACACCCCGGTGTTCTTCATCAAGGACCCGATCAAGTTCCCCGACTTCATCCACTCCCAGAAGCGCGACCCCTTCACGGGCAAGCAGGAGCCGGACAACGTCTGGGACTTCTGGGCGCACGCCCCCGAGGCCACGCACCAGATCACCTGGCTCATGGGTGACCGCGGCATACCGGCGTCGTACCGTCACATGAACGGCTACGGCTCCCACACGTACCAGTGGACCAACGAGCAGGGCGAGGCCTTCTTCGTCAAGTACCACTTCAAGACGAACCAGGGCATCCGCTGCCTGTCGGGCGAGCAGGCCGCCGAGCTCGTCGGCTCGGACGCCAACTCGCACCAGACCGACCTGCTCCAGGCCATCGAGCGCGGTGTGAACCCGAGCTGGACCCTCTACGTCCAGATCATGCCCGCCGCCGAGGCCGCGGACTACCGCTTCAACCCGTTCGACCTCACCAAGGTGTGGCCGCACAGCGACTACCCGCTGCAGCGCGTGGGCCGTCTGGTCCTCGACCGCAACCCGGACAACGTCTTCGCCGAGGTCGAGCAGTCCGCCTTCTCCCCGAACAACTTCGTCCCGGGCATCACCGCCTCGCCGGACAAGATGCTCCAGGGCCGTCTCTTCGCGTACGCCGACGCCCAGCGCTACCGCCTCGGTGTGAACCACACCCTGCTGCCGGTCAACGCCCCGAAGGCGACCAAGGCCGAGAACTACGGCCGCGACGGTGTCATGGCGCTGCGCAACGGCTCGCGCCACGACAAGAACTACGAGCCCAACTCGTACCAGGGTCCGGCCGAGACCGGTCTGGCGCTCGGCGCCCCGAAGGCCGTCTCCGGCTACACGGGCACCCACGAGGCCCCGGCCCACACCAAGGACGACGACTTCTTCCAGGCCGGTGAGCTCTACCGCCTGATGTCGGAGGCCGAGAAGCAGCGTCTGGTGGCGAACATCGCCGGCGGCCTGTCTCAGGTCACCCTCGAGGACGTCATCGAGAAGAACCTGGCTCACTTCCACGCCGCCGACGCCGACTACGGCAAGCGCGTCGAGGAGGCCGTCCGCGCCCTGCGCGACGCCTGAGCCGATAGCTGTACCGGGGGCCTGACGGGAGGTCAGGCCCCGGGTGCTGAGCCCGAGCCGCGGACCCGGATGAGGGGTGGTACGCGGTGAGGGCGGACTGCGCCAGCTTTTGCGGCTGGCGCCGCGTGAGGACCGTGGCGGGCGTGCGAGCCAGTGCGGTGGTAATGGGTTCCGAGGCCCGTCTCTTGACCTGAGGGAGACGACGCCGGAGTTCTCGTCGCCGACCGCCACGGTCCCGGCAACTCCTCTCCCGTGCAGGGGATACGCACAGAGCCCCCTGCACGGAACGGAGGAGCCTCCTGCTCCGCCCGGCGGTGCGAACGTCCTGTCGCGCCAGCCTCGCCCCGTCGGGCGGTCACAAACCAGAGCGCCGAGTCACGGACGGTCCCGTGACTCGGCGCTTTGTCGTTCCCGCCCTCCCCCGGCCTTTACCGCAACCCCACGATCCGCATCCGTGTCCCCCGCCAGACCGGCGGCATCCCCCAAGCTCTCGTCCAGTCTTGGATGTCGCTGCCCGCGGGTGGTGTCACGGGTGACGCCACCCTGGTCTACGACTCTCGCGACGTCAGTGGCGAGACGGCGTGGCAGCTCCACGGAAGCCCGACTCTCTGACCGGTCCCCGGTTCCCGTCGCGTCGAAGCGGCCTCGGTCCGCAGGCCCACCGCGGCGTTACGGGGGAGGGCCTGCTGGCCGGGAAACCGGTGCGGTGCAACACCACCTTCACCGACCCCGGGCCCAAGTGCGTCGGAGAGCGCCGTACGGTCGTGCCTACTGACGACGACCGGACAGTGACGCCGGGTCAGGTGGCTGCCCCGCGCAGCCCCTGGCCGAGCTCCCCGACAACCTGCCCCGCTTCGCAACACACCCGGGCCTGGCGCCACCGCGCGAGGCGCCGGGCACCCCGACCGGCGCGAGGCGCGACGCGCAGATCTCCACCAGGGCTTGCTCGAACTGGCCTGCAGCCTCATATGCCTTGCCGCCCACGAACCTCATTCTGAAACGATCAGTAGGCCTTGATTGGTGCGGCCGACCTGGCGGCCTGCTCGATCTTCGCGCAGTAGGCGGCACGGGCTTCCTCGTCGATCTGCTTCTCGTGTTCGGCGCGCAACCCGGTCCGGCCGTCGAGGCCCTCGCGCAGGATATCGGCGTGCCCGGCATGCCGGATGGATTCGCCGAGGACATGGACCATGATGGCGAACAGGTTCGTGTCGGCATGAGGCTCCGGCCACCACGGCACGTGGCCGGGGGCGTCGAGGGGAAGCTCGTTGATCGTCGC